>JAQJDB010000007.1:1200000-1500000 GCA_032139905.1 Nitrospira sp. MA-1
GAGTTTTGATGGATTAGATGTCGTGATTAACGGCACACCGGCTGCGGGCGATGTATTTTATGTGAATGCTCAAAAAGGCGCCGCACTGCAATTTGGTGTGGCCCTGTCGGATACGGACAAGATTGCGGCTTCTTCTACGGCCGCAGGAGTACCGGGGAACAACACCAATGCATTGGATATGGTGGCTGTTCATACGAACCGGCAACTGGATCTGGGTAATGTGACACTCAATGATTATCACACCATTACTATTGGAGATGTCGGGAGTGCCACGCAGAAATCGACACAGGCGTTACATAGTAAACAGCTCGAAGTCGATCAAGTGACGGCCTTGCGAGAAAGTGTATCTGGTGTTTCATTGGATGAGGAACTGACTAATCTACTCAGTTTCCAGCGTTCATTCGAAGCCTCGGCCCGGATGATTACGGTGGCGGATGAATTGATGCAAACCATGCTGTCCATGGGTCGCTAACCTTCTTGGTGAGGCAACTGGCTGGGATAGGACTCATCGATGACAAATCGATGTCAATCGGAAAAGGACGAACAATCGAATGCGGGTGACTGATCGTCAACAGGTTGATGCTCTGCTAAGGGCGATTCAACGTATTCAGGGAAATATCGGGGATCGCAATGAGCAGGTTTCTTCAGGGAAGCGAGTCAATCGCCCCTCGGATAATCCTGCGGCATCGGAAAGGATCAATCAGTTTCGAAATGTCCTACGGACCACTGAACAACGTTTGACCACAGTGAATGAAGGAGTGGGAAGGCTCAATTTATCCGATAGCGTTCTGGGGACGGCTGGAAGTACGGTGCAGCGGGCAATAGAACTAGCATTGAATATGGCGAGCGATACCAATACGCCGGTGGAGCGACGGAATGCAGCTCTGGAAGTTCAACAAATCATCCTAGGGTTGGCCGGTATTGCCAACACTCAACTCAACGGAAGATTTGTGTTTGCGGGAAGTCAAACCCAATCCGAACCATTTGTGCCGAGATCAGCAACGGGATCAGCTAGCATCAACAATGGAGGAAGCGCAAATATTGCTGTTTCTGTCGTCACGGCGTCGGCCTTACAACCGGATGCGTATCAAATCCAATTTACTTCCTCAACGCAGTTTGATGTCCTGAATCTGACCACGAATCAAACCGTCTCATCAGGTAATACCTATTCATCCGGCGCGGTCTTCTCGTTTGATGGATTGGATGCCACCATTACTGACGGAGGCGGGCCGCCTGCCGCTGGCGATCAATTTTTTGTAAGAGTTGGCTATACCTATCAAGGAGATGGAGCGGGGATCGAGGTAGAAATTGGTGATGGCCGGACCGTGGAAACCAATGTTCCGGGAAACCAAATTTTTTCCGGGCCCACGGTGGATCTATTTCAGGATCTTCAGGACTTTCATCAGGCCCTGGTGACGAACGATGGCAAGGGTATTCAAGCCGCCATCGGACAATTGAATCAGTCCCACTCCCAAGTCACCGACGCCCGGGCTACGATCGGGGCCAGAGTCAATCGTTTGGATACGGTGAAGGATGGATTGGAACTGTTGAGCGTGAATACGCAAACGCTCCGGTCCAATTTTGAGGATGCCGATATCGCTCAAGTGGCCTCTGATTTGGCTACATTGCAAAACACCCTTGAAGCTTCGATGAGCACCCTCGCGCGTCAATTTCAGACGAGCTTGTTGAACTTCATAAAATAGGGCATGAACTCGGCCTTTTTCCATTGAACTAAATACGTTATCCGTTTTAATAAAATAGGCACGACATCTCTATGCGAATTCTTGTTGTTGATGATGATCCACTCACACTCCATATGGTTGTCTATCGATTGCGTCAATGGGGGCATGATGTCATATCCTGTACTGATGGGGATTCCGCGTGGAAGGTGTTGGAACGAGGAAGCGTGCCCAATGTGGCTATTGTGGACTGGATCATGCCCGGGCTCAACGGTCCTGAACTGTGTCAAAAAATCCGGGGGAGAACTGATTGCCCTTATGTATATATTGTTATGTTAACAGGGCGGAAAAACCTTGAGGATCTCATTGCCGGGTTGGATGCTGGAGCTGATGATTACCTGACCAAGCCATTCCTCTTAGAAGAATTGGATGCTCGATTACGAGCAGGGAAGCGAATTGTGGATTTGCAAAATGAATTAATTTCGGCTCGAGAAACACTTCGGATTCAGGCGATGCAAGATCCCTTGACGCAAATTCTGAATCACGGCGCCATCGTGGATACCTTACTCCGGGAAATTGACCGGGCTCATCGGGAAGAGCAACCCCTGAGTCTCATTCTGGCTGATTTGGATGGGTTTAAGAATGTGAATGATTCCTATGGGCATGTTGCGGGTGATCACGTGCTGGTCGAGGTCTCTAGGCGGATGCGGTTTTGCTTGCGTTCATATGATGCCATTGGCCGGTATGGCGGGGAGGAATTTCTCATGGTATTGCCCAATAGTGATGCGGCCCAGGCCGTGCGGCTCGCTGAACGCATTCGAGTGGCGGTTTCCCAGAAACCCTTTCGGATTCACAATGTTGATTTAACGGTGACGGTCAGTCAGGGGGTCACGACCTGGACCGATCCCTGTCCAATTCCCATTGAGCAATTGATACAATCTGCAGACGGTGTTCTCTACTTAGTCAAAAATAGCGGTCGAAATGGGGTGGAATTTGCGCAATTTCATAGGCATGCGGACGATACCTTTTCCCGGCTCACGATTTCGCCGAGTTCATTGAAACAATAAATATGGCGTCCATCCTTGTAATTAATGATGATCCGGTCCAACTCCATCTTCTTGCGAGTTGGCTTGAGAAGGATTACTTTGCGGTCAATCGCTTTGTCTGTTCTGAAGATGCCTGGCGGTGGCTCCAAGAAGGAAATGTGCCGGATGCCATTGTCCTCGATCTCCATATGCCGGGAATTAGCGGATGGCGATTTTGCGAATTGTTGCATTCATTCTTTGGTTCCACACAGGCAGTGCCCCCTGTTCTTGCGGTTTCCGCCACGTATACTGGAATTGATGCTCATGACATTTTGAAAGATTTAGGGGCTTCGGCATTTCTTGCTCTCCCGACAGAACCTCAACGCTTTCGTCAGCAGGTTTGCGAGTTAGTGGAGAACCCTCCTAGTCCTCAACGCCCACATGTTTGGATGGTTTCCACCCACAAGTCCGAAATCCAACGAATTCATCACATATTTGGTGAACGGGGATGGCAGGTGGTGGAATGGCAAGCGGGGAAACAGGTTCAGGTGGCAGTGAATCTTGTGCTTCCTGATATTGTCCTCATTGACCATCCGCTGTCGGACATGACAAGCGAAGAGTTTGTGATTTGGTGCAAAGTCCAATATCCTCAGGCAATGTGCATTGTCCTTGGACAGGAATCTACAGCCCGAGGATACCCTGCTCATTCGATCCATGCTGATGCCTATCTCCCAAAAGAGTGCGATCCATTGCATATTATTTCACTATGTGAAAAAGGGCGCTGGGAACGGGCACTCTCACGAGTAGAGCATTTACTGGATATCCGTACTGATGATTTACGCGAATCTGAAGCCCAATTTAAAGAGTTGTTCGAAACGCTTCCGGATGTCTTGGTGATTTATGATTTCCAGGGAAAAATCACCCATGTTAATTCGCTTGGAGCGCAGCAATTGGGGTATCTCCCGTCTGTCTTGAATGGGAAAGCCTTCTCTCTTATCAGACCTGAGCCATCAAGTGGGGAATCCGGTCCCACGTTGCCAAGCTCTGCCCCTGGGGGGGCGAGATGGGAGGAAACGGTCCTTCGTCAAAAGAACGGCAGCAATCTTCCCGTAGAGATGATGGAACGGGAGGTTCAGTTTTTAGGCCAGCGTCAAACTCTTTTTATTGGACGCGATTTGACGGCAAGAAAGCGCATGGAGGAAGAGAATATTGCCCTTGAGCATCAGTTGCGGCAGGTTCAAAAAATGGAAGCCATCGGTCGACTAGCCTCAGGGGTTGCCCACGATATGAATAATACGTTAACGGCAATCATGGCCCATGCAAGTTTGTTCAAGATACAGGAAAAGACCGACACCCCCTTGTGGGCAGCGGGCGATGTCATCGAAAAAGCCGTTCGTCGTGGAAAGGAATTGACATCCCAGCTCTTGGGGTATGCCAGGCAGGGAAAGCATCATGATGTGACGGTCGATACCCATGATGTAATTCAGGAGGTCATGACACTGCTCGGAAGGACAATCCATAAAATGATCACCTTCCGAACTGACCTGTCCGCTACGAAGCCTTATGTGTTGGGGGATCCCAATCAGTTATACCAGATTCTCATGAATTTAGGTGTCAATGCCTGTGATGCGATGGGTGAGCGTGGGGAATTGCTTGTGCAGACTTCGAATGAAACGGTCACCCAGGAATACGCTTCACGTGTCCCAGGACTTCACGCAGGTGATTATGTGGTAATTCGGGTTACGGATACCGGGACCGGAATGTCATTAGAGACCCAACGACATATTTTTGAGCCATTCTTTACGACGAAAGGCCGAGGACAGGGAACAGGAATGGGATTGGCGATGGTGTATGGAATCGTCAAAAACCATCGCGGGTATATCGGGGTGACCAGTTCTCCTGGGTGTGGAACGACAATGCGTTTATATCTTCCGGATGCCCTATGTGCGAGCCTTAAGGACACACCTGTTCAGACGACGAAGCCTTCTCACGGAACCGGGCATATTGTAGTGATTGATGATGAGAAGGATGTGGGAGAAGCCGCTCAGGCCATACTTGAATTCCTTGGCTATCAGGTTACGGTTGTGTTGAATGGGAAGGAGGCCCTGAAAATCTGCCGGGATTTGACTGTTCCCGTTGATGTTGTGCTGTTGGATATGGTGATGCCTGAAATGTCGGGAGCGACATGTTTTGAAGAATTGCGAGCGATTCGACCAGATCTCAAGGTAATTCTCTGTACGGGGTATGATCGGAACCATGCTGTGCAAGATTTACTCAATCAGGGTGTCGTAGGGTTTATTCAAAAACCGTATGATGTCGACGAATTGGCTCATGCCTGTCAGATTGTCTTGAGAGATGACAATCCGGTCCAAATCTGTGGTACGGAGAGGGTGTCCTAATCACAGAAAAAATGAAACCGACCCCGAGGCGGGGTTGCCTTGGCATGAGGAAGAAACCATTGAACTATTTGGAGAACATACCATCATGAAAGTTCAGACTAGTCGGTTCGGTATGTTGGATGTGTCGGATGACACGCTGTTAACTTTCCCATCCGGCCTCGTAGGTTTCCCAGATTTCCGACGGTATCTCGTACTTGATCCGCCAGAGGATGCCGACTATCAGTGGTTTCAGTCGGTGGATGAACCAAGTTTAGCTTTTGTGATTATGGATGTGGATTTGTTGCAACCCGATTTTCGTACAAACCTATCCGGAGAAGGATTGGCTGAATTGGATATGACTCCTGCCGATCCAATTTCAATTATGGCCGTTATCTCGATCCCTTCAGATCATCCAGATCAGGCGACAGCAAATCTTCGTGCCCCTCTGGTCGTAAATGGGCGAACCAGACAAGGGAAACAATTGATTCTCCATGAATCAATCTCCTTGCGCCATCCATTATTCCATGATGTGGCGGAAGGTCAACCCCACCCTGAAGGGGTGACAGAGGCTGCATCGGTCTAAACTATGCAGTCACGCCTCCGAAGAAGCAAGATCGTCCAGATGTAATTCGTTGATGATGTACATGCCATTGTTTTACATGTGACTTTTACCCCAAAGCCAAGGAAGGCACCATGCTCATACTCACCAGAAAAATTGATGAAGCTATTCGATTAGGAGATGACATTCGCATTGTCCTTGTCCAAATTAAAGGAGGACAGGTGCGACTCGGAATTGAATGTCCGTCGCATGTCCGTGTTCTTCGTGAGGAATTATATGAAGCCGTCCGGCAGGAAAATTTGAATGCCGTATCCTCGGATCCGAAGCTTTTGGCCAGCCTACCCAGACAGAAAAGACCTCAGGCTAAACCTACCGAATCAACCTAACGGGAAGAGGCTCCAGTTCAGGGGCATTCCTGGTAAACAATCCCATGGTCCCTACAGGTCCTTGTGAGAATTGACTGGAATGACAAACTTTCCCGTTTGGGCGAAGGAATAAAACACGTAGCCTCGGTCAATAGGGCTGTTTCCCTCTTTTCAAAAGGTAGGGTTGAAGTTCCAACATTGGGAGCCCTGCTGCGAAGTGGTAATAAAAGCGGAAGCTCCATAATCCTTCAGTGCCTTCTCAAGTCTTGCCTTCAACAATCCTTTCCTTTCCAGGCAGAAATTTCCCGGTTTATTAGCAAGGAATTCCTAGTCGGTAGAATTTTTTCGAGTGATGTGGGAATCGGCTTCATTGTGACCTGATACCTTGCCTTTTGATCTTGAACTGTATGGCATAAAACTTGAATTCATATTAATTTGAAATGATCTTTTGGGAAGTGTTGAAAACCCTCATATGCGAATTCGCTTGGATGGTTTTCTACCTTAGAATTCATCCAAAATTTGGCACATCAATGGCTCATTCTTAGAATATTAGGAGTACAAGTTCGCCTATGAAATCCTATTTCACAAGCGCCGGTTATTTTTTCAATAAAGATGAGGGAGTGTGGCATCGCCCTGGATATAAAGGCATCAATTATAGTGATGGCGAGCAAATTGAAAACCGATTGAAAACGATTATTTCCGGTGCGAGCGATGTCAGTGTGATGTCGGGCGAATTGGCAAAATCCTGTACGGATTGGCATTCGCTGTATCATTTATCACGGAAACGCGTCAATCTGCTTCGGCCCTTTGAGGAACAATTACAAGGGAAAAGTGTACTTGAAATCGGTGCGGGGTGCGGTGCGCTCACGCGTTATCTCGGTGAAATAGGAGCGGAGGTGGTGGCACTGGAAGGGAGCCTCCGTCGCGCATCGATTGCGTCATTGCGTTGCCGTGGCCTGAGCAATGTCACAGTTATTGGGGAAGTTGTTCATCATTTTAATCCTGGACCACAGTTTGATGTCGTGACCGTTATTGGAGTTTTAGAATATGCCAGGAAATTTTTCCCAGGTGATGGGGCAGACCCAGTTGATGCTATGTTGGTTTTTATGAAGGGTTTGTTAAAGCCTGGAGGTACATTGATTATCGCTATTGAAAACCAGCTAGGGTTGAAATATTTTGCCGGATTTCCCGAAGACCATATGGGCAAGCCCATGTTTGGCATCGAAGAACATTACACCAAAGGGAGCATTGTGACCTTTGGCCGGAGAGAGCTTAGCCGAAGAGTCGGTCAGGCTGGCCTACCTGAACAGGAATGGTGGTATCCCTTTCCGGATTACAAGCTACCAAGCTTGATGGTGTCGGAACGCGGGGCCATGCCGCAGGACGGTATTGATCTGACCCCGGTCCTGCGTAGTGCGTGCACCGACGACCCGCAATTTCCAGCTCGTATTCATTTTAATCAGGAACGAGCTTTGCGCCCAATTGTTCGTAATGGTCTTTTGCCTGATTTGGCGAATTCCTTTGTATTACTGGCCACAGACCTCGCTTGTAAGGAAAAATCAATTGTTCCTCTCGCGGTACATTATGCAACTGGGAGAAGGCCAGAATTTGCCAAAAAGGTCGTTTTTACACAGGAGAGTCAGCGTGCCGATTATACCTCTCAAGTGCGGCTGTACCCTACTGACACCCCAAATAAGAATTCATTGGTTACCCAACGGCTTGTTGATCAAACATTTGTGAAAGGCGAACTTTGGCAAGATCGGCTTGTACAAATCATGACCAGCCCTGGGTGGCGGGTTACGCAAATAGAAGAATGGTTAAAGGTCTGGCTGAAGGGGTTTTTCGACGTTGTGGGTATCCAGAAGTCAAACGATATGACTAAGAAGAAGGTATCAGGCCAATTCCTTGATCTTATTCCACGTAATATGATCATGGAAGGAAATGGTGAGGTGACATTTTTTGATCAAGAGTGGGTGCTTGGCGAAGACCTGGAGGTTGGTTATGTCGTCTTTCGTGCTTTGTTCTCTTCATTTTATGCTTTAGGCATGATAGCGCCAACGGGAGAAAAGACACTTCCTTCGATTCTTTCTCTTATCAAGGATATTGGACAAGGGGCCGGCTTTTCGTTTACCGATCACGACATTAAGCACTATCACGATCTGGAATGTGAATTTCAGCGGCTTGTCGTAGGGGGTTGTAATCTCAGTTACGGAATGATGTCCGCGATGCAGTTCCGTGTATCCCATACGCAGTCGAATCAGGATGGTTATGGTGCTGAAGTTCATGGACAGAACATTATCCTTCAACAGGCCCTATTGGAAAAAACCCGACAAATTGCGGATCTTACGCAAACGGTAAAGGATTTAGATGAGCAGTTCATCCGCATTAATCGAGTCTTGTCTCAGAAGGAACTCAACAGAAACCTATCAGAGCCAAAAATGTGTTTGGATGATAGGATTTCCACCTCAGGTCAAAACTTTCAGTTGGCTCCACGCGTTGTGGCAATTATTAATGATCCCATATGCAGCCAAATCCGAATACTCCAAGCACTCACCGCGAGCGTAATGAAATCCTGGTTTGGCGGAATGGTGAAAATTGAAGGAGCGGAGGGGAGCCATCCTCACCAATTACCAAGTGGTCCAGGAACGGTGTGGATTGTTCAGCGAACGTGTAGGATGGAAATCGCTGATATGGTTATTGCGCGATCGAATGGTACCCGTTTGGTCCACGATATCGATGATTTGCTCTGGAAGATCCCGGAAGATAATCAAAATCATCAAGTGATGAAGAAATGGCTTATTGACCATTTGATGAAATTGCTTGAATTGTCCGATTGCGTAACAACTTCTACCATTCCCTTACAAACCGCTTTGGAAAGTGTAGGAATCAAGGCTGCCCTTCTGCCGAATTGCTTGGTCTCCGAAGAGTGGAGGGATTTGGCTCCTCTCCGAGGGGGTGGCTCCAGGCCACGTATTGGTTGGGCTGGACAGGTTGGGGTACACCGTTCTGATCTCCGCTTCCTTGGTTCGGTGTTCGAGGAGTTAGGTGATGAGGTTGAGTGGGTATTTTTAGGAGAGGTGCCGGAAGATCTTCGACGGACCGGGGTCAGATCTGAAGTCCATCCCATGGTTCCTTTAGGTCAATTTCCATCTAAACTTGCCAGTCTGAATCTTGATCTGGCTTTAGCTCCATTAGCCATAAATGAATTTAATGAGGCAAAAAGTGACCTTCGTCTTTTGCAATATGGTGTATTAGGATTTCCGGTCATTGCCACTGATATTTATCCTCATCGAACTGCACCGGTCACCCGAGTTCCTAATGATCCTCAAGCCTGGGTACGAGCAATTCGGGATCATCTTTATAATTCGGATCATTCTGAGAAAGAGGGCAAAGTTTTAAGGGAGTGGGTCCTAAGGCATCGAATGTTGGAATCCTGGCTACCACAATATCGAGCCGTATGGCTGGGTGAATCTGCTAACAGGCGGGATCATTCAACCTTTTCCGTATTGGGGAATAACGAGGCTCGATCAACTCCGACTTCCTACATGCCAATTGTTGATACACAATATGAGTGTTCTATTATTATTCCCGTGTGTAATCGTGATGATTTAACGAAGCAATGCCTGTTGCATTTGGCCGAAGTGACACAAGGATGCCACTATGAGGTTCTTGTGGTGGATAATGCGTCGACGGATGAGACTCAGAATTTTCTGGCTTCATTCGGGGGGGATATTCAGATAATTCGGAATACTGAAAATCTAGGATTTGCAAAGGCCTGTAATCAAGGGGCTCGTGCCGCACGAGGAAAGTATTTAATCTTCCTGAACAATGACACTATTCCACAATCAGGATGGTTGACAGCTTTGTTGGAGGAAGTTGAGACGCACGATGATGTTTCCATTGTCGGCAGTAAACTGTTGTATCCGAATGACACCATTCAACATGCCGGAGTGGTTTTTTCTAAAAACTGCCTGACTCCCTATCATATTTTCAGTGGAGCCCCTGCGGGTCTTCATGCAGCCAATGTTCGCCGTGAATTTCAAGCAGTGACGGCGGCCTGTTTTCTGATTCGCAGAGAAGATTTTGAGTCAATCGGGGGATTTGATGAGGAATTCCGAAACGGGTTTGAGGATGTTGATTTGTGTTTGAAAATCCGAGAGCGCGGTAAAAAAATTATCTACCAACCCAAGAGTGTATTGTATCATCTGGAACATCAAACTCCCGGTCGCAAAGATCCGGAAGCAGAACGTCATAACGGGAATCGCCTGATGAGCCGCTGGGGTTCAAAGATTGTAGTGGATGAAGACGTATATACCGTTCCGGAAGGCTATGCCAATCGCTATTATTTTCGTGACGGGTGGCTTCGGCAGTCGCTCGAACCATTTCGGAGCGATGGAGAACGGACCCAGTGGAATCGGGTCCAACGCGTACAAGAGCTCTTATTATCCCGGCGATATGACCCAATTCGAGGCATTAAAAAACAGGACAATGGTGAATTACATGCCCTTCTTTCCGATTTTCGCGAGTGGCCAGATGATGGAGAAGTGTTGCGGTGGGCCGTGAAACTCTGTCGAACATTGCAGTTATTCGATGGGGAGCGGGCATTTTTGACACGCCTTCTGAGTCTTGGAGAAGATCGAGAGATCCGGGAACAGCTAGCAAAACTGGCACTCAACGTGAAAGATCTGTCCGACGCGGCTCAACATGTCCAGGCCCTCATTCAAACAGACCCCAACGATGGTTCAGCACATTGGTTACAGGGGATCCTGTTCATGCAATCCCAGGAATGGGGAGAAGCGAGAAAGTCTTTTCGGCGCGCTCTTCAATATGGCTCAGATTCCCGAAAAACCAACATCGGCTTGGGAATGGCATGTATGGGGATGGGAGACGGGGAAGAAGCCTGGAGGGTTTTCGACGAAGTTGTGGCAGATCATCCTGATGATGTTGAAGCCATGAATGGGTTGATTCAAGCCGGAACATCTCTGCAACGATGGAAAGACTTAGGGGAACGGCTTTCACGGTATGTCGAACGCAATCCCGCAAACTGCGATATGCGGTTTGCTTTGGCTGGTGTGCATTTTCGTGCTAGTCGGCTTGATTTGGCCAAGCAACAATTTGAGATGTTGCGCCTCTTAATGCCCGACCATGAGGGATTACTTGATTTAGGGGCTCTCCTCCAGACCGCACCTCGAGACCTCCATGCCATCGCAACATAATTAGAGGAACTTCTTGCCTGGTCAAGTTAGCCTATGTCCCGAGCACTCTTAATTCAACTCGCTCGGTTAGGTGATCTGGTCCAATCCCTTCCTGTTTTGACAGCCCTACAATCTGCCAAACCTGAGCGACCCCTTGACCTTCTTTGCCCATCTCCCTTGGTGGCGCTTGGAGAACTTTTTCCTTGTGTGGACAGGGTTTACCCTTGGTATGGGGAACAATGGCATGAATTGGCCAGGACAAAGATGACGGATTGTGACCAGCAGTTAGCCCAAGCCACGCGCTATTTGGCTGAACATGCCTTCCCCACGTATTCATTGGCCTATAATTTGAATAACCATCCTCGAGGGATACTTGCTGCCCATGTTTTGAGTAGTCTGGTGGTCGGCCCGGGAGAAAATGGGCCTCTGAATCAGAGGCTTCCCGCATGGGCGGGATATTTACGTCAGATTGCTCAAGATCGAGGGAGCAACCGGGTGCATTTAGCGGATGCATTTTGCGGATTGTGTCAAGTTTTTCCGCCATTGGACATTCCCTACTTGAAGGCCCCGCTGGTGGAATTGCCTCTTGAGCTGGAATGGATGGTGAATGATCGATCTTCTACCCTCATCGGAATTGTTCTTGGTGCGGGAGATACCGAACGGCGGGTTCCCCTTTCTGTGTGGCAAGCCCTGATTTCCACATGTGCTGAGTACATGCCTCAGAGCTACCTGCTTTTGATTGGTGGGGAGGGAGAACGGGAAGCGGCATTGGCCCTGGAACATCGCCTTCCCGCTAAATATCTCAATCGGGTGGTGAATGGGTGTGGTCGTACCTCGTTGCCCCAGCTTGTGGCTCTTTTTAATCGATGTCATTGGGTGGTCGGATCGGATACGGGACCGTTGCATCTCGGAGCGATGTGTGGGACACGGGCGATCGGTTGGTATTTCTCCCAGGCCAGAGTCCATGAAACCGGTCCCTATGGGGTTGGCCATTATGTGTGGCAACACGATCAAGGGCGATCTGGGGATGTTCTGGATGCTCGTGAATTACGAACGGAAGAGTCATCCTTTGCCCATTGGCCTGTGATGGAAACGGTCAACTTAATACGGGATGAACGGGTGAATTCAAGAATTGACGAGTGGGATCTCTGGATCAGTAATAAAGATGAGTGGGGGGCGTTTTATACCACTGATGGCCTTCCTGACGAGGCTGTTCTTCAGCGAAAAGATACGTGGGAGGCGCTGTCTCAGCTGGCGAATCATAATATTCGGATGGAAGTCGCGAAGTAGTAGGAAATACTCCCGGTAGGTTGAAGGCTGGGGGTGTGTTTCATTGTTAATAAACCAGGAACAGATAAATGGACGTGTTGAAAAAGAATATCGATATTCTTCGAAGCCAGGATCCGATTCTTGCTGCTCAGATCCTCCAGGTGCCAGGAGGAACCCTGTCGATCCATCCAGCTAAATCCGGAATGCCAACCGCGCTGGTTAACTCCCGATATCTTCATAGTGCGTATGATCCAGTTCGCGAAGCAGGGCGCTGGGCTGAAGAACGCGTGAAAGACTGTCAAGCAGGGGAAACGATTGTCCTCCTCGGCGTGGGACTGCTTTACCACGTGGAAGCCTTGCGTCAGATGTTGCCTCATGACCAGAACATGATGGTCGTGGTGCCGGACCTTTCCGAATTCGCAGATTGTGTTTCCGTCCGGTCCCTGGAAGGGTGGGGTGAACGGCTGATGTGGATGACGGGTTCCATCACTGATATGGCTGTCCAAGTGACCCAGAAAGCCAAGCGGGTTCGCATTCTGAGTTACGAACCTGCCGCCACGGTTCATCACGACCTCTATGAACATTTCCGTTTGCAACTTCGTGATCATCTCGCTCAAGGCTTAAGCGGAACGCTTCACATCATGGTGATTGGTCCCATTTATGGCGGGTCTTTGCCCATTGCCCGATATGTGGTGAACGCCTTGGAAGGCCTTGGACATCGTGTGAGTTGGGTGGATCATAGTCCACATTATTCGGGATATCAGAATTTGGACACAATCCGTGATCATCGGCTGCGACTCACAGTCCAACAACGGATGAGTGAAACCTTGGCGGTGATTAGCCTGGCTCATGTGGCAGAAGATCCCCCTGACCTGGTTTTAGCCTTGTCCCAGGCGCCATTAACGATGGCGGTTTTGGAGCAGATGCGTCGAAAAAAGGTGTTAACGGCCATGTGGTTTGTAGAAAATTTTCGTCATCTAACCTATTGGCAGCAGATGGTGTCGGGATATGACTTTTGGTTTGTGATGCAACAAGCCGCATGCTTGGACGCTTTCAGGAAGGCCGGAGCCAAACAGGTGTCGTATCTCCCCTTAGCTGCTGATCCGGCCATTCATCAACCAATGATCCTTACCCAGGGAGCGCAATACGAGTTTGGTGCCGATGTGTCTTTTTTGGGGGCAGGGTATAGAAACCGGCGGCAGATCCTCCCATCCCTGGTCGGCCAAGGGTGGACTTTTAAATTGTGGGGGAATGAATGGGACAACCTTGGGCCGTTAGCCCAGGTTCTTCAGAGAGGGGGTGCACGCATTGATACCCCCACTAGTGTAAAAATTTTCAATGCCACCTCGGTCAATATTAATTTGCATTCTTATACGGGGGACGGATTCGATCCAGAGGGAGATGGGGTGAACCCCAGAACATTCGAATTAGCCAGTTGCGGGGCGTTCCAAGTGGTCGATGCTCGCACCTTGCTTCCGGCGCTCTTTGATGAATCGATGATGGCGGTCATCAACAGTCCGGATCAGCTTCTCCCAACCGTCCAAACTTATTTGCACGAACCAGCCAGACGAGTGGCCATGGCTGAATTGTCCCGGAAGCGCGTTTTAGAGGCGCACACGTACGGGCATCGGATGAGGACGTTTTTAGGTGCCGTGGGTATGGCGAGTCCTGATCGGCTAGGAGCCATTCTTCAGGGGGACCGTACGGCTGAATCGCTAGTGGCTCGGAGTGGACAGTCCCCCGAATTGATTCCCATGCTGCAGAAGTTTCTTCCGACCGATCGTGTGGAGTTAGTGGATGTGGCGAAAGACATTCGGAAGAAAGGGCCGGAAGCCCGGTTGAACCGTGAGGAATTACTAATTTTGATGATGGATGAATACCGACAGGAAAAACGAGATTTTCTTTAAAACCCTGATGGTAAAAAATTCTTTTATGGTCAATTCTTAATGAATAAACAAATCCTCATTATCAATATTACCCGGATGGGTGATTTGATTCAGATGGTTCCCTTGCTTTCACGTTTGGAGGAAGAATGGCCTGGTGTGGGCATTGATCTGATTGTTGATAAAGAATTTGCCCATGTGGCTAGCCTTATTCCTGGAATTCGACAGGTGTTGATGTTTGATTTTCAGCTGCTGATGGACGAGAGCCGCGTGGGAATACGGGATGTGGTGACCCTCTATCAGGATATTGCAGGTTGGGTACGACCGTTACTGCAGGTTGGGTACGATCGTGTCGTGAATCTCACCTTTAATCGTCGCAGTGCGTTTCTGGTGAAGTATTTTGGGTGTGCAGATGAGCGAGGAATGACCACGACCCAGGATGGGAGTTTCGTGGTGAAAAATCCTTGGATGAAATATTTCGTGGATTTCCAAGTGTATCGGCAATTGAATCGGTTCAATATTGTTGATCTTTTTTCACTTGGTGGCAGTGGAACTGGATCGTTCCATCCTCTTCGTCTACATGTGCCACAGGACATGAAAGAATGGGCACGGACCTATTTGAGACGAGCAGGCACGGCGGATAAATGGATTGCCATTCAAGTCGGCGCCAGTGATCCGATGAAGGCCTGGCGACCGGAATATTACGGACAAATGATGGCGAGTCTTAGTCAAAAACAGCCAGTCGGATTTCTCTTGATCGGGACCAAGAAAGAAGAGACGGATGTTCAGGAGGCTATTCGGTGTTACCGGCAGGCGGGAGGGTTGGGAATTCTTTGCGAAGCGGTCGGCCAAACTACAGTGCCGCAACTGGTGGCATTGCTTGAACATTGTCAGTTGATGGTGACCAATGATACAGGGCCTATGCACATGGCCGTGGGAGTGAATACGCCGGTTCTTAACGTGTCAGTAGGTCATGTGAACTTTTGGGAAACCGGACCTTTTGGGCCAGGGCATTGGGTGGTTCAGCCCGAGATCCTGTGTGGCCCATGTGGGTTCGATAAGGTCTGTCCTCACCATGCTTGTAAAGACCAGATCATTCCTCAAGAGATGGTCGATCTCTGTTTACATCTTATGGGTACTCGTCCCTTTCCTTCGTTTTCGTCCAAGATTCGGGTCTATGAGGGTGGCGTCAATGAAGATCAGTTAGGGACATTTACGATAAGAGCGGGAACGGAAGAACAAGCGGCCTCCTGGTATGCGGAGTATTGGCGCCAACATTGGTATGAATTTAATACCGGTACCTCGAGCCTGGTCCATTTTCCCCCAACTTCTCCACCGGATTTCCAAGAATGCGAGCAGGTATGGCGTCGTTTGGCTCCACAGCTCGATCAGTTGTGTATTCAAGCCGAGACGGTATTAGATATGTGTCGTCAAAGGCCCATTCCAGTTAATAGGTTGAAGGCGCAACAACATCAATTAAGTGTTGACACACTCACAATGCAACTGGTGGCCAGGCCGTCCTTGGCTTTTGGCCCGTTAGCAATGGCTTTTTATCGAGATACGTTAAGCTTGGAGTCCGCGACCCTCAGCGGCATGGCTGAGGAACATGTTCGAGCATATCATGTATTTCGCACCCGTGGGGAAGAAAATTATAGGCGGTTGAAAGAAATGTATTCTCATGATCCAAGGAGGGCTCTCTATGCATGTGCAATTGGATGAAGAAATCTGGGAAGTGAGTGATCGTGTTCAGCTAGGGGAAGTTTTGGCCAATTTGAGTGACCGCGCTCAGGCCAAAGGGTGTTTGGTAACGGAATTAAGGGTTGGTGATCGGAAAATGACGGATCGGGAGTTAGTGCCTCCCACCCTGGCTCAGGTGGCGAGTTCGTTTGGCTCTATCGCGGCCGTGAGCAAACATGTTGAAACCATAGTGCGGTATTCTGAAAAAACGGGAACACAATTCGGAGCACAGCTATGCGATGAAGGGCAGAAGTTTGTGGATGCTTTCCGACAAGGGGATGGAAAGTTTCACCACTTAGACAAATGGTTTGGTCAAATTGCGGACTACCTGGAGTGGCTGAAGATTCATGAAATTGTGGGGCTTAAAAATCCCGAGGCTACAAGAGATTTATCGTTTTGGGTGAACGAATTATTGAATGCTCGGGAAGTCGAAGATGAGGTTCGAATTGCGGACATGTTGGAGTATGAGGTCATTCCACGTCTTGTCCAAAAAAATCCTTCTCCCATGTAACGGCAAGCAGTTTTGGTCTGGCCCTTCTCTGTGGTGCGTGTGAACCGTTCTGTTTCCCGTAGTTTGCTATGGGGTTCCCACTGGAAGATATGAAGTTGCTCTTTTTCTATTTACCCGTTCAATTGCTGCCAGGGTCTGTAATGGGATTCTGCCAGAGCGACCGAGTGATCGGCATTAATCCCTCCCTCAAGTTTTGCTTCTGGTAGTCGATACATACGACAGAAGTGGAAATTGGTTCACTTCAAAACTTTCGAGGAGGCCAAGAGGCTCAACTCATTTATTTCATTCCTCAAGGGACGGATCCATTGAGGCGCAGCCATCAAGGAGGAAAGTATGGCACTTGTCGTTAACAACAACATCGCATCACTTAACGCTCAACGAAACTTGGGCGTGTCCAGTGCTCAATTGGAAGGGTCGGTCGCCCGTCTTTCTTCGGGTTTGCGAATCACCCGGGCGGCGGATGATGCGGCGGGATTAGGAATTTCTGAAACCTTACGGGCGCAAATTCGGAGCATTAATCAAGCCGTCAGAAACTCAAATGACGGCATTAGCTTATTGCAGATTGCAGACGGTGGCGCGGAAGGTATCGGTAATCTGTTAGGTCGGCTTCGTGAACTTGCCGAACAATCAGCCAGTGGAATCCTTGGATCGAATGAGCGGTCCTTCCTTGATCAGGAGTTTGTGGCCCTTCGGTCTGAAATCGATCGAATCTCCTCGGTGACCGAGTTTAACGGAGTGAAACTGTTAAGTGGAACCGCTAATGACTCCTTAAGCATCCAAATCGGTTTTCGTAGTTCAGCGAATGATACGTTATCACTGTCCCTTAAGGATTTGAACACCACGACATTAAGTCTGGGCAGTGTCAATGTGTCTACTTCTGGCAATGCCTTAAGCGCACTGTCTAATATTGATAGTGCCATTAGTGCTGTGGCGTCTGCTCGAGCGAATATCGGGTCTTTGCAAAACAGGATCGATGCGGCTGTGGGGAATTTGCAAGTAGCCGGTGAGAATATCACCGCCGCAGAATCACGGATTCGGGATGCGGATATTGCCTTTGAATCAGCGAAGTTTGTTCGGAATCAGATATTGGTTCAGGCGGGTACGTCAATTTTGGCTCAAGCCAATACGTTGCCTCAACAAGCCCTTGCCTTGTTACAGTAATCAGTATTAAGGAGAAACCGGGGCTTCGTCCCGGTTTCTCCCTAAAAGAAAGTTGGGGTTAACCCATTATGATTTCAACACTTTCTGACAGCGCCTCTTTCATCACTGTCTCAGTTGGAAATGAGATCCGCGTGCGGGCTGAGCAGAAATCCATCACGGGGGATACTCAGCGCAAATCAGAGACGAAGCAGGTCCTTTTATTACCGGAGCCAGCTGAAGATTCAATGGTCCATGAACCATTGACCACAGAGCAGGTGCAATCAACCGTGGCTCGCCTTCAAGAAACATTGAAGCATATTCAACCTCGATTAGAAATTTCTCTGGAAAGGGATATAAATCAGGTGATTTTTCGAGTCGTGGATAAAGAATCAGGTGACCTTATCCGACAAATACCTTCAGAGAAGATGGTAGATCTTGCGCGGTTATTTTCGGGGCAGTCAGGGCTGCTTGTGGAGGAAAACATTTAGTCAACTTCTCAACCCGATTGCCGTTCATGAGCCCAGTGACTCAGTCCTTGAGAAATCCAGGTTGTGTAATTCGATTAAAGTCCGTTGAACGTTTCGTCATGTTAAAGAAAATGACGAGAGGAATGTCGGATGGCTATTAGTTTCGGTGGGCTTGGGAATGGGGTAGATTTTGGACCTGTTGTCGATGCGCTCGTTCAGGCTGAACGCTTTCCCATTGATGCCCTTACCCAGAAAAAACTTCAGGCCCAGAAAAAACAAACCGAATTGGGTTTGTTAGGGGCTAAATTACTAAGCTTTCAAGGTCTGGGGAACAGTCTTCGTAATCGGGTCAACTTTAACAAGAATCAAGTCAATGTTGCCTCAGCCAGTGCCCAAACCCCTTTGTCGGCATCTGTTTCTTCGTCGGCAGCTTCTGGTACGTATCAAGTGACTGTGAACCGGTTGGCCTCCGCACATCAAATTATTTCCAAGGCTTCCACGGCAGTTTCTGAATCTGATGCGGATATTGTTAGTGGCGCATCCAGTACATTTCAATTTCAGGTGGGTACAGGTTCAATTCACACTGTAAATCTTGATGCCGCGAGTACATTGGATGATTTACGTTCCGCGATAAATGATCTGGGTGCCGGAGTGAGTGCTTCAGTTTTGAATACTGGGAGTGAAGCCTCCCCGCAGTTTCGTCTCGTATTATCAGCGAATGAGACTGGGCTTGATCAGGCTATCACGATTGTGGCTGATGATACGAACTTAGATATGGTGACCACAGGAGTGGATACGTTTCAAGCGGCTCAAGACTCCGAAGTTGTGCTTGGGGCGACGGACGGCGAGGCAGGGACCACCGCCATTACGATCAATCGTTCGAGCAATACACTTACCGATGTTGTGACCGGGCTCACCCTCAACCTCCAAGCCGTGGATGCCAGTAACCCTGTGACGATTACGGTGAGTCAGGATCATAGTGCTGTCAAGACAGCCATCTCGGATTTTGTGAAAGGATACAATGAAATAGTAATCTTTGTTAATGAACGAACGTTTTATAATACAGAAACCAAGGAACGTGGTATTTTCGTCGGTGAGAGTTTAGCCCGAAATGTTCTTGATCGGGTCCGAGAGTCCGTCTTTTCCCAAATTGGCGGGTTAACGACGTACACTGGAGCTTCCCAAATTGGGTTTGAGACGCAAACCACGGATGGAACGATTAAGCTAAATGAAGCGACTTTAGATTCTGCCCTCAGTACAAATTTTTCCGCGGTGCGTGATTTGTTTGTCAAGAATGCTACCACCGGCACAAAGGGGATTGCGGAATTAGTCGTGGATGCCATTGATGGATTGGATGACATCGACACGGGTTCCCTCACGCGCCGCCAAAACGCCTTGACGAAACAAGTGAAAGATTTTACAAGTCAAATTACTTTTAAAGAGGAAGCCTTGACGCGATTCGAGCAGCAACAACGTTTGAAATTTGCCAATTTAGATGGGTTGCTGGCCAGATTACAAAGTCAATTGAAACAAATGCAGAGCGCATTTCCCACGACTAATGGGTAACGAGAGGATGTTCGTATGATGGTTGGTGCTCAGTCTTATGCAAACACGCAAATCCAAACTGCGTCCAATGTCCAAGTGATTGTGTTGCTGTATGATGGGGCCATTTCTTCCATGAAACTTGCACAAGAGGGAATGTGTGCATTGAATTATCCGGACAAGGCCCGATTCCTCGATCGTGCGCTTCGAGTGATTGGGGAATTATCGGCTGCCCTTAATATGGAGGAAGGTGGTGGGATCGCCAAGGATTTACGCCGGATGTATGAATACATTCAATTTGAGTTGACTCAAGCCAACCTGAAAAATGAACCCCGTCGCTTAGAAGGCCCTATTCGTTGTCTTTCCCTTATTCGAGAAGCCTGGGTGGAATTGGCCGTTCAAGGAGTAAAGCCTCAGGCGGTCGGGATCTAAACACTGGGGTTGTATGCCAGAAATTAACTGCCTTGTCGAACAGCTCACCCAAGATGCCATTGAGGCAGCCAAAAATGGTCAATGGGATCAAGTTATTGTTCTCTATGATCAGCGTCTGTCTCAAGGACCACAACAATCCCTTACCTCAGAGGCCGTCAAATTTCTCGTGGCATCTGATCAATGGTTGGTCAAGAGGGTTCGAGAAGCCCAAGCCGCGATCCAGCAACATCTGAATGATATGCAGGATCAACGACGCAAGTTAGAGGTTCTGAAACGGCAGTGGGGAGCCAACTCCACGACCCAGGTGCGACATCTCCTGACAATTTGAAAGTTGAGGGTATGTATGAGGGTTTTCCGTGCTTTGCACCATAGAGAATTCTCCAAAAAACCAAATCCAATATCTGTGCCTGAGATGACGGAATTTCCACGTCACTATTTTGACGGGCAATGCCAAGCTAATCTTCATGCTTCCATCAAAATTTCTCATGTTTCCTTCTATCCTACATTTTCCTGAACAAACAGCCGAAAAGAAAGGGAAGCTGTCCAGGTATAACAATTGTGTGATTGCATACTTCAAAGCTGTGATTTCCCCTTTTAGAAAATGACATGCCCGGTTGTTCACTCTCCATCTGAAGGAACGACATCATGACTCAACAATCGGCATCCACCGCAAACCCTCCTTTGTCTGTATTGCCGGATAATACAGTGCAAAATGAAAAGTTATTACATTCGCTCTCCAATAAATTACTCCCTATTGTGGTGTTCTCCGAGTTGGCGTTACGTCGGTGCGAAGATGACCAGCTGAAGCGACAATTGGAGAAAATTCATGGGGCCGCCGAACAAGCCAGGGATATTCTTGTGGAAATTCGGAGCCTTTACAAAGGGAAGAGCTCCTAATATGAACTCAGGGTTCCCAGATTCTTCAATTGTACTATTCCCTGGTTTAGGTGTGATGGAATGACTATTCTTATAAAGGTGTCTTATGGATATTGTGGCTTCTGAGGATCGACGTCAAGATTGCCGAGTGGATGTGCCCGTATGTCTGTGGGTTGAGGTTCCTCTTGCCTTCTCTTATGAAACGATTGATCTTGATGGGGCTGAATTCAGCCAGTGGCAATGGGATGAGTTAGCTGTTTCCCCGGATTTAGTCAAGGCCATGGTGGATGAAAAGGATCTGACCATTCGTGATCCTTTGCTCTTACAGATGGTTACCCGTATTGACTGGATGTTGACCTCAATTCTCCGAACATTGGGAAAAGAAAAAAATCTCAAGGGGGCTATTCCAGAATTTACGAAAGTGAGTCTATGCGGTTCCGGAATAAAATTTTTTTCCGAAGACACATATCCCCTTGATTCCTTTCTCGTCCTACGCCTCATTCTGCGGCCATTTATTCCGATTCAGGCTGTTGGCAAAATTGTTAGAGTTGATTCTACGCGAAAAGGCAAGGAACCGGGATTTGAGATTGCGGTGGAATTTACCAAGATTTCTTCTGATGATCGCGAAGCGATTATTCGACACACACTTCGGTCTCAAGCCACCATGCAACGGCTTCGGCTCAAGCAACCTGTCGATTCCGTTCTTGATTAAGGCTTCGGGAATTTTTTGCTGTCTGTTGTCCTGTCTCGTAATCGTGGCAGGATGTCAGAGGGCACCTGACGTTCCCCTTTCTCCTCATTCGGTACCTTCATCGTCTATTTCCTCTCCGCCCCCTCGTCTTCTTGGTCGACCGTATCGTGTTGCTATCCTGCCTTTTGAGAATATGACCCGGCACCCCCAACTAGATTGGTTACGTCGTGGGCTACAGGAAATGCTGGTTAGTGATTTAGCGCAATGGTCGCAACTTGAGGTGGTATCACGTGATGTTCTTGGTTCGGTCTTACGTGAGCAATGGTTGCAACAGCGAGGGTTTTCATCAGATGAGAATGCTGTTGGTCTTGGACGGTTAAAAGGAGTGCGGTATCTCATTCAAGGGAGAATGTATGCACAAGAGGAGGCCCTTGCAGTCGATCTGCAGATTGTCGACGTGGAGACGGGGGTGGTTGTGGGGGCCGTCAACGCCAAGGGGTTAGAGTCGGATATTCCTGGTTTGGAGCAAGACATTGTGACTCGCGTCCTTGGTATGTTTGACCCTTCTCTTAATGTGGAAACCGGATCAATGTCAGATCAGATGGCGGAAAGCTCCCAGCTTTCCTCCAATCGGCATCTTGAGATTGACCGGGAAAGGGGATCCTTGCCATTTTTGGGATCAGTTCCTTCACATGCGGTTAATCAAATCGATGCTCTCCTATCATTGGAAATGCTTACTCATAAGAGAAGGGAGGCGTATTGGTTAGCAGAAACCATTTGGCATGAGGGTTGGGTATCTGAAATTGGGAACCCCCTCCACCAGGTTTGGCAATTCCCGAATGCTTCTCTGAGCAATTTACCGATTATGGCTATTCCAATTTCACTGTTTTTCTCTCCTCATCGGCTCGCCCATATTTTTGAGCAAACGCAGAAGACCGAAACCGGTTATGGGGGATATGTGGATTCTGATGGATTCCGGACGACCATCGATGAAGCTTCTGGGGCTCAGTTATTATTTGTTGAACATTTTCAGAAGCGGCGGCGTGTATTTATTCGTGCAATTAATGAACAAGGAGATGTGGTGGCCATTTTTTCCGATTGGGGATGGCGAACGGAACGTAAATTTACAATGCAAGGTACTCAGGGGGTATCTGTGCCCATGTGGCCGAACCCGTTTATAACCGGGTTCGTTAAATTTCCTGTTGATTGGGTTGAGCGGGAAGGGCGCCATGTGACGTTTGATAGCGTGGTGGTTCCGGTGCCAGACGAGCAAGTTCTTGTTTTGCTGGAGCCAATTGGAGAGCTTCAAAAAGAGGAAATCGAGATTTCCTCACAAAATGATCAGGAGGATATTTTTCTTAAGGAATTGGGGAATCAAATCAAATCGAATTGGACCCCTTCGATAACTGAAGGACTTCCAGTGCGTGGGTACCTGCCAGGCAATAAACGGACAGCGGTGGGTATTGTCCATGCCCAAGATGGGAAAATTCGTGACATTCAATTTCAGCATTGGCCTGAGGATCCGTTTTTTTTGAAAAGCTTACAAGATCTTCAACTAAAGCTATTGGGGAATTGTCTGGAATGTCGGAACTCCGGTCAGGTTCTCCCCCCTCTCCCTGCTTCCTTCAAAACCTTTCGTTTACAACTCACGCTGGTGAAAGACATTCACGCCCTTCACCTGGGCAGTCGTTCTCACTAACCTGGAACTATTGAGATCCATAAGTGGAGTGACTGTTCCGGTTCTGGTCACTCAGGATGGTTGTATTAAGGTGGGCCAATGCCGTCGGAGGGTTTCCTCGGCGGCGTTGGCAAGTATCTTGTCGATGGAATGATCCTGGCTGAAAACTCGCAGGGTGATCATCCGAGCGGGAAGATATTGGAGGAATTTCTGAAGGCTATCTTTTTCCACCGTGCCTTTGGCAGGGTTCCAGACAAATATTTGAAAGTTCCCCATGTTGAGCAAATTAATGGGGCGGGGGTCTTTATGAGCAAAATCTACTCGAATATCTTGGGAACGATATTTTGAAGGTAACAGTCGGCGCATCCGTTTCAGAAATACCTGAGGTTGAAAGGATGATGCTGCCGGCTGAATGATGGGGAGCAGCGTGCTGAATGCCGTTTTCCATTTCACGTGTCTTCCAATAATTTGACTCCACTCTAATCCTAGTTGGCGTTTGTGCATGGAGCGAGCGTGCTTCCAGGAACGAACGGTTTCGATGACATGCCAATCGGTTAGATGGAGGTATTGAGGTAAGGATTGGAGGGGATTTTTTTTGCACAGGATCTCCATGGTGGGTTGAAAAATTTCCTGAAGATGAATGTCGATCGCCCGTGTGGTGCGATGATAGTAAACATTGGCATAGAGATAAAGCCTGGCGTGTAAAAACATTTGTAACGCAGGAAGTCCTGATTGGTGGATCGTGAGACCATGCGAGGAAAAGAAGGTGTAATGAAGGAGTCGTTCTATATCCACGGGTCCAATGGCCACTCCGCACATATAGGAATCCCTGAGGACGTAATCACAATTGTCCGGGGTGTAAATTCCGCCGAGAAGGGGTTGTAAGGCGATAACCCATGGTGGAAGGCCCTTTGTCGATTTGTGAGGATCCTTCAGAATGAGGAAGGCAATATGATCCGGATCCAAGTGCTCTCCGGGAGCAAAAGGCCCTGAAGGACTCCGGCAGATCTTTTTGATGATTGGAGCCAAATGGTCACGAATAATGTGTTGGCCGAGCACTTCATGCGTCAGGTCAAATTGATGCAGGTAATGGTGATCAAAAAAATGGCAGAACGGTCCATGCCCGATATCATGGAGCAAGGCCGTGATACGAATAAATTCTTCCAGGAAATGACAAGATGGTACTTCGGAGACGGTTTGGCAAAGCGAAGGATAGAGGCGAACCATAAACCGACCTGCCAGGTGCATGGTTCCTAGAGAGTGCTGAAAACGGGTATGTTCGGCGCCCGGATAGACCCAATGTGCACTCTGAAGTTGGAGAATATACCGAAGGCGTTGAATCCAGGGAGAATCAATTAGATCTTTTTCGGTTTGTTCCGTAAACTGTGGTACTGAATAGGGAACGGTGATGGAAATATAACCGTGAATGGGATCGGCAAGAAGGGAAACGCCATCAAATGGAGATGAGAATGGTTGTGATCCGGGCATGGGCTAAGAGTTTATCCCTTTGTTCAATTCCTTCCATGTTGGAGAGTGCTGAGGTATCGCAACCAGCATGAGGGGAGAACTGTTCCTGTTTTCGATCTGCTGCTGCCCCATGTTTTTTATTCTTCTAGGAATTTTTGAATCCCCGGTATCGGGTCATGACCCATCGCATGATGGGATAGGCCATCAACGATCCGACAATCGAAAGGGCACAGGCCCCAACAAAAAAAGGTATGAGATAGGGGGAAAGCATGTCAAACATATTGTCCACGTTCATTTGATCCCACTCAATCGTGGTAGATGAAGATGTGCCTACCAACAGCATTCCGGTATAGAGACTGGCGGCTAAAATTGGAACAAGTGTCCAGGGATTGTTGATCAATGACCCCAGAAAGAGAGCTAGTATATTCAGCCGGAAGGCCCAAGCGCAGAACACGACGCTGGCCGTGTGGAAAAAATAATGTGGCGCGAACGCGATAAACACACCAAGAGAAAATGCCAAGGCTGTGCGGTGAGGAGTTTCCTGAAGGTGGAGGACCTGGGTCAGTTGTTGTCGGATCGATTCAAGCGTTAGCATAGACATTTCCCTGACAATCTCTTACTCCGAAAAATGCACATAACTTTTTGGTACAAGTTGGTGAGTCCTACCGTTTTTTTTCGTGATTTGAATTCCCGAACGACGAGAGGTCATGACGCCAATGGCGGTCGCAGAAATCCGTAGTCGTTTAATCGCTGATTCAAGGCTGTGTTGTTTTTTTGGAGATACAGTAAACAATAATTCGTATTCTTCTCCTCCGTGTAGGACCCAAGGTAGGGGCTCTGCGCCCACCTGTGAAGCATAGGCGAGGAGATGAGGGGACATGGGGAGGTTGGCTTCCAGAATGAGGGCACCTACTCGGCTTTGTTGGCACAAATGCGTGATATCTCCCGAGAGGCCATCAGATAGATCCAACGCCGCCGAAGCCAAGCGGCGGGAAGACAGCAACCGTCCTAATGCAATACGAGGGGTGGGTTGGAGATGGCGCCTAACTAAAAACTTCATGGGTTGCCGCAGGTTCGAAATCTTTCCGCGGGAACCTTGATGTGTCAGGCATGCCAAACCTGCAGCCGAGTTTCCCAATGATCCACTGACATAGATAATGTCTCCTTCCTTAGCCCCACCTCGTGTTAATGCATGACCGGGCTCAACCTGTCCCAGTATGGTGATTGACAGAAATAGAGAAGAATGTGAGGCTGAAGTATCTCCACCCACGAGTTGGACCCCATGCGACTTGCAAGGAACGGAAAGCCCACGATACAGGTCTTTCCAGTCCCCAAACCGCACATAGGAGGGAAGGGCTATAGCCACCAGTATATAGGTGGGAGTGGCCCCCATTGCGGCAATGTCGCTGAGATTGGCTACGGCAGCCTTGTAGCCTATATCATAAAATGAAGCGGTATTTTTTGAAAAATGAATGCCTTCAACGAGTAGGTCCGTGGATATAACAATATGGGTAGATGAAGGATGTGCCAGAAGTGCCGCATCGTCTCCCATGCCAATGAGTGTCCTGGAACCGGGTGGGGAAAATCCACGATTCAGGGCGCGGATGAGTTGGAATTCCCCTATTTTTGACACGGGCGCCTGGCGGCGGGAAGGAGACATGATAAAAATCAGCGTGTCTTGGGGACGGTTTGTCGTAAAGGGCGACGGGTGACCGACGAGGCCACCTTTTTTCGACGGCCGGAAGAATTATTTCCATGAGTTATTGCCGAGTTCAGAGTGTGTCGATTTTTAGGGCGAAGGGCGACTTTGAGAACTTCCGACATATTCTCTACATAAATAAACTGAAGGCCTCGCAATAAATGTTTGGGAATATCATTCAGGTCTTTTTGATTTCTTTTAGGCATGACAATGGTTTTGATATGGGCCCGTTTTGCGGCGAGAACTTTTTCTTTTAACCCGCCAATGGCCAGTATTCTGCCGCGAAGCGTGACTTCTCCTGTCATCGCCAGGTCTCGTTTGACGGGTTGGTTGGTGAGGCAGGACGCAAGTGCCGTGGCGATGGTTATGCCTGCGGAAGGCCCGTCTTTGGGTATCGCGCCGGCAGGTACGTGAACGTGAATGTCTTGTTTGGCGAAGATGTCAGGATCGATTCCCAGTGACTTGGCCTGGGAACGGATATACGTCAGTGCGGCATGGGCAGATTCTTTCATGACTTCGCCGAGATGCCCTGTTAAGGTTAAAAGGCCTTTACCCTTGATGGCCGAAGTCTCAATGTACAGGACATCTCCACCGGTTTCTGTCCATGCGAGTCCGGTTGAGATGCCGACTTCATCTTTCTCCTGCTCCTGATCCGGCACATATTTGGGCACGCCTAGATAGTGGTTGAGGTTTCGAGGTGTGACCTGATGCTGTTTTATCTTTCCTTCTGCAATGTGTTTGGCTACTTTTCGCATCACATTCGCGAGTTCGCGCTCTAGATTGCGAACACCGGCCTCCCTGGTATATTGAGAGATGATGCGTGCCAAGCACGGATCGGTGAGGAGTAAATGCTCCTCCGTAATCCCGTGTTCTTCTAACTGTCGGGGGATCAAATAGCGTTGCGCAATGCCAAGCTTTTCTTCCTCTGAATACCCTGGAATTTCAATGATCTCCATTCGGTCCCGTAGTGCGGAGAGAATGGGGTCCGTTAAATTTGCGGTCGTAATAAACATCACTTTACTCAGGTCAACGGGTACCCCGAGATAGTGGTCCATAAAGGCATGATTCTGTTCGGGATCGAGAACCTCGAGCAGGGCCGCAGACGGATCCCCGCGGAAATCTGTCCCGATCTTATCGACTTCATCCAACATGAACACGGGGTTATTGGTTCCGGCCTGTTTGATCCCCTGAACAATCCTCCCTGGTAAAGCTCCGACATACGTTCGGCGATGCCCGCGAATTTCGGCTTCGTCTCGTGTTCCACCTAAACTCATGCGAACGAATTCCCGACCCATGGCACGAGCAATCGATTTACCTAAGGAGGTTTTTCCGACTCCAGGAGGGCCCACAAAACACAAGATGGGCCCTTTCATATTGGCTTTGAGTTTGCGGACTGCGAGATATTCCAGAATTCGTTCCTTGACCCGTTCCAGGTCGTAGTGATCCTCATGCAGCACCTGGCTTGCCTGTGGAATGTTGAGGTTATCCTCAGAATGATGATTCCACGGTAATTCAACCATCCATTCCAAATACGTTCTGATCGTCCCGGCCTCGGCCGTATCCTGGTGCATTTTTTCTAGACGTTTCAGTTGCTTCTCCGCCTCTTTCAGGACCTTGTCCGGCATGGTGGCTTCTTGAATTTTTCGACGAAATTCAGCCACTTCTTCTGATCGGTCATCGAGTTCTCCCAACTCTTTTTGGATCGCCTTGAGTTGTTCACGAAGGAAGTATTCGCGTTGCGTCTTATCCATTTCACCCTTGGCTTCAGCTTGGATTTTCTGTTGCATGGACAAAACGTCTTGCTCGTTTCCCAGGATTTCATTGACACGCCTCAGACGGAGAAGGGGGTCTTCAATTTCAAGGACTCCCTGTGTGGTCTCAACATTGAGCCCAAGATTAGAGGAGATAATGTCTGCCAGGCGCCCAGGTTCTTCCATGTTTTCAATGACGGTGAGCACATCCGGCATGAATATTTTTCCTAAGCCGATGACTTTACCTAATGCTTCTCGGGTGGAACGCACGGTGGCTTCTTTTTCTAATGAAGGAAGCGCGGTGGACAATTCTGTGCAGGTTTCGATGCGGGCAGAGAAAAATGGATTGGTTTGGGTAAATTCTTGAATGCGGGCTTTGGTGACCCCCTGAATGAGTATTTTAATACGGGCATCCGGAAGTTTCAGCATGCGCATAATGACACCGACTGTTCCCACTTGATAGAGGTCTTGAGTCTCCGGAACTTCCACCTCTTGATTTTTTTGGGTAGTTAAGAAAATTAACCGGTTGGAAGAGAGGAGAGCGGCTTCAATGGCCTTAATTGAAATGTTACGCCCAACAAAGAGGGGAAGCACCATATAGGGAAAGACGACAATATCCCGTACAGGCAGGAGTGGTAATTCATCTGGGATCTGGTCAATGGAAGGTGTGGGAATCTCCGGGTAGTCTTCAGTCATCAGTTTCAATTTCTAAGGATGAACGAATAGATTAAGCCAAGATATGGCAAGAATGGTGAATCCTGTTTTGCTGAAATTCTTCATGCCCAAGGAGCCCCTGGCAAACATAGCAGGGATCACTTCGGACGCAAGGTGAACGGAATAATGGTCCCGGCTTCCACAGCTCGTGCCGAAGATAGTCCGGGATTAGGAATGGGTCCCTGAGTGAAATCCAATACCTTGTTGTTTAAGAATAGCTAGATGATTTTCAATGATTTTGATACTAGGAGAAGGTGAAAAATGTTGTCAAGGTTTATGCCCGTTCACCGATCGGAATGTCTCTGAGAGTAGGGGGTGCATAGATTGTTGCCTTTACAAGGAATCCTGCCACGAATATAATCTGGCACCTTGATCCCAACATGATGATTTTCTTCCCATTTTCCAGGCTTCCTCCCCATTTCATCAACATCTCAAAGGTTTAACTGTTGGGGAACAAATTGAAGGGGCAATTCTGCTGTCCCGCTGACCATACAATTTTTCTGTGATACACCCTTCTTGTTTTTACCATCGCTTCAGAGATGCTTCATGGATCTAGTGGTGTCTCGGTCACTTGGTCTTGGGCAAAAGAGAAGGCGTTTTCGAATTTTTTCCTTACCTTCTGTCGTCTTTTTTCTCCTTGTCGGCCTTTTCGTTTTGGCAATACTTTCGTTTGAGGGGCCAGTGTTGGCTCAATCTTCCCAATCCCAAATTGAGGCCATTAAGGTTGAAGGAAACCAGCACATTGAGGAGCAAGCCATTTTAGGGAAATTATCCATCAAACCAGGGGATCCATTTACCCAAGAGTCTATTCGGGAACAAATTCAGCTCATTTATGGGATGGGTTTTTTCGAAGAAGTCGAAGTCTCAACCGAAGTCAGGGCCGAAGGAGTCCTCGTGGTTTTTGGTGTAAAGGAGAAACCGTTTACCATCGAAGTGGTGTTTGATGGAAATGAAGAGTTGTCAGACGATAAGCTTAACGAAAAAAATGTCATAAAAAATCAAGTGTTTTTAGATAAAGAACAGGTAAAAATTTCTGTAGAAAATTTCCGGCAGTTGTATCACGACAAGGGGTTTTACCATGCTCAAATTATACCTATCACTGATATCGTCGAGAACAATCAAGTCCGATTGACCTATTACATCGAAGAAGGGACCCAAGCCCATATCCGCACGATCGTGTTTGAAGGCCGAAATGTCCTTCAGAAGAAGGAATTGACGTCGTTTATGGCCAATCGGGAATATTCATGGCCCTGGTCAATTTTTTCGGATGCCGGCATTCTCCATCGCGATGAGCTTCCCAATGATGTCGAACGGATAAAAGAAGTGTATCTCAATAAAGGCTATTTAGATGTTCAAGTCGGGATGCCTCGAATGGATTTGGATGAGACGAAGGAATGGTTTACTCTGGTATTTCCGATTGTCGAAGGAGAGCCCTATGTCGTGAGTCAAATCCAGTATACCGGAAATACACTTTTCTCGGACGCAGAATTGCGGGAAGGTCTGATCATTGAGCCTGGTGAAGTCTTTCAGCGGGCCAAAGTCCGTGATGAGATTACCCGTCTGACGGATTTATATGGCAGTCGTGGTTACGCATTTGCCGAAGCCAATCCTTCGGTAGAGCCGGATCCGCCCACTCGGAGTACTCGTATTGGTTTCTCTATTGAGGAAGGCGAAATGGTCCGGATTCGTGATATCCGCATTACCGGGAATAATAAGACTCGTGACAATGTAATCCGGCGTGAATTGCGGGTGGATGAACGGGATATGATCGATTCCCCTGGAATAAAGCGAAGTTTCGAACGCCTCAATAATTTGAATTTTTTCGAAACAGTGGAAATCCTTCCGAAACAAACTGCTCCGGGAGAGGTGGACTTAGATGTCAAAGTCAAGGAGAAACCTACCGGCTCCTTCAGCATTGGTGGGGGGTTCAGTACGTTAGACCAATTTACGTTAATTGCAGATATCACCGAGGGGAATTTATTCGGGCGGGGGTATTTAGCCAGGATTCGAGGGCAGGTTGGAGGGCGACGAACTATTGGGACGATTACCTTTCGAAATCCGGCCATTTTTGATACGTTAACCTCCGGCCAAGCCGATCTATTCAGCTCTCGCACAAATTACCTGACGTACCTCGAAAAAAAGCAGGGTGCGAATTTGACGTTTGGTCGGGGGTTTTCCGAATACTTGACAGGGACCTTTACCCTTGTGGCTGAAAAGATCAAAATTGATGATGTGGACTCTGATGCAAACGATCTGATTAAAGATCAGGAAGGTAGTCAATCCACAACTGGATTTCGTGCCAGTTTATTCCGGGATTCGCGTGATTATTACCTAGATCCCCGGCGGGGTACTCGAATCGGTGTCCGCGCGAGTTTTGGAACCGATGTCCTTGGAGGATCAAATAATTTTTATAGTATGGCGTTTGATGCGATGAAATTTACGCCTCTCCCCTTTTGGGATTTGCGTCATTCGATTCGAGGTCGTATCGGGTATGGCGATGGATTTAATGGGTCAGACTTTCCTATTCCTGAGTTTTTTTACGTGGGAGGTATTAACACTGTGCGGGGGTTTAAATATGGCCGTGCCGGACCGGTAACCGATGGAAACGATCCTGAAGGAGGCAATAAACAAATCATTTTTAATAATGATTTAATTTTTCCGGTGCTGCCTGATGCCAAGTTGAACGGGGTTCTCTTTTTTGACTATGGAAGAGGATTTTCCCAGGGAGATAAATTGGATCTTGATCTTCGAATGGCTGCAGGCATGGAAGTGCGATGGATTTCACCATTTGGGCCTCTTCGGGCGGCGTATGGCCGTCCTATAGATGGTCCAAAGGATGACAGAAAGTGGGTATTTGAATTTTCTGTTGGATCGGTTTTTTAGATGAAGTCTGGAAAAGAAGCATGAATGGTTAGGAGGGATAGAGAGAACTATATGAGAAGTAGTACAGATGTTGGAGGTATGGGCAAGTGGATGGCTTTTGGGAGTTTAGTCCTCAGTCTTGCCTGGGGATGCGCGGGTATGGGCTCTAATAAACCATCGGATCTTCCGGTCGGCGTCGTTGATCCTCAGCGGATATTGGCTGAGACGGTCAAAGGCAAGCGACTGTCGGATGCCCTGAATGCCTTCATGAAGGATCGACAGACGCTTGTGGAATTAGAGCAAAGAGAATTACGGAAGCTGGAAAGTGAATTAATGGCGCAAAGTACGGTATTAAGTCAGGAGGCCAGGGATCGGAAGGAAGAACAGTTCAGGGCAAAAATGGCTGGATATCAACAAAAAGTCGCCGATTTAAATAGAGAAGTTCAAGAAAAACAGCAGGAATTGCAAAATGAATTTCGTCTCCAGGTACAACGGGTTGTAACGGAAGTTGCCGGTCAACGCGGCTTGGGCCTGGTCTTGGAGTACGGAGTCAATTCAGGCACATTGTTTTATGAAGCTGGACTGGATATTTCTACTGATGTTATTCAGGCGCTGGATCGGGAGAGCGGTGCGATCAGTGTGCCATAGTCCGTGGGATGATTCACGGTCAGGAGGAACAATGGTGGCCGAGGAGCAAAAAGAGAAAGGGGTCAATTATGGTTGAGGGCGAGTTGGATATTCTCCACATTCAGGACTTACTTCCGCATAGATATCCCTTCTTATTAGTGGATCGGATCCTGGAAATTCAGGATGGGACCAGGATTGTGGGTATTAAAAACATCACGGCCAACGAACAGTTTTTTCAAGGACACTTCCCCGGGCGTCCTATTATGCCCGGCGTATTACTCTTAGAAGTGATGGCACAAGTTGGCGGGGTGTTGGCCAGAAAAACGGCCAAGGAGATCGGGCGCCCTACCGTTTTTCTCACAGGAATTGAAAAAGCCAAGTTCCGTCGACCGGTTATTCCTGGCGATCAATTACGGGTTGAGGTTGAGGTCGTTCGAAGAAAAGATCCATTTTGGAAGATGGCCGGGAAAATTCTCGTCGAGTCCTCCTTAGTCTGTGAGGCTGAAATGACCGCTATGGTCAAAGTTGAAGAAAGTGAGGCCTAGTCGAGACCAATAGGGTCGTTGCGCGAGGCTGGCTTTGAAATCATTTTCAACCAAAAAGTGAGAATTTGATGAATATTCATCCCACAGCAATTGTCCATCCCAAAGCCACAGTAGGAGAAGATGTCGTCATCGGGCCCTATTGCGTGGTGGGCGAACATGTCACGATAGGAGATCAAACAGAATTAGTGGCCCATGTGTGCGTGGAGGGGCATACGGAAATTGGTCGGTGTTGCCGGTTTTATCCATTTGTGTCCATTGGAACCCCTCCCCAGCATTTGCAATATAAAGATGAGCCCACCAGGGTCTGTATCGGGGATCATAATATTGTTCGTGAGAATGTGACGATTAATCGGGGTACGGCCTTTGGAAGCGGAGTGACCAGAATCGGGCACCATAACTTTTTCATGGCCTATACCCATGTGGCTCATGATTGTGAGCTGGGCAATCATATTGTGATGGCCAATGCGGCCAATTTGGCCGGCCACGTTTCAGTGGGAAATTCTGTCGTCATTGGAGGCCTAGTCGGGGTGCACCAATATGTACGGATCGGTGAATATGCCATGGTGGGAGGGTGTTCGGCCTTAGGACGGGATGTCCCGCCCTTTGTTCGTGCAGCCGGAGGCTATCGTGCCCAAATGTTCGGGCTGAATACGATCGCCTTGAGACGCCATGGGTTTTCCGGAGCACGTATGAATACCTTAAAAGCCGCATTTGAACTCTTATTCCGTCAGGGACATCGTCTTCAAGAAGCCATAAAGCTTGCTCGTAACGAGTACGGTGAAAGTACAGACGTCATGACGTTTCTCACGTTTTTAGAAAGTACCAGTCGTGGGATATGCCAGGTGTCTTCTCGGGAGTTGGATGATGATGAGGAATAAGTTCGCGGCCGTCCGGGGTCGTAGGGTATGATTTCTCCTGAACAGGATGAGCGGATTGGTCTGATTGCGGGAAACGGACGCTTTCCGATTATTTTTGCCGACAATGTTCGACGATTAGGGTTTTCGGTTTCCGCGATCGCACATGTGGGTGAGACCCTGCCGGAACTTGAATCTCATGTCGATCGCATTCATTGGCTCAAGATCGGGCAATTTAGCAAGGCATTGGCGGCATTAAAGGGGGATGGCATCCGTCAGGCCGTCATGTTGGGTGGCATTCATAAAACGCATGTCTTTACCGCACTTCGACCCGACCTCCGAACCTTGGCGATTTTTAGCCGATTAAAGCACTGGAAGGACGATGCGATTCTCAGAGCGGTTGCTGGAGAATTAGAGCGGGAAGGGATTCAGATTCGAGATTCTACCTTTGGCCTTGAAGGGATTCTGGCGGGAGAGGGCAATCTCTCCTACAGGAAACCAACAAGTAAAGAGTGGGACGATATTCAGTTTGGGTGGGATACGCTGGAAACCTTGGGAAAGTTAGATATTGGGCAATGTGTGGTGGTGAAAAATCGGGTGATTGTCGCTGTTGAAGCCGTTGAGGGAACGGATGGAACGATTACTCGTGGTGGAACCCTTGGTGGAAAGGGTACCGTGGTGGTCAAACGAACCAAACCGCACCAGGACCTTCGGTTTGATTTGCCGGCCGTCGGCCCTCAAACCATTCAGTCAATGGTCGCCGTAAAAGCTTCGGTTCTTGCTATTGAAGCCGGGCGCACCGTCGTCCTTGATCGAGATGAAATGTTTGTGAACGCCAAATCAGCAGGTATCGCGATCGTTGGAATCGCCCCTATGGACCCTTTACACTCTCCTGCCGGGTCTTCTGATGCTCCACCGTAAGGGGATGTTTTCCCACTCGTGGTGTTTCGGGTGGTGTAACACGAACCGCTGTCATTGTTCTCCTATTCAGCGACCATCTATCCCTACATGACACAATCAATACGAGTTGGGGTAATTGGTGTTGGTCATTTGGGCCGACACCATGCTCGCATTTATGGAATTCTGCCTTCTGTGACATTAGTAGGGGTCTCTGATACCGATACTTTACGCGGGCATATGGTTGCGGATGAATGTGGCGTACGATATTTCCAGGATGTGGACGAGCTCCTGTCTTTGGTCGATGCGGTGAGTGTGGCGGTCCCGACCTCGGTGCATGGTGTTGTGGTCACGACCTGTCTGCAACGCGGGTGCCATGTGCTCGTTGAAAAGCCGATTGCCAGCCATGTGTGGGAAGGTGAGCAGTTGGTCGAGCTGGCCAAAGTCCGTGGGAGGATATTGCAGGTTGGGCATATTGAACGGTTTAATCCGATTGTAGAAGTGATGCGTCCTCTGGTGAGTCAGCCCGGCTTTATTGAATGTCACCGTCTAAGTCCTTTTCAGCCTAGAGGGACAGATGTCGATGTAGTACGGGATCTCATGATTCATGATTTAGACCTCTTGTTATCGTTGGGGTTGGGGCCCATTATGCAGGTCGAAGCGAGAGGAATGCCGGTTTTTACGGATCTGCCGGATATTGCCAATGTGCGAATTCTGTTTGAAAGCGGGTGCTTGGCCAATTTGACTGCAAGCCGTATCTCGACAGGACGACTTCGAAAGATCAGAGTGTATCAACGTGATCGCTATCTATCCGTTGATTTTGGAGGAAAAGAGGCTGTCATGAACACCAGGAGAAGTTTGGAGGGTGGAACGTTTGAAGTTGAAACGCAACATATCAAGGGGGATGAAGGCGATGCCCTGACTCGTGAATTGGACTGCTTTATTCAATCGATTCTGGGAAATCCGTCCGCCCGAGGTGTCTCAGGGGAAGAAGGGGTGGAAGCCCTGAGAGTCGCGACTCAAGTTGTCTCGCTCATTCAACAACATGCCGGGCACTCGCCACGATAATCGGTGTCCGTGGGAATTTTCCGCCCTGAGTGATCTGTTAGAGTCTCGATGCCAAAAATTTTCTTAGTGACCGGTGAAACGTCCGGCGATATTCACGGAGCGCACTTAGCCCTGGCACTTCGGGAACTGAATCCCGCTGTTGAGTTAATCGGTGTGGGTGGAAGTCGGATGTTGGAAGCCGGAGTCTCGCTTCTTCCCGGTGTCAAACGGGTCGATGCCATGGGCGTCCCGGGTATCCGGCAGCTCCTACAGGGATGGAAGACGTTACGAACGCTTGCTTGTTATCTTAAACATGAACGGTTTGATGTCATTATCCTTATTGATAGTCCAGGGTTGAATCTTCGTTTGGCCAAGGCTATTGCAAAGAGGTCACACAAAATCATCTATTATATTGCACCTCAGGTGTGGGCATGGGGAAGCCGTCGATTAAAAGTTATTCGAAAAGTAATCAGCCATGTATTAGCGATTCTTCCATTCGAAGAAGCCTATTTCCAAAAAGCCGGCATCCCCTGCACGTATGTCGGGCATCCATTATTGGACGAACTAAAGCCTGCATACGATATTGTTCATGAACGTCAACAACTAGGGTTAGAGAGAGAAGATCTGGTAATCGGTCTGCTGCCTGGGAGTCGTGTCCGGGAAGTCCGGGAGGTGTTGCCGGTCTTTCTGCGTTCGGTTGAACAGATTCGGAGTCAATACCCTCGCATTCAGATCCTTCTTGCCCAAGCGCATTCACTGTCCGATTCTGTGGTGAATGAAATTCTTGGACATGTCGGACAACAGGTGAAGGTGGTCAAAGGCCGGTCCAATGAGGTGATGGCGGCCTCAAATCTTCTGTTGGTGACATCCGGGACGGCGACGTTGCAATCGGCATTGATTGGAACGCCGATGGTCGTGGTCTACCGGGCATCACCCTTGACCTATCATATTGGCAAATGTCTGGTTAAAATTCCCTATATTAGTTTAGTGAATATTTTAGCCGGTCAAGAAATTGTTCCAGAGCTGATTCAGGATCGTATGACTCCCGACCGTATTGCACATGAAGCCTTAAAAATTTTACAAGACGCACGCCGTCAAAACGACATGACACAGGCTTTCCAGGCTATTCGGAATTCCCTGGGGGAGGCGGGTGCGTCAAAACGGGCTGCCGCATTTATCCTTGCTGAGGCGATCGTATGAAGACCTTATGGCGAATCTTGTCTTATCTGAAGGAGTACCGCCTGCGCTTGATTGGTGCGTTTGTCTGTTCTGCCGGAGTGGCAGGATTATCAGCGGTCTATGCCTGGCTTGTCCAACCGGTTCTGGATGGAATCTTCATTGAGCGCAATCAAGAGATGTTGGTCATCCTTCCGTTGGCTGTCCTGGGGGTCGCGATTTTGAAAGCGTCATTTGCGTATGGACAAGGGTATCTCATGAGCTATGTGGGGCACTGGCTTGTGTCCGATATTCGCCAACAATTGTTTATTCATATTGTGCGGCTGCCTATTCGTTTTCACGATGCGAATGCGTCAGGACGGTTGATGGCCAGGGTGATTAGCGATGTCAACGAAATGGCGAATGCCATTCCCAGTGTGTTGAAGGATATCTTTCAACAGGGGCTGACGTTTGTGGCGATGCTGTCAGTGGTGTTCTATCAAAATTGGAAACTCGCGACTATTGTGTTGGTTGTCTTACCCTTCTCCTCATTGGTGTTGGTCCGGGTTGGCCGGCGGATTCGTAAACTTTCAAAACGTGGCCAAGAGTCGATTGGAAAAATGGCTTCGGTATTAAAAGAAGCCTTTTCCGGCATCAAGATTGTGAAGGCTTATGGTCAGGAAGAGAAGGAAGCTCAACGATTTTCTTTGACAAATCAAGCATTTCGAACAGCAAAAGTGAAGTCGTCCCAAACTTCAGCGATGGCCTCTCCTCTTCTTGAAGTCATCGGGGTCTGCGGTGTGGCCTTTATTATATGGTATGGGGGAGGATTGGTGATTGCCGGAGAGATGAAGCCGGGGGAGTTCTTTTCATTCCTGGCTGCCATGTTCATGGCGTATGCCCCCCTCAGAAAAATGTCCGGAGCCAATGAGTCGGTTCAACGTGCGCTTGCGGGAGCTCAGCGAGTGTTTCATGTTCTCGACTTAGAAAGCGAGATAGCGAAAGACGAAGGGAAAAAATCTCTTCCACCCATAGCGAAAGATTTGGAGTTTTCCGCTGTCAATTTTAGCTATGAGGGTTCTGAAGAGCCCGCCTTGCACGAGATCAATTTCACCATCAAGGTGGGGGAGGTGGTGGCGTTCGTCGGGGCCAGTGGAAGTGGAAAAACCACTCTCGTGAGTTTGGTGCCACGGTTTTATCGTCCGACGGAAGGAACCGTGAAAATCGATGGTCAGGATATTCGCCTGGTGGATCGATCCTCTCTGAGACGGCAGATTGGCATCGTGTCTCAAGAAACTGTGTTATTCGATGATACGATCAGAAATAATATCGCCTATGGCTGTCTGGATGCGAGTGAGGAGTCGGTTATTGATGCGGCTCGCGCCGCTTTTGCCTGGGAGTTTATTGAGCGACTCCCCCAGGGACTGGACACGCTGGTTGGGGAGAATGGACTGCGATTATCGGGTGGACAACGCCAACGACTCGCTATTGCCAGGGCGATTTTGCGGGATCCCCCGATTCTGATACTTGACGAGGCGACATCCGCTCTGGATTCGGAATCGGAAAAGCTGGTCCAGAAAGCGCTGGTCAATCTGGTGAAAGCCAGAACGACCTTGATCATTGCCCATCGATTGTCCACAGTTCAACATGCTGATCGTATTGTGGTCATGAATCGTGGAAGAATTGAAGAGATTGGTACCCATTCGGCCTTGCTTCAGCAAGGAGGCCTCTATACTCGACTGTATCAAACGCAATTTTTATTCACCCAACCCGAACCGTTGCCAACGATCTCCTAAATCGAATGACGCCGTTCCTATGCTGAATTGGATGAAACTGTCGGTCGCGCCTCCTTTGGCAGCGCGAATCATTCGCCTCTTGGGACTGACGATGCGCATATCTACCGTGGGAGGGGAAGCTGTTGACGAGTTGTATCGCCAGGGCCGACATATCATAATTGCCTTTTGGCATGGCCGACAGTTGATGATGCCGTTAGCCTACCGAGGGCAGCAGGCCTCAATCTTGATAAGCCAACATCGGGATGGAGAAATTATTGCCCGCATCATGGGTTATTTTGGATTTCTGTCCATTCGCGGATCGAGCACCCGAGGGGGACTTCGGGCCACCAGGCAATTATTGAAGGCCGGGCGAAATGGCGGGGATCTGGTGGTGACACCCGATGGCCCGAAGGGACCAGCCTGCACCGTACAACCAGGAGTGATTTATCTGGCCAAAGCGACGGGGTTGCCAATTATCCCTTTGACCTTTGCCTGCTCAAAAAAAAAGTCTTTACGAGTTGGGATCGCTTCCAGATTCCCTATCCCGGTGGGGTAGGGTTGTTTGTTTGGGGACCACCCATCTGGGTCAGCGAGGATCTTTCCAACGAGCAGCTCTCCGGTCCAGGGTTGGAACTGGAAGGGTCGTTAAATAGACTCACCGCTCAGGCCGAATTGGCAGTTCAGGATTCCGACCCGGTCAAATCGTTTCTCCGCAGGATGTCCTCCCCCGACATGATCGAGAAAACACAGACATTCGACGGGTGACCAACTCATGTATTATGTGATGTATAATGTGCTGCTGGTGCTGGCCTTTCCCATTATTATCGGACTCCTGCTGACAAAAAAACGCAGTCAACGCGGTCTATGGTGCCGGCTTGGTGCGGTTCCTCTCGAATTGCGGAATCTTCAGAAACCCGTCATTTGGATCCATGCGGTCTCCTTGGGAGAAGTGGCGACCATTGTTCCTCTGCTCCAGGCGATGAAACAGCAGTATCCTCAATGGCCGTTGGTCGTGTCGACTGTGACAGAGACCGGCCGGGAAGTCGTGATCAAGCGTTTGGAAGGTGTGGCTGTTCATTGTTATGCTCCCGTCGATTATTTGTGGGCGATTGACCGGTATATCCGCATCCTCCAGCCTCGGCTCTTTATTTTGGTCGAATCAGAATTCTGGCCGAATCTGTTGATCCGTCTTCAACGGCATCAGGTGCCAATTTGTCTCGTCAACGGGAGAATCTCTTCACGATCTTTTGCCAGGTATCGCTGGATTAAAAGCATGATGAACGAGGTGTTGACCTGTCTGGATCTTGCCTTGATGCAATCGGAACACGATGCTGAGCGGATCGGCTACTTGGGGGTCAACCCGAATGCCATTCATGTCACCGGGAATATGAAGTTCGATCAAGGGCTTGAGCAAGGCCAGTCTGCCGATGCCCCTCTCTCTTTCAGGTCACTCTTCACGTGTCATGCTGCTGAGATGCTGATTGTGGCCGGGAGTACGCACCCTCAGGAAGAAGAGTGTTTATTGGAGGCGTATCGGAAGGTGGTTGTGCAACACCCCCAGGCGGTGCTGGTGATGGCTCCACGACACATCGAACGTGTGGCTAAACTTGAACAGGTTATTCGGCAGTATGGACTTTCCTGTGACCGTCGCAGTCGGTTGGGACAGGGTCCCGGAGAGCAGGCTATTACTCATGGTCCTCGCGTCATTGTGTTAGACACCAGGGGGGAATTGGCCTTTGTCTATCGGGAGGCCTGTGTCACGTTTGTGGGGGGGACACTGGTTCCCGTTGGAGGACATAATTTGTTGGAGCCTGCCCAATGGGGTCGCCCCGTCCTGTTCGGTCCCCATGTCGATCATTGCCGGGACATTGCCGGGCGGCTTCTTGAAGTAGGGGGAGGAATACAGATACAGAACAAAGAGGATTTAGCATCGCAATTGATTCGTCTGATCCAGGATCCTTCAGAGGCCGAGGCCATTGGCCAAAGGGCGTTGGAAATGGTCCGGACCCATCGGGGGGTGATCGCCAGGAATCTTCAATGGATTGACCAATTGTTGAACAGGAAAAATTCGGCCTCTCTCTTCTCGTCGATAAAGGGGATTTCTTCGTGCACGTCTCAAGATGTGCTCCGATAAGTTTCCGTTCCGTGAAAGGTTGAAATGAGGGGGAAAATATGATCTACGCCGTGCGTTCTTTGTGAACACGACGTTTCCTTCGTTTGCTGTGAGTCCTGAAGGGCTCTGGCATTGGTTGCACCGTCGTAGCCCATGGGTCCTCCGGTGGTGTGCTGTTCCCTATGGTGCAGTTGGCCGCCTGCGGAGGATGGCGTATCAACATGGCTGGCTTCCTCAACATCGATTACCAAAACCGGTGATCAGTGTGGGGAATATGACCGTGGGGGGAACCGGTAAGACTCCCCTTGTGATGTGGTTGGCCGCCCGACTCCATGAGAAAGGGAAGCGGGTGGCAATTCTGAGCCGTGGGTATGGAAGGCAATGCCCAACAGTAAACAGACTGGTCTCCGATGGCGTGTCGCTGAAGGGTGACTGGCGATCGGTAGGGGATGAAGCCATGTTGATGGCTCAGAAGTGTCCATGGGCGATTGTGGCAGTGGGAACCGATCGCTATCAACTGGGGCAGTGGGTGTTGGAGCAGGCCTCATGCGATTGCTTTCTTCTTGATGATGGCTTCCAGCATCTTTCTTTGTTTCGAGACCTTGACGTGGTCTTATTCGATGCGACCGATGTTGAGGGTTTAAGCGGAGTCCTGCCTGCCGGCCGCATGCGTGAACCGCTCTCCGCAGCAAAATGGGCTACCACCATTGTCTTCAGTCGAACGGAACAAAAGGTATCGGTGGAAGCACTTCAGCATCGAATCGAACAAAGCGTGGGAAAATCCATTGTCCCCTTGCGTCTGGAAACCGAACCTGGAATGTTCACGCATATTGCGACAGGTGAAACCCAACAGGCCAAGGCCTTCAAGGACAGATCCTCCTTGCTCTTTAGCGGAATAGGCAATCCATGCTCCTTTCGATCGAGTATCGTTTCCTGTGGGTTGACGGTGAGTGAGGAGGTTCGGTACCCCGATCATTTTGCCTATTCGGAAAAAGATGTTGAAGCCATTCGTCTGAAGATGCGACGTTCAGGGCTTGATCTCGCGATCACAACGGAAAAAGATGCTCTGAAAATTAAAGAGCATCTGACACGCGATGATGCGTTTTGGGCGCTTGATGTGCGAGTGCGGATGACTCAAGGCGAAGACCGGTTACGTGAGCAACTCCATGCGAGTTGTCCATAGGACTCAGTGGTGGTTGGTCAACTTGCATCTAGCCGATCAGTTCATGATGGAGGGGCTATCGTTTTTCGATGAACATTCTCGTACGTGTTCCCAACTGGATCGGAGATGCCGTGATGTGTCTTCCGGCTCTCATGGATTTACGGAATCATGACCCGCATGCCAAGGTGACGGTATTGGCCAGACCGATCATCGGAGAATTGTTGGCAGGGCATCCGGGTGTGGATGAGGTGATAATGTATGTTCATCAAGGAGAACACAAGGGCCTCCTCGGGCTCTGGGAGCTCATTCAACTTGTGAAGAGCAAGCAATTTGATCGTGCGGTGTTATTCCAAAATGCCTTTGAAGCCGCTTTCATTGCCTGGGTGGCTGGGATTCCATCCCGCATCGGGTACGCGACGGATGGGCGAGGTTGGCTTCTGTCTGAGCCTGTGCCTAAGCCGGAGCAGCCTCATCTGCATGATACGGAGTATTATCAGGAGATCGTGAAGGCCATCACCCACTCTTCTGGGAAAGGCTGCACCCCTCAACTTTTTCTCTCTCCTGAGGTGAAAAATGCCTGTGCTGGACAGTTTCCTGAGGTCTTTCTTCCATCAGGCAGTCTTGTCATTGGGATCAATCCCGGTTCGGTGTATGGATCGGCCAAACGATGGATGCCGGAACGTTTTGCGGAGGTTGGTGATCGGCTGGTTGAGCGTCTGACAAAAGAATATCCTGATTCTCCGTTGGTCCGCTGTGTCCTGATTGGAGGCAAGGGAGAAGAAGAGCTTGGACAGGATATTGCCAGGCGAATGCAGTATGAGCCGATCGTCTTGTCAGGAAGGACGACGATTCAAGAATTAATGGGAATTCTGACACGCTGCTCCGTCCTGGTGACCAATGACACGGGACCTATGCATGTGGCTCAGGCTCTGGGGGTGCCGGTCGCTGCAGTGTTTGGTTCAACCGATCCCTTGACCACCAGCCCTCATGGACAATCCCGGGGGGTGGTGACGGCGTCGGTCCGCTGTGCACCTTGTTTATTGCGCGCCTGCCCGATCGATCATCGTTGCATGACCCAGGTGTCTGTTAAGCAGGTTTTGGAGGTCGCGCTGTCTCAAATCAGGATGTCCTCAGACTCCCTGAACGAAGATCGGATCAGAGGGCATGTTGGATGAGTAATATGTTCACGGCACGGAGTACGGCCGTGTTTCTGGATCGGGATGGCACCTTGAACCATGATACGGGGTATGTCACTACCCCGGAACAATTAGTGTTGTTTCCTGGAGTCCCGGAAGCTATCGCCAGATTAAACCAACTAGGAGCTATGGTGCTTCTGGTCACCAATCAGTCGGCCATTGGTCGGGGGATGATGACCATCGAAGGTTTGGAGGCGATCCATGAGAGGTTGGCTGAGATGATTCGACCCTATGGAGCCTGGATTGACGGTATTTTTTTCTGCCCCCATCATCCTCAAGACGGGTGTGAATGTCGAAAGCCTAAAGCGGGATTAATTAATCAAGCGGTCAATCGATTTGCTCTCGATGTATCCCAGTGTTATCTGGTAGGGGACAAGCGGAGTGATTTGGAGGCGGCCCAAACAGCCTCGGTACCTGGTGTCCTGGTCATGACCAGCACCTATAGTGCGGATGTGGTGAGGGCGAGAGACGCGGGACAGGTACAGCTTGACTATATTGCCGACAGTTTTGTTCATGCCGTGGACTGGATTGAACAGCAGATGATGAGCCGAGGCAACCTAATCAGGCAAAACCGATGAAGCAACTGGGTTTAGAGCTAATCCATTCATCCGCGTTGTTGGAATATCGTATGTTATCGACGGGCTAGAGGATTCTCGCGAGTCATGATGGACATCACTCCTCAGCGCATACTGGTCATCAAATTCAGTTCGTTGGGTGATATTGTTCATGCTCTTCCAGCGGTGGCTGCTTTGCGTCAGCGGTTCCCGGATGCCCGACTGACCTGGATGGTCAAAGAGATCTGGGCGCCGATTCTGGAGGGAAACTCTGATATCGATGACATCTTGTCCGTGAATGTCTCTTGGCGAAATTGGCCGACTATCATTTGGAAACTCCGGAAAGGACAGTTTGATCTGGTTGTGGATTTTCAAGGGCTGTTCCGTTCAGGAATCTTTGGCCTCATGACCGGGGCTCAAACCCGTGTGGGTTTTGCGCGAGCCAGGGAAGGGGCGACATGGTTCTATACCCACAAGGTGCCCCTTCCCGAGGCGAAACCTTCCTCTTGGCGGTTGCTGGAAATCCATGCTGTGGATCGGAATATCGCAATCAGCACATTCCTGGGCGCATGCTCATCTACTTCGGTGTTCCATCTACCTCAATCCTCCGTTGATCGTCTCACCATTGAAACCATGCTTCAGGATGCGAATGTCCAAGACTACGAATACCTGATTGCTTTGGCACCTTGGACCCGGTCTGTCATGAAGTCCTGGCCGTATAAACGGTTTGTGGATCTGGCTATGGAACTGACGCATTGGTCCAATATTCGTGTTGTGCTCTTAGGCGGGCCTTCAGATATATCTGCTGCCATGGAATTTGATCGTCTTGTGCCACAGGGACTGATCAATCTGGTCGGACGACTGTCTCTTTCCCAATTACCCGCACTCTTGCGAAGAATGCACCTGCTCATTGGAAACGATTCGGCGCCCATTCATCTGGCAGCGGGACTGGGAATTCCTGTCCTTGCGCTATTTGGCCCTACGCATCCCAAAGCCACAGGTCCCTATCCCTTAGAGAATCATGTTATCGTGCGTACGGAATTGTCCTGCAGTCCCTGTGGTGCACGAACGTGTAAAAACCCCAATTATCTGGAATGTATGGAATCGATCTCTTTCGAGCGTCTCCTTCTTGAGATCAAAGTGATCGTCGGGGAATTCTCTCATCGAAAAGACGATCGCGTGGGTTCGGGTGCCCATTCCCACGTGAAATCCTAAATCTTTGTGGATGTCGAAGTGAAAAGTCCTATGACGGACCCACGCACGAGAGAAAAAGTTTCCGCTGTGGTGATCGCCTATAATGATGCACCAAACATACGGAAATGTTTGGAGAGTCTTCATTGGGTGGATGAACTGGTGGTGATTGATTCTCATAGCACGGATGGGACGACGGATATTTGCCGTGAATTTACCTCCAAGATTTTTCACTATCCCTTCCAGGGGTTTGGCGTTCTTCGGAATCAGGCCCTCACTCATGCCACGCATGATTGGGTTTTCAGTTTGGATACGGATGAACGGGTCACGCCAGCGGTGCAGGAAGAAATTGAACGGTTGCTTCTGGAGGGGCCTTCGGCACAGGCCTATAAAATTCCAAGGAAAAATCTTTTCCTTGGGCGGTGGATCAAACATTGTGGATGGTACCCTGATTACCGGCAACCTCAGTTTTTTCATAAGGGACATATGCATTATCGAGAGGAGTTAGTACATGAAGGATTTGAGCTGAAGGGAAAACTTGGATATCTTCAGGCCAGTCTGGAGCAGATTCCTTTTCGGGATATCGATCACTACTTCCGCAAAATGGATCGGTATTCCAGCTTGCGGGCGGAGGATATGAATCGTGAAGGCCGGACCTTCCGTCCCCATCAGTTGGTGCTTCGTCCTTTATTTACGTTTTTGAAAATGTACGTGTTTCGGGGAGGGATATTGGACCGAAAGCCGGGACTGATTTTATCCATATTGTATGCCTATTACACCTTTGTGAAATACGCCAAGTTGTGGGAAATGCAAAAAAGTTGATCTTATGGATTTCATTTGCGATCCCGTTGATTCTGCAATGGTTAAGCCGAAGGTAAGCCCAACTCTCTCTCCTCATCAGAGACCCATGCGCATTCTTCACACGGAATCTTCTTCAGGGATGGGAGGGCAGGAATATCGGGTGTTGGAGGAAGCGCAAGGCATGGAGAAGCGTGGCCATACGGTGTTCGTGGCTGCCCCGCATGGGAGTCAGTTGGCCGCCCTGGCCGAACAACGAGGGCTCCAGGTCCAGACAACCACTGCAGGCAAGCGAGGGTGGATCACATTGGTTCCTTGCTACTTGCGAATGTTGAAACACTATGAGATTGATGTGGTGAATACCCACGGGTCGCTTGATAGTTGGACGGCTGCAATTGCCGGACGGATCTCGTCCCGACGCCCTATCATTGTCCGGACCCGCCATAAAAGCACTCCCGTGTCACTGACGTGGCGGCATCGGCTCCTGTATGGGAAATTGCCGCATGTCGTTACCACCACCGGTGAGGCAGTCAGACAGGAATTGATGACGAGAAACCGGCTGAGCCCTTCCCGGGTCATTTCGATCCCCACGGGAGTTGATTTGGAGCGGTTTCATCCCCAATCACCCGATGCGTCATTACGAAAGAGTTTGGGCCTTGGAAGTCAGGGCCCCCTGATCGGAGCGGTCACCTTTCTTCGTCCAGAAAAGGGCATGATGATCTTGATCGAGGCGGTCGGATGGCTCAAGAAACGTTTTTCCACCGTCGAGTGCGTCATCATCGGAGATGGCGGAGAACGACCGGCACTGTTGGATCGCATTCAAGAGCTTGGCTTGGAGCAATCTGTCCACCTCGTGGGGTTTCGGCAAGATGTTCCGGCTCTGCTGGCGATACTTGATGTGGTGGTCATTCCTTCCTTTGAAGAAGGTATTCCTCAATCTCTCACTCAAGCCTTAGCCATGGAACGTCCTGTGGTCGCTTCTGCGGTGGGAGGAGTGCCCGAAGTGGTGCAGGATGGCCTGAGCGGACTGTTGGTCCCTCCAAGAAACCCCGAGATCTTAGCCGAAAAAATTGCCTACCTTCTTCATGATCCCATTGCCGCGACCCGAATGGGGAAGGTCGGGCGACAGGTTATTCAAGAACGATATTCCATGGATCACATGTTGACTCAAACGGAGACGGTGTATCGGCGATTGATGCAATCACAATCCTCTGTTGCCGTGAAAAGTTCATGAACGGGTGTCGAGGGCATTAGCGAAATGGCGGGGTTGAGCCGCAAAGGATTCTAGAAAATGGTTTGCCTGACAGGTGATGTACATCAACGCTCGTATCGGGGAACCGATACGCCGTTTTCTTCTCAAACAGAAGTCGCGTTAGCCGCGAAATATTGTGATATTGCCGGGAAATACGGCGTGAAAGTCACGCTGTTTTTTACCGGGAGAGCCTGTCAGGAAGAACCGGACCGGGTGAATATCCTATCGGATCTGCCGCATTGTGAAATTGGTGGCCATACCTTTGCGGCTTTTCGAGATCCGTTATCTCGAATATTCAAGAAAGTGTATGGCACGCCATGGGGAACCACGGCGCACCAACTTCGTGATATTCAGAGGACCATTGCGAGCATTCAGCAGGTGACGGGTCAAAAAATTCAGACCTGGCGAAACCATAGTTATATACGGACAGCGGAGACCGATCAGTTGTTAGAATCCTGTGGAATTCATGTGGTGTCCGATGAGGTATCCGATTCGAAAATATCCGCCGAATGGGTCCGTCCCGGCTATCGTTCGGTACCGATGAATGTTCTGCCTGATCACGAACATATCTTACATGGAAAATATCAACATGGGAAAACCAAGCCGGATCGTCTTACCAACCGCGTGCCTATCACGGAATGGGCCGATCAGGTGAAGTCGAGTATACGGAGTATATGTGAGCAAGGAGGGACGGCCACGGTTCTTGCTCATCCGATGTGCATGGAGGTTGCCGATGGCATGGTGGTGTTTGAGGAGCTTTGTCGATATATCCAGCCGTATGGGACGGCTTGGGTATCAGAAGTGCCATGAAAAAGTGCGGTTGTTAAAGGAAATATCCCGAATGGGGAGATGTGAGGGGGGATGCCTGATGCGCAGGGATAGGTCAATTGACGATGATGGAACATTCAAGCCTCGGTCCGGGCATAGACTTTCCTTTTTACCCCTGGTGGTTAAAGAAAATGGATGATTCATATCATGAAGAAGCAGAATAGTCCTGTTCAAGAGAGTGCCACGTCGGCCAAGCGGGAAACGGTCTCTTGTGCCGTGGTGGCATTCAACGAAGAGAAGAATCTTCAGCCTTGCCTGCAAAGTGCAAAATGGATGGATGAAATCGTCGTGGTGGATTCCTTCAGCACTGATCGCACCATGGATATTGCCAGAACGTTTACGGACAAGATTTTCCAACGCCCCTGGCGAGGGTTTGGGGATCAGAAAAATTATGCGATGGATCAGGCGTCCATGGATTGGGTCTTTATCTTAGATTCCGACGAGCGAATTCCCGCCGAACTTCAGGCTGAGATAGAAGCGGTGCTGTCTGCCGGTTTAAAGGATGGACCCGTGGCGTATTATGTTCCACGGCATAATTATTATTTTGGTTCGCTGGTGTTAAACGCAGGATGTTACCCCGATTATCAATTACGGCTGTTCCGCCGTGGGATCGGCCATTTGGATGACGCAGAGCCGCATAATAAGTTTCTATTTTCGGGAGAATCCGCCTATCTCTCCTGTCCATTGGTGCATCTCACGAGGCCCACCCTTCACAATTATTTTGAAAAATTCCCGAACTTCACGACCTTGGCCGCTCAAGACCGGGCCAGAACCAAGCGCCATGTGCGTGGCACAGATCTCCTCTTTCGTCCGATCTTTACGTTCTCGAAATATTATTTCGTTCGCAAAGCCTATCGGGATGGCATGGCGGGGTTTTTGGTCAGCGCCTTGTCCAGTATGTATACCTTTGTGAAATATGCCAAGCTTTGGCATATGAGACAGCTCGAAGCCCAGGGATGTTCTCAGGAAACGAATTAACGAGTGGTGACGCACCAGCCAGGAAATCAGTTTATGGCGCGAAGGCTTTGTCCGATGATTCGAAACGGTTCATCCAGCTGATGCGGGTCGGGTTTGATGCCGGGCCCATGCGTGCCTCCTATAGCGGGATTGGACAGTATGTCCGATGTCTGTTCCCTGCCATGTTTACCTGTTCTCAAGATATTGAATGGGTGGCCTATGCCTCATCGAGTAGTTCTTCCCAAACCTTCCCCGTTCACTTTCCTTCGCATGTCTCCGTGAAATGCTCCAAGTCATCGTGGGGATTTAGCCGAAGGGAGAAAGATCGGACCCCGCTCGATATCTTTCATGGGACCAACTTCAAGGCTCCCGATTATGGCCAACCTCATACCATACTCACAATTCATGATGTCTGGTTGCCACGTCATCCACAGTATTCGAAAAAACTTTTCGGGCAGGCTCTTTCCTCATGGAAACTGGGTTTTCGTGCCAGACAGGTCTCTCGGGTGGTTGCGGTCTCACACTTTACTTCCAGGGAACTCCAAGAGATGTTTCATCTCGCGCCTGACCGTATCGCGGTGATTCATCATGGGGCTTCTCCCGACATGTTTCCTGAACGGGATCATCAGAAGTTTCAGGATGTCCAAGCACGATTGCGCATACCTTCCCGTCCATTTGTGCTGTTTGTGGGTGGGGCTGAACCACGGAAAAATCATACCGTCGTGTTTAACGCTTTTGCCCGATCTCCGCGGCTTGCCAAATTGTTGTCTCTGGTCGTTATCGGAGAGGTTCAATCACGTGGCGCCAGCCTCACGGAGACGGCGAGAGAGTTGGGGATCATGGACGCGGTCTGTTGTCCCGGATATGTGTCCAGCGAAGATTTACGGCTACTGTATTCCCAGGCGGAAGCCTTTGTGTTCCCGTCCTTGTATGAGGGTTTCGGCATACCGCTACTTGATGCCATGGCTTGTGGTGCCCCGATCATTACCGGGACGGGAAGTGCGTTGCCGGAAGTGGCAGGGGATGCCGCTCTGTATATCGACCCCCAAGATCCGGAACAATTGGGAATGGAAATAGAACGGCTGGTGGGTGATCGGGAATTACAAACGCAAATACGCAACAAGGGATTCGAGCGGGTCAAGCAATTTACGTGGGAGCGGGCGGCACAGGACACGCTGAATCTCTATAGGGACGTGCTTGGCTAATCAAAGGTGCTTTATGAAAATGGTAATGGGTTGGATAACATCCTGGCCGGTTTGGATGGTATTGCTATCGGCAGGGGTAACGGTAGGGCTCCCTCGCGTTCCGTATTATCAGCAGGGACTTCCATATATCTATGACCTCGGGGGGATGGCTTTGGTGGTTTGGTTCATAGGACTTGGGCTTCTCATTCTTGGACTCTATTTCGTCGTCATGGGAATTGTGGGTGCCGAATGGTTCCTGAGCAGGAGGCTCTCTGCGGTACTCTTTGGAGGCGCAGCGCTGATTCTTGGTGAATGCTGTCATTGGCTCTATCTGTTTTTGTTGGAGATGTCAGTCAGAGTGACATGAGACCTGGATTTCTTCAAATGCTCTCGGACAAGCCTTCACTTCTCGATGATACACGTCAAGGACAGGCACGGCTGTGTTGGAGGAACTTTGTGGAGGCGCTCTTTTTTTGTGTGACGATGACGCTCCTGGCAAAATGGTCTACCAATTTGCCGGCGTGGGGGGACGTCATTGCCTCAGAAAACGGGCCGGTTGAGATGATGAGTGCGGGCGTATGGTTTGTCGCTATGGTGTGGAGCCTGACTGCGGGCCTCAGTCATTCCCATCATCGCATTGAGTGGTTGGGGCTCACGGCTCTCTGCCTCCTTTTTGGGCTGCGGGAGTTAGATGCGCATGTCTGGGCGACTGGATGGAACATTGATAAGGTTGCGAATTATTGGAACCCGACCTTTCCGCTTTGGGAACGACTGTTGGTGATTGGGGGTATGATTATTCCCGTCATGGTTATTGGAATAGTCCTCTGTTTTCGAATCTGGTCACGACTGGCGGCAGCATGGAATAGTCGGGCTCCCTGGATTGGGCAATTGACCCTGGGAGGCATGCTGCTGAGTTTCTGTGTGGTGGTGGATAAAGTGCATGGCTATTATCTTCCCATTCTTGGGTTGGAAGACGCACAGCTATTCTTCATGGCGCTGGAAGAATTTGGAGAATATGTACTGGGAATTTATACCGTGTCGGTCTTATGGCCCTACTGGCAAGCAGCTCTTCTTTTCCATGATGCGGATTCCTGAAATGACGTTCCTCTCGGACGGTATTCTCAACGGTTTCCCTATCTGAATATGGTTCCAGGATAGTCTGGATGCGACCACTATTCACATGAAACGTATTCTTCTTATTAAGCTTCGGTATATCGGGGATGTCGTGTTATCCACTCCTCTTCTCCCCATTCTGCGCAAGCGATTTCCGGAGGCCTCACTCACCTTTCTGGTGAATCCTGGAACGGAGAGTGTGTTAATCGGCAATCCTCATCTGCAGAAAATCATGGTGCTGCCTCGTGAGGGATGGGGCAAACAATTGGCATGTTACCAAGCGGTGCGTCAGGCTCGTTTCGATGGTGTGGTGGATTTAACAGACGGGGATCGCTCTGCATTTCTATCATATTGGAGTGGTGCCAGGATCAGGCTGGGGTTTAATCGGGAGGACCGGTGGCGTGGAAAACTGTATACGCATGTGCTGCCATCAGCTTATGGCTCCATGCACATGGTGGATTATCATGCCCAGGTCTTGCCCGCCTTAGGAATCAGTGATCCCGTCGGCAATCCGGAATGGTATCTGCGACCTGAAGATCACGAGCAAGGCGATCACCTGATGGCCTCGCTCCAGATCGGGCGGGCGCCATTGGTGCTTCTTCATCCTCCAGCGCGATACGCCAAAAAAGCCTGGCCTCTTGAACGATTTGCCGCCTTGGCCGATTGGCTGGCCGATCAGGGAGCGGTTGTGGCCTTGATCGGGCACCAGTCAGAGATGCTAATAGGACAACAGATTGTCAATCTGAGCAGGTCCAAACCGCGCAATGTGATGGGGCAAACCGGTTTGCGTCAACTGGCGGTAGTGATGAAGCGAAGCGCCTTATTTATCGGGAACGATGGGGGCCCGATGCATATGGCGGCAGCCGTCGGTTGTCCTGTTCTCGGGTTATTCGGTCCATCGGACCCTCATGTGTGGGGTCCGAGAGGGAAAAAGGTTTCCGTGATTTATAAGGGCCTGGACTGCGAAGAATGTTTTCATGACGCATGTTCCCGGGGAGAAGAAGGGTGTATGCGGCAAATATCAGTCGAGGAAGTCTGCCGGGTTGCGGACCTGTTCCTGGATTGAGTTTTCGTGATCACTCAGGAACTCAAAACTCTGTGACGGCAGTTGTTGAATATTTCAAATATGTTGTTTTTTTCAATGGGCATATGAATGACAGAAACCAACCTGAGGACAATGAGGGAGTCTTAAAGAGGCGTGTCCATCAACGCTCCTGTCAGTGTTGTTCAATATGGGAGTGTTGAATAATTATATTTTCCAATGGCATATTCATCCGCAGGAACGTTGCAAATTAGAGGCCTCGGGGCGGTTCAAAAAAGCATGTCCTGAGATTTTCGAAGGGTTCGTCCAGTCCTGCCCTGAGTCATGCCGAAGGGAAGGCCGCAGTCATTTTTGCGCGCAGAGCGTACTTCCAGTACGTGAGCACGGAAAAATGGCGAGAACGCCGCTGGCGGCTTTTTTCAACAGCTCCAAATGCCCTTACGGGAAGGCGGGTAAGGGTGCATAGATGAGGGGATGGCCAACCAATTCCTCCAGCCATTGTTCCGTGGCTTGATGAGAAAGAGGTCGTTGATTGAGTCGAATCTCCAGACGAAAGTCACCATTCGTGCCCACCAGACCCACGATGGCTGCGACGTCCTCACCTTCAGGAAGGAGATAGTCGGTCTGGAATTCCGCCAGGCTGCCATAGACCCGACCTTGCGGCTCCAAGAGCTGAAGCAACTCAGGCATATCGGACAGCGTGCAGTGAATAGAACATCGATACATGAACCGGGGATTGGGTGTGATTCCAGTGAAATCCAAGAGGGCAGGTTCGGGAAATCCTGTGAGATAGACGCGCAAATTGGCAGGTTGCCCCTGATAGGTCGCAGCCAGTTGACTGGCTGGAACCAAAAATTCAAAAGGATCGGGCGAGTTGAGTTCAAATTGGCAGGGTCCAAACGCATCCGGCCATGAGCAAAAGAGCGGTGTATCGGTTCGGTCTGTCTGCAGCAGGACTCGTGCGCCTTTTTGCGTCACCTCAATCGGAAGATCCAAGATCTGAATGGCAGTCCGAAAGGCACTTTCCCGGTCCGTGAGCCAAAATCTGTCTCGTGGTTTGGCAAGTATTTCGCCTGGTGTAATGACGTCGGTGGTATGAACCCGGACACGAATGAATCCATGAGTATGTCGGAATCCGAGCCAAAGCCAGGCTTCAGGAAGGAGTGTTGTCAGCGGCTGAGTCATACGCCAGGGATGCGCGATCGAGCAGTAGGTGTTGACCGATTGATGCGTTTGGAATATGGAGTGATAGTGGCCTGCCAAGAGAAAAAAGTCGCCCTGCCAGTTGTCGAGGAGATGTAATAAGGTGACATCCTCGGTGGGCCATGGCGCGAGCGTTTGGATGTGCTGTGGATGGCCCACCTCCCATTCTTCGATATAGCCGATCATCTCCTTGTCCTCATGGATGGAGGTTAGGCCTAACTGCCTCAATTTGCTCGCCACCAATAAAATATCCTCGAAGGAGAGCGTCGATTGGGTTTCCCAACGATGTTCACGCATGGGTTATATTCAGCAAAGCGAAATGCGGGGCAGGTGGATCATTCGGTTCCAACGATATCGGATAGAGATGGCCGGAGGAAGGGGTGAAGGTTAAGGAACGAAGGCAGATCTGGAAAATTTGACGAAAAATATGGCGGAGAGGGCGGGATTTGAACCCGCGGTAGGCTTTTGACCTACGACGGTTTAGCAAACCGTTGCCTTCGGCCACTCGGCCACCTCTCCGCGCAAGTGTATGTCAATTGATTGTGACTACTTATAGAGTAACAGCATGGGTAACTTCAAGAGCAGATTGCATCAGGATTGCGGTTGAACCGCTTGTTGGAAAATCCAATCCCCAAACCATGTGCCGACGATTCCCCATAAATATATATCCCTATCCATCAGATTGGTGATCCTACCATGCCCAAACGGTTCTTGGATATATTTTCCACAAGCTTTTTGTAGGATGATATAAGGCGCAGAGATAGGAAGTCGGGTCGCGGATTTTCCGAAATAAACCATTGGTCAATGGAATGAATTGGGGACTTATGTGATGACGCCGGGACAGGAGCATCGCGTGGTCTTAGCCAATCAAGTGGGGGCACGGTCATGGCGGATGCCATCAAGTTTCAAGCCGCCGGGTCGCCCACGCTGAATGGGCCGACCCTATCATTTCTAAAACAATGCGATTTCAAAACTTCCCTCCTAGGTGCACAGTTCAGCATTGGGTGGTTTGAAATCTCAGCCAGATTTCTCGTATTTGAATCGAAAACGGCTATCTTACCGGAGTATTTTCTCCTTTTTATTTCCCAGCAACTGAAGCTAGTGAAGCTTAGAGAATTGTGGTTTTTTGCGAGTGCGGCGCTATCAAGCCGCATAGAGCGCGGGTAATTATGTGGAAGCCAATTTGGCCAACTCAGTATCGACGAATGCGAGGATTTTTTCAGCATCCTCGACCAGGCCGTCCGTGATGTTGAGGCCTAGAGCGAGATCTTCCTCATCCAAGGTATCGGCCAATCCGTTATTTTGTAATAAGCTGACATCCCAAAATAATATTCCGGCAGTGGCCGGTTTCCCCTCGATGGAGGCGACCAGGTTAATATTATCGCCATGCTCGGTTGGAGTGCTCACAAACGTCGGCTCAGCATTCTGTTGCTTCGCTTGCCGGATAAGCTCCATGAATATTTTCAATCTTTGTAGGCTGGAAGGGTCTGTCCCCATAAATGTCTTTCCCTCTCATGAGAAGTTTGAACTGGTTCACCTGCAATTGGGAGTCCTGCGAGGTAATCGTTGAAGGTATAGAGCCTGTGGGCCAATATTTGGATTTATGCGGTTCCTTGATGGCCTGAGGTAGAAGGATCCTGCTGGTCTCGTTTCCGGGCTCGAGAGGCGATGTTTTCCATGAGCCCCGTGAGTTTTTGATATTGGGGATGGTCGGGAGAGAGTGGTTTGCCATCTTCATCGCACAACAGGTCTTGCATCCCTTCGAGCATGGCGGCCATTTCCGGAAAAATTTCGTCATCAGAATTTTTTCGTCCCATGGTGTCTTTCCTTTGCTATTGATTCGAGTCTGATTGATAAGCTCATGCTATACATTAAGATTTGCTATCTTGCTTAAGAATGCTTTCGATCACCGTCTTCAGGTTTTCGGCAGTTAAGTTTGCCACACGAATGTTTCCATCCAAAAGTACGGTTGGCGTATGCGTGACCTTGATCCGTTCTCCCCAGGTCCGGCCTTTGGCTAAGGTTTTGAAAGGCTTTCCACTGGCGAGTCCTGTTTCAAATTCTGTGGGATCGAGCCCGATTTCTTTCAGAAGGAGTGAGCGCATGGTCTTATCGAAGACTTGAATGTCTTTGTCGTGAATGGCCTGAAAGAGGAGTTCTTTCATTTCAGGACCTTTGCCCATAGTCACGGCCTGATTGTACATCTCAAAGGCCGTCGGCAGTTTGCCGGGTATGACGGGAAATCCCACCATTCTAATCTCTAACTGGTCGCCAAATTCTTTTTTCAGTTGGGTCCCGACAACCCGTTCGAACATGTGGCAATGGGAGCAGTAAAAGTCAGCGAATTCAAACAGAATGACCTTGCCGGCTTCATGCTGAGAAGGTTCCCCCTCCATCAGTTCGTATTCGCCCTGTATCGTGCTCAAGGCCACATTTGCCCATCCCATCAGGCTAAACAGGAGTATTCCTCCAATAATTCGGGCAATTTGTGTCTGTCCTGATTTCATGTTTGATCCTTTCTTGATTTCGCTTCTATTCCTGAAATTTTTCTCTCGAATCGCCGGGGCGTGTTCGGGTAACATGCTACGTTTCTGGAGGCACTCTTACTTTAGCCCATCATATCAGACTGAACCTAGGGTCATTCAAGGTTTCTGGAAAATGGGCTGTTGAAAAAAGCCGCCAGCGGCGTTCTCGCCATTTTTCCGTGCTCACGTACTGGAAGTACGCTCTGCGCGCAAAAATGACTGCGGCCTTCCCTTCGGCATGACTCAGGGCAGGACTGGACGAACCCTTCGAAAGGCTCAGGGCATGATTTTTTGAACTGCCCCGAGGCCTCTGATAGGCAACGTGCCTGTGGGTCAATAGGTCCTGGGAAAATAGTATTATTCAACACTCCTGGAAAATGAAATCGCCTCGTGGAGATCCGGGGTGGTGAGGGATTGGTCGGCGTAAGAGATTTTTGAGGATTATTCAGAGAGGGTCTAGTTGGTATCGACATTGTTCAATTGAGGAGGGCATTGACGTGAATGTGGTGAATATCCAAGACTACAGCCAGTTTTCGAATGAAAAGATGAAGAAACAGAATGTGTTTCAATCACCGAGATTTTTTTGTGATGTGTATGGTTTCGAGCCCGGCCAGGAACAAAAAGGCCATGTGCATGCCGACCAGGATAAAGTCTATTTGGTTTTGGAAGGGCAAGGCACGTTTCGGGTCGGGAGTGAAAGCCGGATACTGGGAGAAGGGCAGGGGACGATGGCTCCGGCCGGGGAAGAGCATGGCGTGGTGAACCATACGACCACCCGGCTCCGGGTGCTGGTCTTTATGGCTCCCAATCCAGGGTAAGGTTTGGGAATGAGTTGACCAATATTGGCGGTGTGACGAAAGAGAAAGGTGCCGGGGTTGCGTGGATGGTCATAGTCGATTCCTCATGCAAGGATGTAATGGTGAGATCTCATGAACGAAGAACGGTAGCAGATTCCTATATCCTAGTTATTTCAAGTCTGTGTGTTGATCGATGCCCAGGGTGCGCTGTAGGCTATGAACGTGTCAATGTTCTAAGAATATCCATCGCATGTTCAATTGATTTGGGAGGAGACGATTATGACTTGGAGTGATGCAACAACCCAGGCGACCTTCATCATGTGTGTTATTTTCTTGTTGGGAACGATGATGGTGGGGTGTTCTTCCGCACCCGAACCTCAATCGGACCCGTCCAAAAAAGACATTCAACAGGATTCAGATCGGTTCTTTAAAAAGATGAGCCAGGAAGAAAACCAACAAACTCCATCACGTTAAGAGAGAATTTCCAGAAGGCTCGGTTCGTTTTTTATCGTGCCCATCTGTTGCTCTGCTGCTCATGCAAAAGAAGCAGATATGCTACTCAAAGTGTGAAGTTGTGATGAAGGAGTGAAGAGGATGGCTATTCAGTTGAGTTGGTTTCCCGTATCAGTTTGGTTTTTGGGGGTATTTGATCAAGGATAGCCGATCGGACCTGGAATAAACCTGGCAAGCTTGCTCCTTTGGCGAAGACCAGTCCCCGTTCCCTCTTTCCCAAAATTAATTGTCCGATTTCCTTCCCATTGCGGTTCATGCCGGAAATGGTAGCGTTGGGTGAGGCCATCCCATTGTCTTTTGAGGCGGGAGAGGAATCGGGGTGGAATATTTCCGCTGGAGTATCCACGATCCGACTGACAAAAAGTTTTACCACTTCCTGATTTAACTCTGCTGAAGGATTGTCCTCTAAGATCCACTCATCGTGTTGATTGATGAGGACATAATGATCTTGTGGGGTGTGGACGGTCAGCATAGCAATGTCGGCGACTTCCATGCCAAAGAGACGTTTGTCTTGAAAATGAAACATGCCTTGAGTGATGGGTTTCAGTATCCCCGTGGGAATTTCATAGAGTGGGCCGGAGGCGGACGTAATGGCATAGGCCTTTTCCGGATCAGCAAATTGATAGAGTTCCAGATGGTGCGTGCGTGCGCCTTCTACGACTTGGATGGTGGCTTGAATGCGTGCCGGTTGCTCCAGAATCCGTTTCTTCTCTTCTTCGGTATCAATGAACCCTGTGGCGGCCAAACCTCCCAAATCCATGAGGAGGGTGCCCACGGCCGTTTTATCTGCAGGTCCTTTCACAGGACTTTGAAACATCCAATTCGGCGTCAAGCTATGGGCTCCTGCCATCCGTGTCATGACCATGGTGGAAGATCCGAGTTGAATATGAAGCTCCAGGACTCGATCCCGCTCGAAAAATAATAGGTCCTTGAGCCGAAAGTTTGTGAGAGACTTTTGAGCAAAGGTCATCACATCCAAAGTGGTGAGCACGACCTGATTGTCAGGTTTCGTTTGGACGTAAAGGGACGGAGCAAAGGGGCCGGCATCCCCTAGAGCTATTTCCTGCGTCTCAGTCGGAGTGGTGAGGGTAAGGGTGAGATAAGGGGGAGCTAATCCGTATGCTGACAAATTGCTTGGACCATCCTCGATATACCGTTTAATTTTTCCTATCGTGAGGGCTCGGAGGATCCTGCGGATTTCACGCGCATCCGCAGGGGATCGCATAGGTTCGGTCATCATCCACCGCCATTGGTCGTCACGTTCGAGGCGGATGGTGTCCGTGGGAGTGGCCCAGGTGATCTGCGTGATAGCCCGGTCATCAAAGGGCAAGATCTGTCGTTCCTGGGTTTCCTGTTTTTCCAGTTTGCGGGATTGAGGGATATCAATGAGGAGGATATAGCCTCCCAAGCCAAGAACGACCAGAGCCAGGATGAGCGTCACTCGAACGGGATTTATCATGTCAAAGACTTCGCCGCCTTTTCCAAACGGATAAACCGATAAATAAAGTAAGGAGTGGAAGGAACAGGACCTGAAAAAACACGAGCGCCTGTTCCTGCGAGGGATTCGGTATGAATGGATGAAAGGCCGGATCTTTTGGTGTCAAAGAAACTAAGGCGTCCTCTTGGGCAAGCCATGCGATGGCCTTGAGGAAAAAGTCCGTGTTTCCCGGATAGGTCAGATACCCATTGGTTGCAAACGCCGCATTGCCCACGATGAGAATGGCAGATTGAGCTGTTGGGGACTGGTCGACCGGTTTAGGGATTAAGAGGCCCGCGACGGTAAAGGGGCCTTTGGGGTCCTGCCCTGCGGTGAATTCAGGTTGAGGACTGTTCAGGTCCGTTTCTTCCCAGCTTTCCGGAGACGTTTGTGCTAAGGCGACATACTCCCAGGTCTTTCCCTGTGCCGTGTCGAAGGTCACTGAGCGGGACACAGGAAATAGGATTGGAGTGGTGAAGTCTTCGGTGATGTCATGGGTCGTAAAGGTGCGAACGAGCAACGCGGTGGGACTGCCACGTCCCAAGCGGTCCTGTTCATCGGCTAGGATGCCGGCCCCCAATTGAATGCCCCAAGGTGTGATCAGGGGATCTAACGAATCGCCACTGGCTGGATCAACCATCACCAGTACCCGTCCTCCTTTTTCCAGAAATTGACGTATCCGGTGTTGGTGCTCGACGGATACGGCTTCTGTGGAGGAGGCCACAATGAGCACTGCTGCTTCGTGAGAAGCCGTGTCTTGCCAATCCACTGTCCCGACCTCATAGCCTTGCTTGGTCAGGGCGTCGCCGGCACGAGATAATCCTGACGATTCGGTATCGGTTAGACTCTTTTCGCCATGGCCCGTAACAAAGGCAATGCGCTTTTTCTTGTCCTGTGTGACGCGGAGCAGCGCATTGGTCATGTCGGCTTCAGAAGACCGTTGGAGATAGACCTTTTGGGGACCACTTTCCACGACGACGGTATCGATTCGAGTCACTTGATACTCTTTGGCTTTGTCTGGTTGGCGTTCAGGATCGATGAAGGTCAGGGTGATGAGAGGACTCTCCTTCGCATAGGTCGTCAAGAGATCCTGGTAGCCCCCATAACCCGGGCTCCCTTCATGGGTGAAGGCGGTCATTTTTACTTCTCTTGGCAGAGTCCGAAGGACTTGATAGGTCTGTCGGCTTAGGGTGAAATTTTGCGTCTCCGAGAAATCCCATTCCGGGGCATGCTTGGCTGCGAGAAAATTGAGTAAGGCAACGACGACGCCTGCAAGCAGGACCGAAAACAGGCTGTGTGCTCCGAGTCGGGTAGACCGGGTTCGCGCTAACGCGGTGAGGCTGCGAAAATGGAAGGCGAAATAGCCCAGGAGGCACAGTGTCCCCAGGCCGAGCAGGATTGAGGAGAGGCTCCCTCCAGCAGGCTGGAACAAGGGGAGACCAAGTCCTATCAGGACTAATATGGTTCCGGCTATTCCGAGAATGGAAGCCACACGGGTTACTTCCATCGGTAGGCGTCGACGGCTTGGTGAGCGGCAAACCACATAAAGGCTATACCGGAGACGTAATAGAGAATATCTTTGAGATTAAAGAGACCACGAATCAATCGTTCATAATGTTCGCTAAACGAGAGATAGGACAGAATGTGTCCGACCGTGGTGTCCCCAACAATGCCTCCCAACGCCCCGAGCATCCAGAGACCTAAGATGCAGCCAAAGCTTAAAAAAGCCGCAATAATTTGATTCTCGGTCAGAGCCGAGGCAAACAGACCGATGGAAATGAGAAGGGCTCCCTGGAGGAACAGGGCGACATACCCAAGATAAATCGGTCGCCAATCAAAGGTTGCATAGGCGGACAGTGTTATGGGGATGAGGCTTGTCAGTGATAACAGGCCGCTATAGACGATTATCACGCTCATGAACTTTCCGGAAACGATTTCATTCACCCCAATGGGAGACGTGAGAAGGAGCTCGAAGGTTCGGAGTTTGCGTTCTTCGGCGAACAAACGCATGGTGAGTAATGGCAGAATAATCATGAGGATGAGGTTGATACTTCGAAAGAGTGGCCTGAACAACATATCATTGAGATTGAGTTGTGCGTAGGTGTTTTGAATTTGCATCAGGCGGATGGCCTGGTTACTCGCATTGGCTGCTGCGGAATAGGCCAACAGGCCCACGATGGCTAAAAATATAGCTGCGATGACATAGACCACTGGAGACACAAATGCACTTCGTAATTCTTTGGCAACAATCGTGTGAACGGGGGTCATAATTAAAGTAATCCGGCTATCTGCGGTTAGTGTGGACCACCAGGCGAGAGGTTGGGAGCGCTGGGAGTGTTGGTTTGTGTGAGCACCTTAAACGCATCCTCAAGGGTAAGGGGTTGGGTTTTTAATTCCAGGAGGCCCACATTGCGTGAGACGATAAATTGGGTCAATTCCTCTCGGATATCACGGCCCATCAGCGTGTCCAGAAGATAGGTGTGAGATGTTGCCCCTTGAGAGACTCGGATGACTCCGGGAATATGGTGAAGCGCCTCCAACAGGTCCGGGTCAGATTGCTTTACGGTCAGGCTGAGCGTTTCCGATTCACGGAGTTTGGCCCCTAGCTGTTCCGGCGTGTCCACGGCGACGATTCGGCCATGGTGAATGATAATAACTCGTTGGCAAATAGCAGTTGCCTCAGCCAGCAGATGTGTACTTAAAATAATAGTATGGGATCCCGCCAGGCTTTTAATGAGTTCCCTAATCTCAATGATTTGATTCGGGTCTAACCCTGTCGTTGGTTCGTCCAAAATCAACACGGGAGGATTGTGCAAAAGGGCTTGTGCCAAGCCGACGCGTTGTCGATATCCACGGGATAGATGTCCGATGACTCGTCCCCGAACATCGGCTAGGCCCGTTTGGGTGATGATGGTATCCATCCGTTCTGTCAATTGGTCATCAGAAAGTCGTTTAATTCTTCCCACAAAGGTTAAATATTCACTAACGGTCAGTTCCAGATAGAGCGGAGGGGTTTCAGGGAGGTATCCGATATGTTTTTTGACTTCCCATGGTGTTTCCAGGCAATCAAACCCTGCAATGCGAACGGTCCCTAGGGTTGGGGGCATAAACCCTGTCAGAATACGCATGGTCGTGGTTTTTCCTGCGCCATTAGGCCCGAGAAATGCCACGATTTCTCCCTTGTTAATGGAGAAAGAGATGTCATCCAACGCGGTTGCGTTCCCGTAGCGTTTGGTCACATGTTGAACGTCAATCATACGGATGCCCAGCTAGTTGTGTCGTGAGATGGTGAGAAAAGTGACTTTAAACAGCAATGCCTCGACAGGAGTCCGATCATACCTATGTGAAAAAAAACCCGTCAAGTTTAAACATGAGGACAGTGCCGACCGAGATTGACTCTTTTGTTGAAAGTTGTATGATAGATTTACTTTTGGAGATGATTGGGCCGTAGGAGGGATAAAACTTCGAGCTTGCCTTTGGATATTGGAGTAACGGCCACCATTGAGGAAGTTGTTTCAGGGAAATTATGCAGTCCTTGGGTTTTTAGTTGCCCTTCTAAGTGGGTGTAGTTCCTGGCATCATGTGGCAATCGTCAGTCATGGTGCTGACTTGAGGAGTGAATCTTCCTCTTCCGATTCTTCTCCTCCTTCGTTGGGGACTGCCCCATCCACTTCTGTGCCAAAGCCGGAACCGCTTCTTCCCCTAGTTTCGCAACCTACAAAATCAGAGAATCTTCCACCCGAAATAAACTCGGGTGTTACTGCCCAATCTGCGGATGACTCCCTTCTCCCCTTGAAGTTGGAAGATGTGTTTTTTGACTATGACCAATATTCCATAGAAAAGGAGGCTGTTCCTACCCTGACGCAGAACGCTCAGGTACTCCTGAAACGATATCCTTCTCGTGAAGTATTGATTGAAGGGCATTGTGATGAACGGGGAACCGAGGAATACAACCTTGTTCTGGGTGAGCGACGCGCGATGGCGGTGAAGAATTACCTTGTAGATTTAGGCGTAACCGCTTCCTCTATTCGAGTCCTTAGTTTAGGAAAACATGAACCCTTTTGTCTTCAGTCCACACTTCGGTGTTTTCGGCAGAATCGGCGAGCCCACTTTGTGTTGAAGAAACACTGAGATCTTTAACTCCATTCGTTGCCTCTTCAGTTGGAGTACTGTTCAGAACTCATGGGGATCGAGTCCATCTTGGCTGTCCCTCCTTTTAGGCTATTGAAGGCGTCCAAACCTCGGGATATCTTGGGAGAAAAATTGCAGGTTTGCCAACGAAATTCTAGCACTTTTCCTCAAAATGAGGAGGACGTCTATGCGGTTTTGGTCTCTAATAATCTGGTTCCTCCTATTGTTTCCCTCGTCGGCCCTCCCGGAGGTATGGGATTTTTCCTGTACCGAGGCTGTCTCTCTTTTGAGGGCCGCTCAGGACCGGGTCGTCCGGCAGCATGACCAATTGCAGGAAGCTAAATTTAGTCTCCGGCATGCCCCAAAAGAATTTGATGGGTGCAGGCGGAGTCGTCGTGGATTTCAAGGGGGAAAGATTCATTGTGTGACTCATCAATCCCCCCAAGGGAATCTTTTGAGAGATATCCTTGTTGCTCAACGAAGCCTTGATGCATCCATCCAGGATTTTAAAAAATACCAGAAAGATCTGGGTTTATCCTGCTCTATGCCTTCTCCCTAGCCAGGTATTCTGTTCTCTCCACTCTTATTCCACTCCACCCACAAAATACTGTCTCGGAGGGTGGTTCTCCTTCGATCCTGCTTTCAGTGTTTGGTCTGAGTTAAAACCGTCAACATGCCATGGCTGTTTTTTATCTCTTCCCGAGGAGGGCGACTTTAATCATTGGTTTAAACTCCCCCCATCTCGGGCAGAGATCATGACTGTTTTTGCTTTCATGCTCGATGAAAATGATGCTGTCCCCGGGCTAACCGTTGTTTTGCCAAACAAGAAGTGATGTTTACGTAAATTCATGTAATCATCGACCGGTGCCACTGAATAACCAGGCAAAGCTTTCCTTTCATCGATAGGAGGAAGAGATCTTTGATGCTCAGTCTTAAAAAGATTTTAGCCTCATTTTTTTCTCCTCTCTCTCTTTGTATCGAGATGATTGCTTTTGGGCTTCTCCTATTGTGTTTTTCCCGGAAGCAAAATGCTGGGAAAGTTTTCATTACCCTGGGGTTTATTCTTCTTGTCGTCAGCGGTTACGAAGGAGTGTCGGGGAGAATCATACAAACGCTGGAATCACAATATCCTCCAATTAATCTTTCTCAGGTTATGCCTCCTGGGGGTGTCGCAAATGCCCAAGGTTCCGTGAAATGGATTGTTGTCCTGGCCAGCGGCATTGCCGGAGATGCGACGTTACCTTATCAACTTCAAGTGTCCTATCATTCCCGTGTTCGGCTGATGGAGGGGATTCGGCTTCATCGCCTGCTACCCGGCAGCAAAATCATCCTGACAGGGGGGACTGGATTTGATGGGTCCCCTGAAGCGACTGCAATGAGTAGGGTGGCCGAGGAATTGGGCGTCAGTCGAGCAGATATGGTTCTGGAGGTTGAATCCCGTGATACCAAGGATCATCCTCACTATGTTCGGGAAATCGTCCATGATGAGCCTTTTATCCTGGTGACAAGTGCCTTCCATATGCCACGCGCGGTCAGGTTATTTGAGAAACAGGGTCTAATTCCAATCCCGGCATCAACAGGACATTGGGTTCCTCCCATCCAGTTTTGGTCTTTGGTGAACTTTTTTCCCAGTTCCACAGGTGTGCGCCTTGCCGAATTGGCGTATCATGAATATCTGGGATTATTGTGGGCTCGGTTTCAAGGCCAGATTGAATGAGTCGTGATGAGACGCGCTGAATCTTAATCTTTTAATGCGGATGGAAAATTAGTTGAGAAGGTTGATGCCCCTACCCTGAGCGGGGGGAGTTTACAGCAGGCCTTATTTCTCAGCTTGGGCTGTCCGATAGAGATGGAAAAGGATGTAATCGGGTAGGTTTCTTTACTTATGTTACCTGAGACTTTTTGGAGATCAGTAAACGTATGATTGGGCAAAAATGTGGGGGAGGAGCCCTCATTTTGTGTCTAATTTTTTTGTCTATAGGAGGGTGTAGTATTTGGGAATCGTATTCCCACCCCGACCATGGTCCTACTCGTGCTGATCGTATTTGCCATCCTTATGGAGACTGCGTGCAAGGGGTATGGGTTGCCACCGATAGAGCAGAGACGGGTACGGCTGAAGCACATGCACACTGTGTTACGCAGGTTGGCGCAGAGCAGGGGAACGATTGGAAGAAAAAGTCGGTCACTCAGGGGTTGGAAATAGGTGAGTGCATGGAACGACGCGGATTTTTGCTCAAGCAGTGATAGAAGGAGAAAGTTTCATTAAGTTATCTTAAGCAAGTGATCTCCTAATACTCATCCACATACCTCTCTCTTGACCCTTTCATGATGCGTGTGGCTGAAGAAAGTAATCATTTCCCATCTGCTAGGTTTTATTTCTCTTGGCCATTCGAATCGGTGGCGGTTACACAAATTGTGGCATGAAGGGTTTCCTCTGGTTTAAGGTTGAAAAGAACTTTTTCTTGAATGGTCCCCCCCCCTCCTGGATTGGTCGCACTCATCTCTTTATATTTGATTAATCCTTTTCCTATATCTTGGTAAATGGTAGTCTTGGCAAGATTTGTGAGCGTCTCGCCGTTGGCTTTTGTTGTGGGTTCGATGTATGAAATGTTGACAACAGGGTTGGATCCCGTCACCGTGATATTGGCAGAGGTGAGACAGGTCAAGGCAGCTTTAATTTCAGAAGTAGAGATCGGCGGAGATATGGGTTGAGGCTCTTCTGAGGAAACGAATGAATCGGTTGGGTTTGAAGGGATATCGGCCTGAGGCGTACTTGCGTTGGTGGATGGGAGTTCAGAGGGAAGGCAAGAGGGGCGTAGCCAACATAATACGGTGTCCAGTCTTTCCTGAGATTGTGGAGATGAGCAGGCAAGAAGACTGGAACAAAGAGCCAGGATCATAAGAAATCGGATTTTAATATTCACAGGTAATGGTACTCTTTAACCGGTTTTGCAAAGCTGGGTTGCGACAATAATAAATCGGACGATTGATTTTTGAGGTTGGCTGCCTTTGTATTCTATCCCTCCTCTGGTCTTAACGGAAGGCTTGCTTTAAGCTTAGGAGTATCATCAGGCTAAACGGATATTAAATGGGAAATAGAAAGGTGGACATGAACAGGTGAGAAAAAACCAATCAATTGCTTCTTTGTCCAAAGGGGTAAAAACAGTAAAATCTCTCAAAAAAAAAGATTCTCCCCGATCGTTAAGTAAGCCGAAAAAAGTTTTAAAGGCGCTGAGACTGTTTGCAACAGATGTGGATGGGGTTCTGACCGATGCCGGAATGTATTATGGGGAATCAGGGGAAGAATTGAAAAAGTTTCACACCCGTGATGGCATGGGGATTAAACTTCTACAGGCCCAAGGGTTGATCACCGCTATTATTACAATGGAAAACACCAAAATCGTCGCTCGGCGAGGAAAAAAGCTTGGCATTCCCGAGGTTTTTCAGGGAGCGAAGGATAAGGTGGCGGTCCTTGGTCATTTGTCTGAAAAATACAAAATTCCTTTTGCACAAATGGCTTATATTGGAGATGATGTGAATGACGTGGAGGCTTTGAAAACTGTGGGATATGCCGCAGCGCCTGCAGATTGTGTGGAGCAGGTCCGTCAAGTTGTGCATTATGTATGCAAAAAAAATGGAGGTGAGGGAGCTGTTCGGGAATTTATCGATACAATTTTGGCTGTAAAAAACCCTTTGTAGTTTTACAAGTTTTTATTGTCTTTTTGAACGACATAATTCGAGAATTTGAGGTGTGGGTTTATAATCCATACCAAAATACTTATGGTTTTCTATTTGGTCCATTGGAGGAGTTGAAACGCTTTTTAGGAAAAAACTATGAATGCTCATGTCTATGGAGTGATTTTAGCCGGAGGAAGTGGTACCCGGTTTTGGCCATTGAGCCGGGAACGATTTCCCAAGCAATTTTTGAGAATATTGGGAGAAGGAACCCTTCTACAACAGACCTTTGAGCGTCTATTACAAAAAATTCCTGCGAATCGGATGGCAATTGTCACCAACGCGGTTCAAGCGGAATCCATCAAGCTCCAACTCAATCAATGGAAAGATGACATCGCTGAAAATGTAATTCTCGAGCCCGAAGGAAGAAATACCGCACCGGCTATCGCTTTAGCCGCCTTACAATTGATACATCAAGATCCTGAAGCGGTAATGGTGGTGGTTCCAGCTGATCATGTTGTGAAGGCCTCTAAGAAATTCATGCAAGCCGTACAATTTGCGAGTGAATTGGCGGTGGAGGGGCATCTTGTGACGTTTGGGATTCAGCCGACTCGTCCCGAGACAGGTTATGGCTATATTCAGCCTTTGAAGCGGCGGAAGGTAGGGACCAAAGGCGATTTTATCGGCTATTCGGTTGGCCGCTTTGTTGAAAAGCCGAACCTCACAACTGCCAGGCGCTATTTGCAATCTGGAAACTATTTTTGGAATAGCGGAATTTTTGTCTGGAAAGCTTCACAGATTTTATCAGAAATAGCCATTCATCAACCGGCGTTATCCAAGTTGTTAAGTGGTATTAAGCGTCGAATGGGAAGTGAGGAGTTCCCCTCCTACCTTCGGAAGGTATATGCCAAAGTCGAATCGCTTTCCATCGACAATGCGGTGATGGAGCATTCTTCTCGAAGCGTGGTCGTACCAATAGACTTTGGTTGGTCGGATGTGGGGAGTTGGAGTAGCCTGGAGGAAGTGGTCCCCCTGGATAAAGATGGAAATGTCCGGAATGGGAATATTGTCGATCTGGGGAGCCGCAACTCCGTGCTATTTGCGGATCGAAGGGTCGTTGCGACGATTGGCCTCAATAATATGGTGGTGGTGGACACGCCTGATGCCACTCTGGTCTGTCCTAAAGAGCGAACCCAAGATGTCAAAGCCGTCGTCAATCTGTTGAAACGACAGGGAGCGCCTGAACATTTAGAGCACCGAACCGTGGATCGTCCTTGGGGTTCCTATACCGTCATGGAAGAGGGTAAAGGATACAAGGTCAAGCGGATTGAAGTTACGCCTGGAAAACGGCTTTCCCTTCAACTTCATCATCAGCGTAGTGAGCATTGGGTGGTCATTGCAGGGACCGCCCGAGTGACCCGTGGCGAAGAAATCTACGATTTGCAGGCTGGCATGAGCACAGGGATAGCCAGGGAAGTTCCGCATCGCTTGGAAAATCCTGGGCGGATCCCTTTAGAGATTATTGAAATTCAAAATGGGCCCTACCTGGGGGAAGATGATATCGTTCGACTTCAGGACGATTTTGGTAGGTTGAGACCGATTGGGTAGGACTCGGAGGGAAAGAAAGCCAGATGGGAATTTTTCGAGAGTATGATATTCGCGGGATTGTTGAATGCGATTTAGGTCCAGATGTGGTTGAGCGAATAGGCCGTGCGTATGCGACCTTGGCTAGAGCACGTGGTGTTCGCAATATTACGGTGGGCCGGGATGGTCGCTTAACATCACCAACCCTTCGAAATCATCTTATTGCCGGCCTGACCAGTTCAGGGGTGAATGTATCGGATCTTGGCTTATGTGCGACCCCCTTACTGTATTTTTCACTGTTTTCCTGTGATGTGGACGGGGGCATCATGATTACCGGCAGCCACAATGCTGCTGAGTATAACGGGTTCAAGATGTGTATAGGCAAGGAAGCCTTATACGGAGATGATATTCAAGAATTACAGAAAATTTTTGAAAGTGGCGAGTTCGCATCTGGGTCAGGAACGGTTTTAACGCAAACCATCATTCCCGAATATCTTAAATTTTTACAAGACCATTTTTCTTTGCTGAGGGGACAGGGGCTTCGGGTCGTGATTGATTGTGGGAATGGGGCGGCTTCTCTAGTGGCCAAGGAAGCTTTAGAGCAATTGGGATGCGATGTGACCGGATTGTATTGCGATCTTGATGGTCATTTTCCCAACCATCATCCAGACCCCACTGTGCTGGATAATCTTAAGGACCTGATTGAAAAAGTCAGAGAAATCGGAGCAGATGTGGGAATCGGGTATGATGGTGATGCTGATCGAATTGGCGTCATTGATGAACAGGGCCAAATTATGTGGGGTGATCGGTTGTTGCTTCTTTTTGCCCGGGATGTGCTGGATACCAATCCAGGGTGTTCCATTATTTCAGAGGTGAAAGCCTCACAGGGGTTGTATGACGATATTCACAAACAAGGTGGACGGGGTATTATGTGGAAGACCGGACATTCCATCATTAAGGCCAAAATGAAAGAGGAAAAAGCGTTGCTCGCTGGAGAGATGTCGGGTCACCTGTTCTTTGCCGATCGGTACTATGGGTATGACGATGCTATTTATGCTTCTTGTCGGCTAATCGAAATTCTTGTGAAGCGGAAAAAGCCATTGTCTTCCCTGTTGGCGGATATTCCCCAAACGGTGGTGACGCCTGAAATTCGGGTAGATTGTCCGGATGATCAGAAATTTTCATTGGTAGAAATCGTCAAAAATCGGTTGAAGCACGCGGCCAGCACACAGAATCTGAAGACCTCACCTTTACCCATTCGTGACATCATTACGATTGATGGCATTCGTGTCCGATTCGATGAAGGGTGGGGTCTGATTCGAGCCTCAAACACTCAACCAGCATTAGTCCTTCGCTTTGAAGCCACTTCTCACGCTCATCTCACTCAAATCCAGTCCTATCTGGAAGGACAACTTTCTGAAGCCACAGCCGGCTCCACGGTCTAACTCTTATCACGGTATTTCACTTTTTCGATTTCAGTTTGTTTTTGAGCCCATTCTCAATCATTCCTGGTGATGGCATCGTCGATCGGATCAACGATTGGTGATGTCCGTCATTCAGGCTCCTCATTCAACAACGCAGCCGAGTCCGTCATTGGAGTTTTTTCAATATCGAAGCCATATTTCTGTCAAACGTGCGTTGCTCCTTTATGCGGAAAAGCATATAATGAAAATCCTCTAGAATTCCATTTGGATCGTGATTGATGACTCCGCGTTTTTCCTTATCGACACATACCTTTCGTGAGCAAGCGCTTATTCCCGGAACCTCCGGAGAATTTTCTCGTATCATCATGCAAATTGCCCTGGGTGGGAAGCTGATTGCCCAGGATCTGAGAAAAGCCGGATTGAGTCAATTTCTGGGTTCTACAGGGTTGATTAATGTTCAAGGCGAAGAGGTCCAAAAGTTGGACGAACGAGCCAATCAGATATTCCTGGATGTGTTTGAGCATATGGAACTGGTGAGTACGCTTGTTTCAGAGGAAATGGAAAAACCCTACCTCATTAAAGAAGCTGATGGTCAAGGGCGATATGCGGTCTTTTTGGATCCTTTGGATGGCTCCTCTAACATTGATGTGAACGCGTCCTTAGGGTCAATTTTTTCTATTCATCGACTTTCCGTTGAGGGGTTTCCCACTTCTGAAGATGCCCTGCGAAAAAAAGGGAGCGACCAAGTTGCGGCTGGATATATCCTCTATGGATCGAGTGTGCTGTTAGTCTATACCTGCGGCCATGGGGTTCACCAATTTACCTTGGATCAGGAGGCAGGTGAATTTTTTCTCTCAGCCAGGAATATTCAAATCCCCAAACGTGGGAAAATTTATAGTGTGAATGAAGGCAATCACCAAAAGTGGTCTACCGGCACACAGCAATTTCTTCACTATCTACAAGAAGTCGATGTCCAGACAGGCAGACCCTACACCAGTCGTTATTCCGGGTGTTTGGTGGCTGATGTGCATCGTGTTCTATGCAAGGGTGGCTTATATATGTATCCGGGAGAAAAGAAAAACCCCGAGGGGAAATTGAGGCTCATGTATGAAGCCGCCCCCCTATCATTTTTGGTTGAACAGGCCGGTGGCTTGGGGAGTACGGGAGGCGGGTCTGTCAATCAACTCATTCCCAAAGCCCTTCACCAGAGAGTCCCTCTATTTATTGGCAGTCAGGAGGATGTGACCAAAGCTGAAGCGTTCCTGCGGTCTGAGTTACCGATCTAGGGAAGGAGAATCTCTTATGGTGTTGCGAATGATATTTCTGGTTATTGCTGTGGTTCTGGGCATGGCCTTGGCATGGGGGGAAACTGACGGACAGACAGTCTTACTGCTCCTCGGCGCGGGAATAGGGGCCGCAGTCGGCGTAATAATTCTGGCCGTAGAACAGAGATTGAAGGTTATGTCTTTCCCGTTTGTCTTGTGTGGAGGGGGCGGATTAATCGTTGGTCTCCTTGTGGCAGGACTGATTGGGTCGGTGACGGGATTCGGCGCACGCTTTCCTTATTCCATCTTTAATATTTTGACGAGCTTGGTGTTCTTTTTGGGAATTCCCTATTGGGGATTGATCATGGGAGTCCGATTTGCCACTGAAGGATGGGACACACCAACTATTTCAACTGGAGATAGGGATTCCGTTCGCATCAAAAAACTTCTGGATACCAGCGTCATTATTGACGGCCGGATTGCAGATCTGTGCGAAACGGGCTTTATCGAGGGAACCCTTGTTGTTCCGCATTTTATTCTTCAGGAGTTACAGCATATTTCCGATTCCTCTGACGGATTAAAGCGGGCTCGTGGAAGGCGAGGGTTGGATATTTTGAATGTTCTTCAAAAAGTGAGCAATGTCAAGGTGGAACTGGTAGAGGATGATTTTCCTCATGTGAAAGAGGTGGATACGAAACTCATTGAACTGGCAAAGCAGATGGATGCAAAAGTGCTCACAAACGATTTCAATCTGAATAAGGTAGCTGGGATCCAAGGCGTGAGAGTGCTCAATATTAATGACCTCTGTAATGCGCTGAAACCGGTGGTACTCCCAGGTGAGACGATTCGAGTCTTTGTCTTGAAAGAGGGGAAAGAGTCAGGGCAAGGTGTGGCCTATTTAGATGATGGCACCATGGTGGTGGTTGACCACGCCAAACGATGGATCGGCAAAAATGCGGATGTGATTGTCACAAGTGTCCTGCAAACAAGTGCTGGCCGAATGATCTTTACCCGTCTGAAAGAAGAAACCGAACACGAGGAGTTAAGCTTTTCGCGTGTTTAATTCTGTTGTGGCGGTCGTCCCCGCCGCGGGTCTTGGTATCCGCATGGGGGGAAACACTCCCAAACAATACCTTTCTCTTGGAGGAATACCTCTCCTAGTATATTCACTAAAAGTTTTTCAACATCTCGAGTGTATCCGCGAAGTGATTCTTTCCGTGCCGGCTTCGGATCTGGATTATTGCCGGCGTGAAATAGTGCAGCTCTTTGGATTGAAGAAAGTCACTCAAGTTGTGGCGGGAGGACTACGGCGCCAGGATTCTGTCAGAAATGGACTTGAGGCCATTTCCGATCAACCTGACGGAGTTCTGGTCCATGATGGTGTCCGTCCCTTTATCGACCAGCCCATTGTTAGGAATGTGATCGACCGGGCCGGGCAAACAGGGGCTGCGGTGGTGGCGATGTCAATTCATGATACCGTAAAACGGGTCGATCATTCTGGGATTATTCAAGAGACATTGAAAAGGGAGGAACTCTGGCAGATTCAAACTCCCCAGGTGTTTCGGTATGACTGGCTCGTAGAGGCACATAAACAGGCTCAACTCCATCAATGGGCCGTCACCGATGATGCTGCCCTCATCGAACGGATGGGATACCCCGTTTCCGTAGTGGAGGGAAGTTGTTTTAATATAAAAGTGACCAAACCGGATGATCTGGTTCTGGGGGAAGCTATTTTGAAAACGATGGGAAGCCGAGGGTGAAACCTCTAGCTAGAATTCATCAGGTGTGTTTTCTTTCTCTCCTCATTCCTAATTCAATATGAGAGTTGGCCAAGGTTATGACATTCATCCCTTGCAAGAGGGCCGTCCACTGATTCTAGGTGGCGTGGCTATCCCACATACACAAGGGTTGGATGGCCATTCCGATGCTGATGCTCTGACCCATGCCGTCTGCGACGCCATTCTGGGAGCTATGGGAGAAGGAGATCTTGGAACACGCTATCCAAGCAGTAATCCGGAATACAAAAATCTCTCCAGCTTGGTGATGCTACGGAGTGTCGCTCAAACCCTTCGTGAAAAAGGATTTTATTTGGTGAATCTGGATACGGTTATTCTGGCCCAGGCTCCGAAATTGGCCCCGTATATGGTTTCGATGCAAGAGAGTCTTGCAGGCGTGCTGCAGGTTTCTCCTTCTCAGGTAAATGTTAAAGTTAAAAGTGGAGAGGGAATTGGAATGATTGGACGGGCAGAAGGTATTGCCACGTTGGCAATTTGTCTCATTGAAAGTATCTCGCCGTTATGAAATGATACCACCTTCTACTTCTTGGGATATATCCATATGGTGGGCCTATGCGGTTGGTTAAACGAATTACTGAAGATCTTCACGCTGTTTTTGAGCGCGATCCGGCGGCAACCAGTCGTTGGGAGGTGTTGCTGGCCTACTCGGGTTTTCATGCGTTATTGGCCTACCGGGTAGCGCATTGGTTATGGAAGAAAAATGTTCCGATTGTCCCTCGGTTGATTTCGCAACTGGCCCGGTGGCTAACCGGTATAGAAATTCATCCAGGAGCGCAGATTGGACGCGGATTTTTTATTGACCATGGAATGGGGGTGGTGATTGGCGAGACTGCCGTCATTGGTGAGTCTGTCACCCTCTTTCAAGGCGTCACACTCGGAGGAACCGGCAAGGAACGGGGTAAACGCCATCCTACATTGGGTAATCATGTCGTTGTCGGAGCCGGAGCAAAAGTGCTAGGGAATATTACGATTGGGGATTTTGTAAAAATTGGAGCCAATTCAGTTGTTCTTCGGTCAGTTCCTTCGAATTCAACAGTCATTGGGATACCTGGCCGTATTATCAAAACCATTGGAGACCGGGTGCCAGAAGCGACCATGGATCATGCTAATATTTCAGATCCGATTGCTGAACGGTTTGATGCGATGGAACAAGAACTCATTGCTCTAAGAAAACAGGTGGAACAATCTGAAAAATGACCGTAACGGATGTGGGAGAATTGTTATTATTGTCTTAGGCCGTGAGGTCTTCTACACTACAGGCGAGGGTCTGAACAAAGAGAAGGTACTATGTTGAAAGGGAGGGAATTTTTGTGAAGGAACCCAACGTAATCACGCCACGAGTCAAGGAAATCTTACGAAATTATGAGGGGAATGTCCCTGGAGTGCTTGCAAATATTGCCCGTTTATTGATGACGGGACGATTGGCCGGGACTGGTCGCTTAGTTATTCTGCCGGTGGATCAAGGCTTTGAGCATGGTCCAGCCAGAAGTTTTGCGGTCAATCCTGCAGGGTATGATCCTCACTACCATTTCCAGCTTGGCATTGATGCCGGATGTAATGCCTACGCGGCTCCTCTCGGATTTCTAGAGGCCGGAGCTGCAGAATATGCCGGTCAAATTCCCCTTATACTGAAATTGAACAATAATGATTCGCTGTTTGAGAGCAAAGATCCTAATTCCGCAATTACGGGCAGCGTCCATGATGCCCTGCGGTTAGGATGCTGTGCGGTGGGATATACGATTTATCCAGGGTCTGCCCATAGCCAAGAGATGTATAACCATTTGCGGGAAATTGCTCAAGAGGCCAAATCCCATGGATTGGCGGTAGTTGTATGGTCATATCCTCGAGGTTCTGGACTGAGCAAAGAAGGGGAGACGGGAATTGATATTGTTGCCTATGCCGCGCAAATTGCCGCCCAACTAGGGGCCCATATCGTCAAAGTGAAGGTGCCATCGAATCATATAGAGCAAGCGGCTGCTAAAAAAGTATACGAATCCGAAAAAATTCCCATTGGCACGCCAGCTGAACGTATCCGCCATGTGGTGCAGAGTACATTTCAGGGAAGGCGTATTGTCATTTTTTCGGGCGGGGCCAAAGGGGAAGATCAGAAAATTTTTGATGAAGCAAGAGGAATACGGGATGGTGGAGGATTCGGGTCCATTATTGGGAGAAACTCCTTTCAACGGCCGAGACCTCAGGCTCTTGAATTTCTCTCAACCGTCATGAAGATCTATGGTGAAGAACTCATTTAGAGAGTCCCCCCCTCGCCAGGATTTAGAATGTATGAACTAGGGGTACAATCCTCGACATTGGTGGGCTTGAGCGACTTCCTGAATTCCTGCGATTAATGCGGCGGTTCTCATTGTCAGTTTTTTCTCCTCAGCATGTTTGAGGATACGGTGAAACGCTACGGTAATGATGTTTTTGAGCCGGCTGTGAATATCTGATTCCTGCCACGAAAAACGTTGGGCGTCCTGGACCCATTCAAAATACGAGACGATCACTCCGCCTGCATTGGCGAGAATATCCGGAACCACAAAAATTCCTCGTTCCCTCAAAATGGCATCGGCCTCCAGAGTTGTTGGGCCGTTGGCTGCCTCGATAAGGTACTGGCATTGAATGCCAGAAGCGTTGTTAACCGTGATTTGTTCGGACACGGCAGCTGGAATGAGCACATGGCACGGTAACATGAGTAACTCTTCGTTACTAATCGGTTCACCAAATTGCGTGAGAGAAGGGATCGACGCTTTCTCGGTGGCCAGATGAGAAAGAATTCCTGGGATATCCAGACCTTTTTTGTTGTACAACCCGCCCAACTGATCGCTGATTGCCAATATTTTTACGCCTTCCTGATGTAGAATTCGTGCAGTATGGGATCCGACGTTTCCAAACCCCTGAATGACCACAGTTGTGTCTGAAGTAGACAGACCAAAATTACGTAGGACTTCCAACGTGACATCCACCACTCCACGCCCTGTCGCCTCCTCCCGGCCAAGGGTGCCTCCAATTGAGATTGGTTTCCCGGTGACCATTCCCCTGACGGTATATCCTACCTGCTGACTGTAGGTATCCATCACCCACCCCATGACTTGCTGATTGGTCCCAATGTCGGGGGCGGGTATATCTTTGTCCGGGCCCAATAACGGAAAGATTTCTGCGATGTAACGGCGGGTCACACCTTCCAATTCTGCGGCTGAAAGCATTGAAGGATTGACCGCCACCCCGCCTTTTGCTCCACCAAATGGCAACCCGGCTAGCGCTGTTTTCCAGGTCATCCACATTGCCAAGGCTGCGACTTCGCCAAGGCTGACGTCTGGATGGTAACGAATGCCGCCTTTGGTGGGGCCGCGGGCTACATCATGATGCACTCGATAGCCACGAAAGACTTGAACCTGTCCGTTATCCATCCGGACAGGGATACTGACACAGAGAGACCGCTGAGGGGCTTTGAGTCGCTCAAGGAGACCTGAGTCCAGATTCATATGGTGGGCTGCCTCATCGAACTGGGCCACTGCTAAGCGAAACGTTGGGTGGTTGAATTCTGGAGCAAGGTCATTGGTCATGGGGGTTATCCAGCGAGTTGAAAATGTTAAATCCTACTTTTTAGTATATCAAGAATGCGATTTTAAATAATTCCTTTTTACATCGGCATTTGAGTGGATGAAAAGAAAGCAAGAAAAATGCTGCGGTATTCAAAAATGTTCGTCATGTCCTGCCCTGAGTATTGCTGAAGGGGAGGCCGCCTATTTTTTGACGGGGGGAGCGGAAGAGTAGGCGAGAACGATCAATGGGTGGGAACGCAGGTCGGGCCATGTTTCAACTCCTCAATTAATACAACACATGAATGAGGTAGAGCCCTTGGGGAGGGGCGGTTACTCCTGCTGCGCGTCGGTCTTTAGCCTGAAGAATGTCTGTAATCGAGTCCGGTGATCTTTTGTATCGTCCGACTTCGGTCAGTGTGCCAATAATCGCCCGAACCATTTGCTTCAGGAATCGATTAGCCTGAATCTGAATGGTGAGAGACATAAGATCCGAAGTGAGGGAGACTTCGGACACGACGCATATGGGATCCGATGTACTCGCACGTGGGCCTTGGAACGAGGTGAAGTCATGTCGGCCAATAAATCCAGACATGGCCTGTCGCATGGCCTGGGTATCCAACTCGTAGGGTAAGTGCCAAACTCGATGGCGATCAATGGCCGGGCGGGCAGGATGGTTGGATATTCGATACTCGTACAGCTTTTCTTTTGCGCTATATCGAGCATGAAACGATTCAGGAACCCGTTCACTCGTCACCACCGAGATATCAGGCGGAAGAGCGCTGTTGAGCGCCAGTTTCCATTTATCTGCCGGAATAGATTTGTCAGATTGAAAACTGGCGACTTGACCACGGGCATGGACCCCGGCATCCGTTCGTCCCGCGGCGATGATAGAAATGTGTTGTTGTGTAATGCGGGTAAGCGCTGTTTCTAAGGCGGCTTGGATCGTCGGCTGATTGGGTTGGCGTTGCCATCCCGCGTAAGCCGTGCCGTCATATTCGATGGTCAGTTTAATGGTGGACACGGGTTACTGTGTTACCAGGGGATGAGCGGGGTAATCTTCATAAACAGGAGATCGGAGAATCCGATGGAAGAGGCCGGGGGCTGTCCTGGCTATCGAGAAGCGGTTTGTAACGGGGTAATATAGGATTGAAGTCCCTTAAATATTCCCTCGGCCACTCGTTTTTGATAGGTTGAACTTTGTAATAGCTTTTCCTCCGTAGGATTGGAGATAAAGGCAATCTCTGCCAATATGGCAGGCATGGTGGTCATTCGCAGCACAAAAAATGGAGCGGTTTTGATCCCATGATCTTTGATCTTATAAAAGGCATCCAAAAATTTCACCAGGGAATTTTTGGTTGTCCATGCTAACTCGCGGGAATCATCAATTTTTTTGTCGTTAAGCTTGTCGGCAAGAATAAATTGCCAGGGTGCCGCATTTTTTTCAAGCGGTGTGCCATTTTCTCTGGCAGCGACGGCAAGTGCTCGTGGGTCACTGGCTTCACCAAAGTGATAGAGTTCCATCCCTTTCACGGAAGCTTGAGGATGGGAGTTAATGTGGATCGAGACAAAGAGATCCGCTTTATGTGTATTTGCGAATTTGGCCCGGTCTTCCAATTCGATGAAGACATCCGTTTCTCGGGTCATGAAGACTTTCGTGGATTTTTCTTTGGCGAGCAGGTCTCTCAAATGATTTGCGATAGTTAAGACGACATCCTTTTCCCTTGTGCCTTTGCGACCTAAGGCCCCTGGGTCTTTTCCTCCGTGTCCGGGATCAATCACGATCACCAGATCTTTTTTTATGACAGGTGGTGGCGGAGTGGGTGGAGCCACCACTGGAGAAGCTGGTGTGTTACTTGGTGGCGCCTTAATGCCAGCCGCCCCCTCAGCTATAGGATACAAATCAAGAACGACGCGAGCAGGATTTTTGAGAACATACCACTTATAGTGTTTCCAGCCGTCAATGGGTATGGTCAAGAGGATGGATCCAGAAGAATTTCTGGAAAGATCCAATTGTAATGGAAATGAATCTGCCGTTGATTTGGCGACAGTAGACTTAGGTAATTGTGTGTTGGGAAGTTCTAATTGAAATGTTGTGGCCGTTTGATGCTCTTGAGGAGCAGGATGGACGGGGCGGTTCAGATCTAACACAACACGGGTATACTGTTTATGGCGATGAGCACGAATGTTGCGAATGGAGGTTGAGGGTGGTGATTGTGCAATAAGATGAATCAGTGGGGGGATTTCGTCCCCAGAGAAAGGTCGAGTGTCTGTCGCTCCCCCAGACGAGGGAAAAGACGTTGACAGGACCAACATACCGATGCAGGAATAAAGGGGTATCATTCGAGTGGAAGGCATAGGTATTAAACCATTCCTCTCTTTTTTCGCAGAAGATCGTCTTCTTGTCAAGGGAAGAAGCGCTTTCGAACCGGGTCCTGTTGCGGGTAGACTCAGTCATTATGGCTTGATCATGCTTCGCATCATGAGGGAATCACAGTGGCACCGAAACATTTGATCATCGATGGATATAATGTGTTGGGTGCAATGGGGCTTCCCCCCCATAAGGTCGTTGAACAGGGAGAGCATAATCGAGAGGAGTTTATTGTACGTGTAGGCCTCTATGGACATAAACTCCGCAATCTGATCACCTTAGTCTTTGATGCCTGGCAACAATCGGGAATGAGTCGGCAAGTCATTCATCGTGAGGGTGTGACAGTTATTTATACAGCTCAGGGTGAAAAGGCCGATGGGGTAATTCAAGATTTTATCCGAACCCATGGAAAAGGGACCGCAGTAGTCTCATCCGATCTTGAAGTGATCGCTGTTGCGAAAGCTTTTGGGGCGTTTTCGATCAGGTCGCAAGAATTTGTCAAACGCCTGTCTTCTGCTGGTCTTCAAGGATCAGCCGTGAGTCGATCCCAAGGTGGACGCTTGTACAAGGGGGATGATGAGGAGCCGGTTCGATCAAAAGAGAAGAAGGGCAATCCCCGAAAACTTCCCAAGAAGTTACGTCAGCGTAATCGGATTATGAAGAAATTTTAAAGAGCTGGCAGGCATTAATGGTCGTCAGTTCGGCCACACGAGCTAGTCCTGCTTCCGAGTCACCATATTTAATTTCCGCAATCTGTTTTGCCACGTAGGTGACGTAGGCGGATTCGTTGCGTTTTCCTCGAAACGGGACGGGAGTTAAATAGGGAGCATCGGTTTCAATGAGCAACCGGTCATCGGGGACCGTGCGAATCACTTCATGTAACTGCGAGGCATTTCGAAAGGTGATGATTCCTGAAAATGAGAGATAAAACCCCAGGTCCAAGGCCCGTTTGGCAAATTTCAGATCCTCCGAAAAACAATGAAAGACGCCGCCCACCTTTTCGGCATGTTCTTCATGCATGATTGCCATCGTATCCTCCTGCGCCTCACGTGTGTGAATCACCAGGGGAAGGGCGAGTGATTGCGCTAGGGCAATTTGTTCACGAAATCGTTGACGTTGGGTTTCTCGAGGAGAGTGATCATAATGATAATCAAGCCCGATTTCGCCGAAGGCGACGACTTTTGGTTGCTGGGCCAGTTGACTCAATTCTGCATACCAGCTGGGCTCGATGCGTTTGACTTCATGTGGGTGCACGCCGATCGTGGCATAGACATTAGGTCGGGTTGAGGCTAATTGCACTGCTGCATGACTTGTGGAAAGATCACATCCGATAGTGACAAATTTCTCAACACCGGCTTCGTGGGCACGTTGAAAAATTTCGTCCCGATCCGGATCATAACGGGGATCGTCTAAATGAACATGGGTATCAATCAGCATGGAGAAATCCTTTCTCGTTAAAACCTTTACCTTATCATACTCGTTCAATTTCTTGCAGAATCTCGTTTTTTTTCAGTCCAAGTACGAAAGAGTTAAGGAACAATAATGAACTATGATGAACTATGGTTTGCCTATATTAATGGTTGGGCCGGCCGGTTTGCTGAATTGGATTGGTTCATGCTTCAGGTATCACGGGAAAGTAACCTGTTGATTCCTGGCTTTTTACTCGTGGCGTATTGGGGATGGATGAAATGGGGAGAGGCTAAATTCGCCATTCCCTCTTTAGCACTCCTGATCGGCTTCAGTGATTTTCTGGGCGGACAGCTGAAAACATTGATTGGCCGTCCACGGCCCTGTCAGGTCCTCGATCACATTCATGAATTGGTCGGATGTGGTGGCGCTTTTAGTATGCCGTCCAATCACGCGTTGAATTCAGGTACGGCTATTAGCTTTCTTGCGATACTTTATCCCTCTCTAGGGTGGATATTGTGGCCATTCCTTGGCCTGATCGGATTGTCCCGGGTATTTCTAGGTGCCCATTATGTCACCGATGTGTTGTTCGGGATTGGTCTGGGCGCGCTCTTGGGAGGAGGGGTTGGATTTTTACTCAAGACGCGCGTGTTTCGAAGGAAGCCTCTTCCGGATTAGTGATGGTGCAGGTGAGGAAGTGTGGGTTCTGTGCCGGTTGATCCGTTTGTCAGGTAACTGAGATTGCAATGCAGGTCCTCATGCTCAGGGCATTCGTTTTCCAGTTGGACGGTTAAGTGATGAATGCCAAATTTCGAGGAAAGTGTTGATTGAATGGGTTGAAGCAGTTGATCTTTATCTGGAACCGCCGCGTTGTCCACCAACACGTGACAGGTCAACATCACAATGCGGGGTTCAACCGACCAGATATGCAGGTCATGAACTTTATTGACACCAGGAATATTTTCAATGGTCGCCACAATATCGGAAGTTTTGAGATGGGGGGGAGTCGATTCCAGTAAAATGTCCAGCGACTCACGAAAGAGTGGCCAACTCCCTTTTACGATAATGACGACTATAAGGAGACTGATCAGGGGATCCAAAATGGTGAGGCCGGTCAGGGCGATACCCAACCCCGCGATAATGACGCCAAGAGACATCCAGGCATCCATCACCATATGAAGAAACGCCCCGCGAATATTCAGGTCATCTTCGGCTCCTCTTCGCAGTAACAGGGCGACGGCAAGGTTGGCGATCAGGCTGATCCCAGCGATCACCATCACCCAAAAACCAGGCACGTCAACCGGTGAAAACATCCGATCGATGGCCAGAATTCCGATAATCGCCCCTGTGAAAATTAACAGAAGGCTATTGATGAACGCTGCAATGGTTCCGGCGCGATGGTAGCCAAACGTGCGATGTTCCGTGGCGGGTTGGGTGGCCAGAATATGTGCATACAAGGCTAACAAGAGAGAGCCTTGATCGATCAAATTGTGTCCGGCATCGCTCAGTAACCCCAGACTATTGATCACATACCCGCCGATGAATTCAGCGAGAATGATAACGCCATTGATGACAAGGCCAAGCTTCAGCCGATACGTGAGAGGGGAGGAGGTCAATTCTGAATTCGTCATAGGATCTACTCTCGCATGAATCTTGGGCCTGGACAATGGGAAGAGGCAAGCCTACTTCACTCTTCCCATAAACGGAGTGGAGGGATCCCGGTACTTGCGAGGTTGAGAATGGTGAAGGGGAAGCACCTCCCCCTTCTATGCGGAGGGTGCGAATTTACTCGTCGATAGAATCAGTTTTGACGGCCTGTTTGGTGGCATCCACTGCGGAGTTGACTCGAGTGGCCGCTTGTTTCATGGTTTTCCTGGCTTCTTCAGACCAGGCATGTACGGCCTCTTTCGTTTGGCAAGCCATATCAGAAAATTCGTCCTGTGCGGTCTTTGCGCCTCGTGCCAATCGATTACGCACGTGAGTTCCTGTCTCCGGTGTCAGGAGTATGGCTGTACCCGCGCCCAAAAGAAACCCTGCGATGAAGACAAAAGTATTCACCCAACCTGAGTCGTTTTGCGTCGTATGTTCATCCATCGTGAAAATTCTCCTTAGTAATTCTTCGATTGTTCTGACTCATCCTGATGATCTTTTGATGAGGCCATTGCCATGATGGCTCCTCCCAGGAGGACCCCGGAGGCAAAAATAAGACTGTAGGATAAGCCCGTTCTGAGCTCAGGCCATGTATCCAGAATTCGTTTCCATAACGGGACATCTTCAGAGAAATGGACGTGTCCCTCCCAGCCCAATTCTCCCTCCGGCGTAGATTGATCAGAGTATGATTCTTGGTCAGAAGCATGTGCCGTGTTCAATTTGCTCATAGTCATGAAGCAGGCTCCAATAGGGCAAAAGGAAAATGTTGGAAAAGCGTTCCTAGGGGTAATCCTACCATGCCCGGACCATTTTGTGGAGTGACAATTTCTTGGGTCAGAATATTACGAACAGAGTGTGTCGCGAATTCCGGAGGGAGCGACATCGAGGTTTGTCCCCATATAGATTCGCCGAGCGGACTGATGGTCTGATCCGGGATGAGATTGGTTAAAAATCGTGGAAATATGACCATGCAGATATGTGAGTGATGCTGTCGAATGAATCCACACACATGATGTGCCTGTTCACCTTTGAATTCCAATGGCAGATACAATCCTTCCAAAAACAGGTGGGGATGGCTCTTTCGTACATGAAGTGCTGTTGTGGTCAAAAACATTTTAATCAGGCCGTTTTCCGCTTCCTGTAATAACGTATGGACAAGGTCGAGAGGAGGGGTGGTTTGTCGCATGTGCTGTAAATCGGACAGCCGTTGTTGCCTGAGGAGGTAATTCACGGGTTGTCGGTTGTCCGGATCGACCAGACTGAAGTCCCAAAGCTCTGTGCCTTGATAGAAATCGGGGACACCCGGAGCAAGAATTTTAATAAGCACCTGACTCAGAGAATTATACATACCATATTTGGCAATGCGTTGTTGAAAGGGAATGAAATCTTGGAGAAAGGTATTTGTGGGCCTGAGAGAAAGAATCCGGGAAAGAAATTCTCCGACGGCCTTCTCCCAGGTTTCATCGGGGTTTAACCAGCTGGTGTTGACTTTCGCTTCCCGCAAGGCTTTTACCAAATACTCCTGTATACGCGTCAAAAAAAGAGGTTGAGCCGGTTCCGAGAGCCCGCCCAATGGCCAGGTGCCGAGCAGTGTCTGGTAAATTAAATATTCTTCATTCAAGCTCGGTGCCAGTTGATCATTGATTGGTTGTTTCGCTTTTTTGTTCAGCCGGCTCCAGAGTTTAAGATGCTGCCGCCATTCTGTAGGAATTTCCGACAACACATTGATTCGTGCCCGGACATCCTCGCTCCGTTTTGTGTCATGCGTGGAGGTGGTGGAGAGGCTTGTTGGCCATTGGGTGGCGCGCTCCTGCATGTATTGGTGAAATTTTGAAAGGGGGACACCAAAATGTTGCGGTTCTCCGCCGACTTCATTCAGTGATGTGAGGCGGTTGTAGCTATAGAAGGCCGTATCTTCAACGCCTTTCGCGGTGACCGGACTGGTCGTTTGCTGGAATTTCATGACAAAAGGGCGAATTGTCTCCCAATCAAGATCGGGAGATTCCTGGGGAATTCTCAAGAGAAGATCGCGGATGAAATCGAACACCAGATTGCTGATGGCGGGATTGCGCCGTTTTGCTCGCGCTACAGCCAAGCGGATATACACACGATCACGATCCAGCGGGCCTTCGAGAGGGTCCGGTCCAATATATGTTCGATACACGGGGAAACAGGCAATGATTTCGCGGATGGCATGGATCAGGCTGTTCAACGTAAAGTCCCGTGAGCGCCGGTTTCGCTCGGAAAGTACGTTGAGTTGATGTCCCAATGCATTGATTTCTCCTGACATGGAACTGGTCATGATGAGATTTTTGCATTCGTAGATCAGGTCGTCATATCGGAGAGACTGTTTGGTAAATCGGCTGTAGATTTGTTCGATCTGTCGTTGATGGGTTTCCTGGATGAATAATTGATTGACTAAGGCCAGGTAGTCATATCCGGTGGTGCCATGGCAGAGCCAATCCTGAGTGAGACGTTCCTCTGTACCCAGGATTTTTTCAACGAGGAGATAGAGGGAGCGACCTTGTGTGTCTGCCTGAACTTCCAAGTGTTCAGCCGCCCATTGTTGCCATTGGGCCAGAAAAGCTCTTGGGTTGTAGAGTCCATCGACATGATCAATCCTCAGTCCATTTACCGCACCGGATGTTAATAATTCAAATATTTTTTGATGGGCCGCCTGAAAGACTTCCGGTTGCTCCATGCGAATGGCCGCCAGTTGGTTGATGTCAAAAAACCGGCGATAATTAATTTCTTCAGCGGCTACACGCCAATAGGCCAGGCGATAGGCTTGGTGACTCACCAGGTGGTCGAGGATATCGAATGTGCGCGGAGAGTTCTTGATGCCATTGAGTAATCGAATGTTCTCCAGCAGAAAATTGCGAATGGTTGAATTTTCTACAATCACCGTGGAGAGGCGGCGGCGGATTACCTCCTTCTCCCGGTATCGTTCGGCAACCCGCTCGGTCTCCGTTTCGGTTCTGGCTGGTAAATGGGAGAGGGCGGTGATAATGCTTTGGAATTCATGCAAGTGCGGATCGGAATTTTCCAGGCATTGATTGAGTGTGTCTTGCCTAAAGGTCAGGATGGTACTCCACGTACAAGGGTCAATAGGCAGCCGATTTTCATAGTATGTGAGGAAAAATTGCCCGTCGTCATAGTGGAGAATGATTTCCTGGTTTTCGAGAACAATGCCGTATTGATCGCCCAGAATGGGAAGAAGGACTTTGTTTTCCAATTCCGGCTTCACCGGTATCCAGTCAATATCGAAAAAAGTGGCGTAATGAGAAGACGGACCATTTTCCAAGACATCCTGCCACCAAAGATTCGTCGATCCGGCTATTCCCATATGATTTGGCACGACGTCCAGAATCTGCCCCATGCCATGCTGGTGTAGTGCTTGGATAAATGCCTGATACTCAGTTTCCGTTCCAATCTCTGGATTTAATTCCGTGGGATCAACCACGTCGTATCCATGAGTGCTTCCTGGAGCGGCTTTCAGATAGGGCGAGGCGTAGCAGTCGGTGATACCAAGTTGAGACAGATAGGGAAGAATGCGAGAGGCGTCCTGGAATGTGAACGACGAGTTAAATTGAAGGCGATAGGTCGAGAGCGGAATGTGCAGAGACAGAGGAGTCATGCTCCCTCCTTTATGTTAAAGAGGAGGGTGAGGAGTGAATGGCCCGTCCGCCATACGATTGCCCACGAGGGAAAAGGGTGAGGCCGAGCTTTCCGGCTGTGGATCGTCGACCGTCTCGTCCATGTTTGTCGCCTAGGGTGGTTCCGGACGAGATAATGTTAAATCGATCAATGATACAACGATGGAGATGGCAATTGGAGCCGATGAGTGTCCCATCAAGAATAATCGATTCTTCAATGGTACAGCCTTCTCCAATCCTGACATTACGTCCGATGATGGAACGTTTCACTGTACTGTCTACGACGAGGCTGCCTTGGCCGACCATGGCATCATCCATGTGGGATCGGACTAGACTGGCAACGGGTTCAACCGACGCATCGGTCAGAATAGGCCATTTGACATTTCGTAAGTCAAGGATCGGCGACTCTCCCAAGATGTCCATGTTGGCTTGCCAATAGGCCTCCAGCGTTCCGACATCGCGCCAGTACCCCCATTCTTCATAAGGATGAATGCCGGGAACCACATTGTCCATGAAGTCATAAGCCAAGACCCGGTGAGATTTGATGAGGGAGGGAATAATGTTCCTGCCAAAATCGTGAGTGCCGGCTTGACTGGCGTCTTGTTCAAGGATTTTCACAAGAATGTCGGCGTTAAAAATATAATTCCCCATCGAACTAAACGCCATCTCAGGATTTTCAGGCATGGGTTTCGGCGAGGCTGGCTTTTCCTCAAACCCGATGATTTGATGGTTGGCATTGACTTCGACAATTCCAAACCCTTTAGCTGCCTGAATCGGAACGGGAAGCGACGCGACGGTCACATCCGCTTCCTGGTCAAGATGAAATTGGATCATTTGCCGGACATCCATCCGGTAAATATGATCGGCTCCGAAGACGGCCACCAATCCTGGCGCGAAGTCCTGAATGAGGTTAATATTCTGATAAACGGCATCCGCTGTCCCTTCATACCATTTGCCTCGTCCCTTCATTTGTGGAGGGACGACCGTAATAAAGTTTTGACGGTTGGTGCCACCAAAACGCCAAGCCCTTCTGAGATGTTCAATTAAGGATTGCGAACGGTATTGCACCAAAACATACATGGATTGGATGCCGGAATTAATGAAATTGCTAAGAACAAAATCGACAATTCGATAGGTGCCGGCAAAGGGCACGGATGGCTTACTCCTTTGTTCAGTTAACGGCATTAGCCGTTCACCTTTTCCACCAGCCATAATCATAGCCAGGATTTTTTGGGGCGTCCGTTCTGTGATTTTTTTGCGACGGGATCCAGAAGAGGTTTTCATAGAGATTTAGGTGTTGGACGGAGGGTTGGTTAACTCGGCGACGGATCGTTCCAGTGCCGCGATCGTTTTTTGTTGTTTGGCAATCAACCGGCTTTTTTTTATGTAGGAGGGCAATGAAGCCAGTAGGGTCAGGCTAACACCTAACCCCAAAGCCGTGAGTAACATGACCGCCCGCGACCCGTGGAAGGTCCAGGCAAAAAAATTCAGAATGATGGGTTCGGAATTTTGTATAGAAAAGGCAACAGCAAAAAATAGTAAAAGCAGCAACGACAACAGTGCAGAATACATAGTCCCTTTTGGTATGTTAGGATATTGTTAATTAACACAGAAAGGACTCATTGGCAATGCCAATACTCTCAAATCGTTTTCAACGACTGGTTTCTGCCAACGAATGGAATCCGTTTTCGGTATTAGGTCCTCATAAGGACGATTCGACGGATTCTTCTGATATCTGCATCAGGGCATTTCTGCCTGAGGCTTCCGAAGTGGTGGTCCTTCATGGGAAAAATGAGAGCACCCCTATTCCCATGAAGCTCGTCCACCCTGATGGAGTTTTTGAGGCTAGGTGGAACGGTCATCCACTTGGCACGGATTATCAATTCCGCATTGTCGATCGTCAGGGGAAAGCCAGCCAACGCCATGACCCCTATGCGTTTCCCCCGCTCATCTCAGATTTTGACTTACATTTGTTCGGTGAGGGCAAACTCTATAAAGCTTATGAACAGCTTGGGGCGCAAGTCTGCATCCATCAGGGAATTCAAGGGGTGAATTTTGCTGTGTGGGCTCCAAATGCTAAGCGAGTGAGCGTGGTCGGAGACTTCAATGAATGGGATGGCCGTCGGCATCCGATGAGGGGTCGGGGAGGGGGAGGAATCTGGGAGTTATTTATTCCGGATATGAATGATGGTGCGGTCTATAAGTTCGAAATTTTACCGCAAAATGGTGATGGGCCGTTTTTGAAAGCCGACCCGTATGCCTCTTCCGCTGAACTGCGACCAAAAACGGCCTCTGTTGTTCGTGATCTTTCGGAGTATGAATGGCGGGACGGGCAGTGGATGACCGCCAGGCAAACCTGTAATCCCCTCACTCAGCCTTGGTCCATCTATGAGGTGCATTTGGGATCATGGAAACGTGTTCCAGAGGAAGGATCCCGATGGTTGACCTACTCCGAATTAGCTCAAAACCTCATTCCGTATGTGAAGGACATGGGGTTTACCCACATTGAGTTGATGCCGGTGACCGAACACCCGTTTGACGGGTCCTGGGGGTATCAAGCCACCGGGTATTTTGCACCAACAAGCCGGTTTGGCACTCCTATGGACTTTATGGCATTTGTGGATGCCTGTCATCAGGCGGGCATTGGGGTTCTGATGGATTGGGCTCCGGCGCATTTTCCCGAAGATCCCCACGGGTTGGCCTGGTTTGATGGGACAAATTTATATGACCATTCCGACCCGAGGCTGGGATTTCATCCAGAATGGAATAGCCGGATCTTTAATTACGGCCGGACTGAAGTCAAAAACTTTCTGATCAATAGCGCACTGAGTTGGTTCGACCGGTACCACATCGATGGTCTTCGTGTGGATGCTGTCGCGTCGATGCTGTATCTCGATTATGCGAGAAAATCCGGTGAATGGATTCCCAATAAATTCGGGGGCAGAGAAAATCTGGAAGCGGTGGAATTTTTGAAAGAGCTGAACACCGTGGCTCATCAGGAACATCCGGGCATTGTGATGATTGCGGAAGAATCCACCGCATGGCCTGGGGTCTCCAGGCCGACCTATGTCGGAGGATTGGGATTTACGTTTAAATGGAATATGGGGTGGATGCACGATACCCTGGATTATTTCAGCCTGGATCCCATCTATCGGAGATATCATCAACATAACGTGACTTTCGGATTAGTCTATGCCTTTACCGAAAATTTTGTACTCCCGCTTTCTCATGATGAAGTCGTGCATGGCAAAAAATCCCTTCTGGATAAAATGCCCGGGGACGAATGGCAGCGATTTGCGAATTTGCGGGCGTTATATGGACACATGTGGGGTCATCCTGGGAAAAAAATGTTATTCATGGGTTGCGAAATCGGCCAATGGTGGGAATGGAACCATGATGATAGCCTGCAATGGCATTTGCTTGAGTACGATCCGCACCGGGGTCTTCAGCGGTACGTCGCTGATCTCAATCGATTATATGCCTCACAACCTGCACTCCATCAGGTCGACTATGATTGGACAGGTTTTCAGTGGATTGATCTTCATGACAGTGATAATTCGACCCTCACGTACTTCAGGCGCGCCGAAGATCCTTCCGATATTGTGGTCTGTGCCCTGAATCTTACCCCAGTTCCTCGAGAAAGCTATCGAATGGGCGTGCCGACCCCCGGATATTATCGAGAGCTTTTGAACAGTGATTCAGAGGCATACGGTGGGAGCAATATGGGGAATGGTGGTGGGGTCCAATCCGAAGACATGCCTTGGCATGGGCAACCATTTTCCGTGCTCATCACGATTCCACCCTTAGCAGCGGTCTTTTTTAAGCCTGTCTAGATTCCCAAGATCTCGGTAAGAAGTATGTCCTTCTTCTTACTTGAGTAAATTAGGTTTGTGAGTCCACAACGATCTCCATTCTTCACTGGACGTACTTTAATGGTAGAGATGCGTACTCTTCATTCTCATGCTCGTCATTAATGGTTTTGGGCTGAATCTAATCAGCTTTCAGAAAAACCCAGGCCGGATAGGGAGGAAGCTTGAGAGAGACCTGTTCCACAGTCTGAATGTTAAGGTTGGAGGGAGCCAGAAGTTCTTCCTGATCGCCAGCGGCGAAGGATCCACTATCAAGTCGGGATTCCCAATTCCCTTTTGGAAGCTTGACTAACGCTAATGATGCCTTGGGGTGAAACCCTAGAAGCATGAGTGCGTCAGGTCCCTGTTTGGCACGGCGATGAATGATCAGCAACTGACTTTTCGCATGGGACCCAATCTGGATTCTATGGCCTTTCGCTCCGGTGCCTAATGCTGGGATAGACTTGCGCAGGTGAATCAACGCCTGGCACCACCGAGCATGGGCCTGGTGTTGGGGATTGGTCTCAAGACAGGGATGAATGGTGGAACGATCGAAGGTCTCTTGAGCATAGGGGTCGGGAATGTCCGTCCATCCGAACGCCGCGAATTCTCTTGTTCTCCCCTGTCGGACGGCTTCAATTAACGCAGGATCCCCGTGGTCAATGAAATATAAAAATGGCGCCGTTTCGCCGTATTCTTCTCCCATAAATAAGAGAGGAAGATAAGGTGAAAGCAGCACCGTGGCATTGGCGACTTTGAGGGCTTCAAAGCTCACCATGGTACTGAGGCGATCTCCTTGTGCGCGATTGCCGATTTGATCATGATTTTGGGCGCACACCACAAGTTGGGTTGGTAAACATGGCTTGAAGGAATTGCCATGTTTTCGTCGCCGATGTGGAGAATATTGTCCTGAATAGACCACGCCTTCTCGTATGGCCTTAACCAAATCTTTTAGTTGCCCAAAGTCTTCATAGTAGCCCTTACGCTCTTTTGTGAGTACGGCATGCAGGGCATGATGAAAGTCATCACTCCATTGCCCGTCCAGCCCATGCCCCCCTCGTGAGATGGGCGAAATGATGCGAACATCATTCAGATCGCTTTCGGCAATCACTTGTACCTGCCGATTGAGCCGTTGTCCCGCCGCATGGACCGCTTCACCAATATCCTGAAGAAGATGCTTGGCGCTGAAATCGAAGATCCCGTGAATCGCATCCAGGCGTAACGCATCAATGTGATACTCTTGAATCCAATAGACCGCATTGCTGATCATGAACTGTCTGACAGCGTCGCTCTCGGAGCCATCGTAGTTGAGGGCGCTCCCCCATGGAGTTTTATAGGTATCGGTAAAGTAGGGGCCAAAATCACCAAGGTAATTTCCCTCTGGACCCAGGTGGTTATAGACCACGTCCATGATCACCGCAAGACCGGCTGCATGACAGGCATTGACCAATCGCTTGAGGCCGTCGGGTCCACCATAGTTGTGCTGCGGAGCAAAGAGAAAGGTTCCGTCGTATCCCCAGTTTCTGGACCCAGGGCATTGGGCTACCGGCAAAAGTTCAATGGCGGTGATACCAATCTGGTCACGCAAATAGGGCAGACGATTGATGATGGCGTCAAAGGTCCCGTCCTTTGTAAAGGTGCCGGTATGAAGCTCGTAGAAAATGTATTGCTCCAGAGGCAGGCCACGCCAGGACGGATCCGTCCAGGAAAATGAAAGGGGATCGATTATTTCCGAGGGGCCATGCACGCCATCCGGTTGCGACCGGGAAGCCGGATCAGGACGCTCAATGGTATGATTTAATACATATTGATAGCGGGTGCCTGGAGAAATGTCTTGCACGGTGCCTTTCCAATATCCAAAGGGTTCCTGGCTGAGAGGAGTTGGTTCCTCAGCACTCCCCATGATGTGGACGGCCACCGACTGAGCCTTGGGTGCCCATACCCTGAACTCTACAGAAGAGGCGTCGATGCACGATGCGCCCAATTCTAATTGCCATCGTACGGCCTTTAATTTTTCCAAACGTGGTTCCTCCCTGCTGGTCTTTTCGATCATTTTAATTGTGGGGGAAATGCCTGCTGCTGATGGAAAGCTTAACAAATAGGCGAAGACCAGGGAACCCCGGCAGCGGCTTATTCCCTTTGCTGCATCTTAAGATATACTGTATTATCGTCCTCCGCAATTTGTCATAATCAGAAACACATTTCCAGGAGAGCAGAATCTATGAGAATTTGGCCAGGTCGATCATACCCGCTTGGTGCCACATGGGACGGGCAGGGAGTCAATTTTGCGCTGTTCTCCGAAAATGCGACTGGTGTGGATCTTTGTCTGTTTGACGATGAACTTCAGGATCGGGAAACCCATCTGATTCCTATTGAGGAACGAACGGATCAAGTCTGGCATGTATATTTACCTGAGGTGCGTCCGGGTCAACTCTATGGATACCGGGTACATGGGCCTTATGATCCTGGGGCTGGGCACCGGTTTAATCCTGCCAAGCTTCTCATCGATCCATATGCGAAGTCCTTGACGGGGGTCGTGCGATGGTCCGATTCCATGTTTGGCTACCGTCTTGGAGATCCGGCAGGTGATCTCTCCATCGACGATCGCAATAATGCGGCAAACATTCCGAAAGGGGTGGTTGTCGACCAGGCCTTTAGCTGGGGAGGCGACCAACTTCTGAATACTCCCTGGGAGCAGACCGTGATCTATGAAATCCATGTCAAGGGTATGACGATGCGGCATCCGGATGTTCCTGAATCACTGCGGGGAACCTATGCGGGTTTGGCGTCTCCGCCGATTATTGAATATTTGCAAGCGCTCGGAATTACCGCCGTGGAATTGTTGCCGGTCCAACATTTTGTGAATGATCTCTATCTGAAGGAAAAGGGCCTCACCAATTATTGGGGGTACAATTCCATTGGGTATTTTGCCCCGGACATTCGGTATTCGGCTTTCCCCGGTGGCGGAGAAAAGGTTGACGAGTTCAAGTCCATGGTCAGGAAACTTCATAGTGCCGGCATCGAGGTCATTCTCGATGTGGTCTATAACCATACAGGAGAGGGCAATCATTTCGGGCCGACCCTATCATTCCGGGGGATTGATAACGCCTCCTATTATCGCGTGTCCCCGGACAATCCACGCTATTACATGGATTACACTGGTTGTGGAAATACGCTGAATGTCCGACATCCACGGACCTTACAGCTGATCATGGACAGCTTGCGGTATTGGGTGATCGATATGCATGTGGATGGTTTCCGTTTTGATCTGGCATCCGCACTGGCACGTGAGTTACATGATGTGGATCGACTCAGTGCCTTTTTTGACATCATTCACCAGGATCCCGTGTTGTCGCAGGTGAAGCTGATCGCGGAACCTTGGGATCTGGGAGAAGGCGGCTATCAGGTAGGAAATTTTCCACCTGGATGGGCGGAGTGGAATGGAAAGTACCGCGATTCTATACGCCGGTATTGGAAGGGGGATGGTGGATTACTTGGGGAAGTCGCCAATCGTTGGTCCGGGAGCAGCGATCTTTATGGAGAAAGCGGGCGGCAACCCTATGCCAGTATCAATTTTGTGACAGCCCATGACGGATTTACCCTCCAGGATTTAGTGTCTTATGACCACAAGCATAATGAAGACAATCAGGAAGGAAATCGGGATGGGACCGATGACAATGATAGTTGGAATTGTGGTGTCGAAGGTACGACCGATGATCCCGCAATTCAGGAATTACGTGATCGACAGGTCCGGAATTTTTTCGCCACCCTGTTGTTATCTCAGGGAGTGCCGATGATCTGTGGTGGAGATGAATTGGGTCGCACACAGCAGGGCAATAACAATGCCTATTGCCAGGATAACGAGTTAAGTTGGGTGAATTGGAACCTAACGCGATCCCAACTCGGATTGCTGGACTTTGTGAAGCTGCTCATTGACATAAAAAAAACCCATCCGGTGTTTCAACGCCGGAGGTTTTTTCAAGGGCGCCGGGTAGAGGACTCAGAGGTAAAGGATATAGCCTGGTTCGGATCGCATGGAAAAGAAATGTCCCATGAAGATTGGCAGATGGGGCTTCGAACCTTGGGAATTCGGTTAGCAGGGGATGCCATTGTGGAGAAAGATAGTCAGGGGCGGCCCATTGTGGATGAGACGTTTCTCGTATTGATAAACGCCCATCATGAGGATGTGGATTTTATTCTCCCTGCTCACACCAAGTCGGTGCGGTGGGAGTTGGAGTTTGATACGGCTGTGCCTGTTGACAAGAAAAGTCCCAAACATACGAAATTGCTGAAAGGAGGCCAACCCTACCATTTAGTTTCCCGAGGGCTTGCCTTGTTTCGAACTCCGAAATCCTGACCAAAGACTCCAGTGTCACCTATCACTGGGCCTGATGGAAAAAGGATGGTGTCGAACCGAATCAGCCACCATGCCCTCATCTGGGCAGGTAGTTTTAGGACATGTCCGGAGACATGAGCGTTTTGGTGGCACAGTACCTTTGCATCAATCCGTTAGACAACAAATTTTTTGCTGCGCTCGACAATGCCAGTGACCGCTTCTTTGGCATCATCCGCAAATTCTCCGGCCCGTTCGCTGGCATCTTCCATCATGTTCTTTAACTGACGACGGGTTCGGGATCCTGACTGGGGAGCCATTAACAGACCCAGTCCCGTTCCGAGAACCACTCCGACCATTAATGAAAGTCCAGCGAGTAAGACGTATCGAGTGTCGTTATCCATGTGAGATATCCTCCATTGTTAGAATGTCAGTTAGTAATAGGTGTCTGGTTTTCAAGAAGCAATGTTTCGATTGTCCACTAAACTGGGGGGGGCTGCTGTAAAAGGATCTCACGCTCGGCTTGAAGCCAATCCTCCCAATCACTGCCATGTTGGCCTCCGCGCCGGTGATGAATTTCATAGGCGCGTTGGGCAATGCGTTCCCGCAATTCTTCGGATAGAGCCATAGAGGGACCTGGATAGGAGGTCTGGGGATCCTGGTGTTTAGTCTGAGACATCGCTGGGCCTTTGGTGGTAGCTGATGCTACAGATTTTCCGCTGGTTTTTGAGGCCGTCTTGCCTGCAGTGGGCGTTTTTTTTGTGGTTGACGTTTTCTTCTTGACTGGTTTTTCGTCTGGTGTTTTAGGGGGCATGATTCGGTTCTCAGCTCCTATACTTGTCTGAATTTAGAGGAACCCCAATATGACTCATATTATAGGTTATTGTACCGGATATAGGGCTCTTCGTCCAAGCTGCCTGGCTGGATTGAGTCATTCTGCATGGCCATTGCAGAGTTACGAAAAGAGGAAAAGGAGTTTTCCTGTGAGTGGGTGGAAATGTTCCCATGCCAAGGCCCAGGTGAGTGGTGAACGCGCAAAATTTTGATTTATGCGATCTGTTTATTTGGTAGTTAACAAAGAGGTTTGTAGAAGACACAAGATGGATCTTCCCTTACAATGGTTAAACGCAAGGAAAACATAGGTTTGTGAATGGAGAATACCCTGCCACAGGGTATGACGGGGAAACCCTTATGACCTGGGTTAGCGAATATGAATAATGCGGTGGATGCGTGGTTCGTCATCAAGCCACCTTCACTCGTCGGATGCAACCAACTGAGTATGAGGAAGGGTTGAGAGAGATTTTCTCACTAATAGCCATCAAAAAATATTTTTTGAGTAACAACGATGAATAACCATGAATTTGCCACGAAGCCGATTTGGCAGTTAGGTCAGCAGTATGGCATTGGATCCGTTTATCATGATGGATTAGGTGTTGAGCGACAGGTCACGGTGCCTCATCTCAGGAAAGTACTGGAAAGTATGGGGGTGAAGGCCTCATCGAAACAGGAAATTCATGACTCCCTTTCTCATGCGGAATCACAATCCTGGACACAGGTTATTGACCCAGTGGTGGTGCGGTATCCTTCTGATTCCCCGTTCGAATTACCTCTGTCTCTTCCTCTTGATGATATCAGTTTGGAGAAGGTATCCCTCACTGTCCAGGTGACGGATGAGAAGGGGGGCTGTCGGCACCTAACACTGCGAGGTGCCGGTGGTGAGGTGAAAGCTGAGAAGGCAATCCAAGGAGTTAAATATGTCCAGGTGCATTTCCCTCTTTCGGGAAAATTTCCGCTCGGATACTTCCGTCTGTCGGTCCGTGTGAAGTTTGATTCTAAACGAACAATTGAGGCCCACACGCTACTCATTGTGGCACCCAGGAAATGTTATCTTCCATCTTCGCCTAAGCGGCCTTGGGGAATTTCTCTGCAACTCTATGGCTTACGATCCCGAAAGAATTGGGGGATTGGAGATTTTCGAGATTTAGGGGACGTCATGAAAGTGGCAGGGGCTCGTTGGGGGGTGGCCACCATCGGGGTTAATCCTCTGCATATCCCGGCGTCAGGATTAACAAGCCCCTATTCCCCTTCCAGCCGCCTTTTCTGGAGTCCCATGTATTTGAATCTGGAAGGCGTGGACGAATGGCGGACTTCGACTGGTCTTCGCCAAAAAGCCAAGGGTGCAAAATTTCAACATACCCTCCAACAGCTTCGGGAGAGTCCACTGGTCGATTATGCAGCCGTAGGGAAATTGAAATGGACAGTCCTGGAGGAATTATTTCGAGTCTTTCGACGGCATCATCTCCAGCCTAAAACCCTCACGGCACGTGGGAGGGCGTTTACCAGATTTGTGTCCGGCTTCCACCCGCATCTGACAATGTTTTGCACGTTTCAGGTCTTGACTGAACATCTGGAAACGGTGGCTTGGCGTACCTGGCCGAAAGCCTTTCAGCATCCCCAGTCTCCTGATGTGGAAGTTTTTCAACGATCCTATGCCACTCGCGTACAATTTTATCAATATGTTCAATGGCTGTGTGAGTTGCAATTACAGCAACTTGATCATGTCGCGAAGAAACATTCGTTGTCTCTCCGGCTGTATCACGATCTACCGGTTGGCATTCATCCGGATGGAGCCGACGCCTGGGTCTTTCAAGATCAGCTTGCATCGGACATCACCGTCGGTGCGCCGCCGGACTCCTTTAATCTCAATGGACAAAGTTGGGGACTGGTCGTTCCCAATCCCGTTCGATTGCGGGAAGACGGTTATCGATTTTTTAGGGAAACCTTACGGCAAAACATGCGACATGGAGGAGTCCTCCGGATCGACCATGCTCTGGGCTTGTTTCGGATGTTCTGGGTTCCCCAAGGCGGAACAGGTAAGGATGGCGTCTATGTCAGAACCTATGTGGATGAAATTTTGGCGATCCTGGCTTTAGAAAGTGTGCGACGAAAGGTGATGGTGGTTGGGGAAGATCTTGGTGCGGTCACTCCTGCCATTCGAGAAAAATTAGATGCGGCCGGACTTCTATCCTATCGCCTGCTATTTTTTGAACGAGAGAACGGAGGAGCTATGATCCCGCCACATGCCTATCCTGAGCAGGCGCTTGTGGCCGCCACGACACATGACCTCCCTACCCTTAAAGGTTTTTGGGCTGGACAAGATATCCTCATTAGGCAGGAAGCGGGTGTATACCTCAGGAAAATGGATATCGAGCAAGATCAGCGAGGGCGTGCTGCTGATCGGAAACGGTTATGGGAGGCTTTACATCGTGAGGGCCTCTGTTCTGCCGAGGCGATGCCCTCTAGCCTTTCGGTCGACATGATTCAAGTCCTGTACCGGTATTTAGCCAGGACACCTTCCCGCCTGCTTATCGTGCAGCTTGAAGATCTGTTGGCAGAAATTGATACACCTAATCTGCCTGGAGCACCGGACTCAGTCTATCCTTCGTGGCGGGTTCGGATTGGTCGAGACTTGACTGCCTGGCTGAAAGATCCGGCCATCCTGCGTTTTGCTCGGGCTATGCAACGCGAGCGAAGGAAGGGTGGAGGTACGCATCGGATGTCCAGGGAAACGGTTTCATGAACTCTTCCCTTTTTTAAGGATGGCCAGTCAGGTTGTATACCCAATTGAATCAAATGGGGTATCTCGCCCGAATGTCAGTTGCGTGATGTCTAAGAGGGGACTATGATCAACGATTGTCAAATATTCCCATGACCATCGAATCTGGTTAGGAAAACACGGTATTTCCTCTAAGTAGGGCGATCAGGAAGAGAGGGCGATCCTTCATATGCAAGAGAAAAAACTGACGATGGCCGGATGGGTGGATGGCTTAGCCGAGGCGGTTACTGCGAGCCTGGCCCAAATAGTTGCCTATCTACCCACTTTGATTTTGGCCTGTATGTTGTTGGGTCTCGGCTATGTGCTGGCCAGGCTGGTGTCTGTCGTGGTGACCCGCTTGCTGCAATTGATGGGGTTTGACCGGTTGCTGAGTCGAACCGCCGTGCAAACCTTGTTGGAACGATCTGGAACCAAGCAGAAAAGTTCCGAAATATTAGGGATGATTGGTTTTTGGATTATTTTCCTGGTCTTTCTCATTCAAGCGTCTGACACTCTGAGTTTAACGATGGTCTCGGATGCGTTGACGAGTATTGCCTACTATATTCCCAAAGTCGGTATTGCCGTGTTGGTGCTGGTTTTGGGTTTGATCGCCGCGAACTTTGTCCGTGAATTGATTACCATGACGTGTAGCTCGGCAGGGATTACCCACGGGACGATGGTGGCCCAGGCGGTCTATGTGGCCGTGGTCCTGTTGATCGTGGTGACGGCCATTGATGCACTCGGGATTAATACAGAATTATTGAACAATACCATTGTTATCTTATTGGCGGGATTGATCGGAGGTGCAGCGTTGTCGTTTGGGTTGGGGTCACGAACTGCCGTGGCCAATCTCATTGCTGCTCATTATTTGGGATCAATGGTTCGGGTGGGCATGACCGTAAAAATCGGGGAGAACCAGGGAACCGTGGTTGCGGTGACACCCATCTCGGTCGTGTTAGAAACCAGGGATGGACGAGTCATTGTTCCTGCTACCCAGGTCACCGAATCAACAGCCGTCATCACCCATACTGAGCATTAGCCTATGGAACTCGAACATCGGCTGACTCTTGGGTATCTGCAGGCCCATCCCGTGGAAGCGGCTCGTCATTTGGAATCCCTCGATCCTCATGAATCGGCTTCGCTCCTGGAGGCCTTGCCCGGCGAAGAAATCGCTGGTGTGTTAGAGCATTGCTTGCCGGTGTCCACTGCCAAAATAATCGAAGAGCTTTCGAAAGATCTCGGAGCGGGTGTCTTAAGCGCCATGAATGCCACATCTGCTATCGGGGTTCTTCGGCAATTTGAGGAACCTGTTCGCCAGGACATATTAGACCGGTTGGATAATCCGATGGGGGCTACCCTTCGCCGTGCCTTGCGGTATTCACCCAACACGGCCGGAAGCTTAGCGGATCCTCAGGTGTTCACGCTTCCACCTGATATTGCCGTCGAGGAGGCTATAGACCGTATTCGTACCTATGGCCAGAAAGCCATGTACTATGTCTATGTCATCGATCGCGATAGCAAATTGGAAGGTGTCCTCACATTGAGGCAACTGCTCATTGATCGGTCTGATCATTTAGTCGGAACATTAATGGAGACCCAGATCACCACGTTATCAGCAGAGGCCAATCTGGAAGAAATTCTCAAACATTCTGAGTGGAGCCGGTTTCATACATTGCCGGTGGTGGATCGATGGGGAACCTTTTTTGGCGCCTTGCGATATCGAATGTTACGCAGGATTGAGAAAGATGTCGGAGGCAAGGCTCCATTGGGTTCGGTGAGTGATTCGCTCATGCAACTTTGGGAAGTGTATTCGTTAACCGGCATTCGTTTAATGACTGATGTCGCGGAAACCCTGCAAGAACGGAACAAAATAGGGTGAGGGATCTGACCACGCAGACCAGCACAAAAGTTCGGGGAAGAGGTCATCTTCTCAACGAGGCGTTTTTTCAGAACCATCATGAGGAAGCCGCACGTATTCTGGAAGGGTATCCGGTGGAGGATATTCTGCGAGTCTTGCAAGGAACCAGTCCGAAAAATGCCGCGAATCTACTTGCCTGTATCACTCCTCCCGTCGCCGCGGATACGTTGGCGATCATGCCCACCGATCTCCTGAAGCAGGTTGTGCCGCATCTTTCGCCGTCATTGGCTGCCTCCTTGTTTCAACGATTGGACGACGATTTGCAACGGGCGATTCTTTTCCGAGTCCCTGAACGGTATGCACAGGAAATCCGGTCCTATATGACTTACCCGGAGGAATCCGTCGGTCGTATTATGGATCCAAAATTTTTTGTGTTACAGGAGGAAAGCACGGTTCGGGAAGCCATGGTCCAGGTGCGGATCAGGGCGCAAAAGGATGTTCACGATGTCTATGTCATTGATCGAACTCAAAAGCTTGTGGGCCGGATTTCCGTTCGTGACTTGCTGCTGGTGGATCCCGAAGAAAAATTGCAGTCGGTCATGGTTCAGGATCTTCCCACCATTCATCCTTTGGAGTCACGTGAAGAGATTGTCGAACTCTTTGGTGAACGTCATTTTTTTACGATTCCCGTTGTGGATTTGGACAAACGGCTGTTAGGCGTTGTCCGAAACGAAGCCATTATTAAAGCCAGTCAGGAAGATGCGAGTGCGGACCTACTCACGATGGTGGGGGCGAATAAGGATGAGCGTGCGCTTTCCCCTGTATGGTTTTCTGTCCGAAAACGATTGCCGTGGTTGCAGCTCAACCTGTTAACGGCATTTGCGGCTGCCTTTGTGGTGGGAATGTTCGAAGGAACGATTGCCAAATTTACGGCCCTGGCCGTCCTGCTTCCGGTTGTCGCCGGGCAATCAGGCAATACCGGGGCTCAATCTCTCGCTGTAGTCATTCGCGGGTTGGCTTTACGGGATATCCGACCATCCCAATGGCTCCGGGTCAGTGGAAAAGAAGTCTATGTCGCATTTTTAAATGGGCTGGCCGTCTCTGCCACAGCCTGTTTCGCCGTGGGCTTATGGAGCCGGTCGCTGGGCATGGTCTTCATCATCGGATTGTCCATGATTATTTCGATGGTCATTGCCGGGTTATCCGGCGCGATCATTCCCATCGCTTTGAAGGCACTCAAACAGGATCCGGCGCAATCCTCCTCCATTGTGTTAACGACGATCACCGATGTGGTCGGGTTTTTTAGTTTCTTAGGGCTTGCCACCTTGCTTTCAAGTTTGTTGGAAACTTGATCATTGATCGGTTGGGGGCGGTGTCCGCTTCATCTCTGCTCCACCACTCCCATTCCGCCTCGGGAGGGGCTTTTCATTCCAGGAAAACTTCTGATTGCCTACTCATTAATGGTAGGGTAGTATCGTTTTTTCGCTCATTTTTATCTTAATCATTGAGGAGAGGAGGCTTTATGGAATCATCCAAGACGTCTAAAACGGATCGAGTGGGAACGTTGGATCAAGATATTTCTCGAATTCGTAAGCAGTTAGAGATCATAAAAAGATTTCTGATAGATGAGCCTTCTCCCGCATCCTTGAACGAATTTGATTCGACCACGGAAGACATTCTCGCCGATGCATTCGGAAGTTCTTCCCCGCTATTAGATACGTATGACTATGCTCAACTTGGGGAGGCAGCGGGGCTCATGAATCTTCCAGAAGGAGCGCCGGAAGGCACCACCCATCAATCCCAACGCGAAACGGTCCGGCAACGTCAGCGAGTTTTGGAAAGCGGTATTGCCGATCTTGAGGCCAGGAGGGCCTCTCTCTCACAGGAATCCAGGAAACGGAAAGGTTCCGGTCCAAACGTTGCGGACTATATGGCAAAAACTGTTCGATCTGTATCGCTTGATGCCACCTTGCAGGAAGTCGGACAATGCTTGCAAAAATGGAAAATCGGTTCCGTATTGGTTCAAAATGGGGATGAGTTCTTGGGATATATCACTGAAACAGAATTGACTCGAGAGGTTGTTGCATCCGGAACAGACCCCGTGACAACTACGGTGAAGACCTGCATGCGTGAACCGTTAGTCACCATTGAGACCAGTGATCCAATTGTGGAAGCTGTGCGCCTGATGAAAGAAAAAGCGACACGCCATCTTGCGGTCACAGAAAGTAACCGGATCGTCGGGGTCGTCTCCGTTTCGGATATTATCCGGTATTATTCCGGGGTTAAATAATCGTTGCTTGAGTAGAGACTCTCCCTCGCCTTCTAACCTCTGGTTGCGATGCTCTCCTATTCGGGGAAACACATGCTTTTTTGCCGTCGTGTTCCTTGAGGAGGGCGTCACCCTCATTTGAAAAAATCTTCGATCCGCTCATATAAAAAAAGCTTGAGGATGGGGATGGCATACAGTGAAGAGGGTGTAAGAATAAATTACCTGATGGATTATTGGGGACATTCGGGGATTTACCCCATCGCAGATTCTATTCCGGGAATGCAGTACAGGCATCTAGAACTAGTCATGGGGATGAAAATGGGCAATAAAAAGAGGAAGGTGAGGGGTCATTGGTTCCGACAGGTCTTTAGTCCGGCCTTGGCGATGTGGATCGGTTGTGCCGGTGTTTTTGCCATGAGTATCGGAATGGAGGGAACTCTGGGGTGGGCGGGCGAACCATCAGAGTCGGCCATAGAACGAACGGAGGAAAGGACCGTAAAGCAAGGAGGATTCGAAGACGTGGCTCAGGCGGTGACCCCGTCTGTGGTCAATATCACCGCAACCATTGATATTGTTGATTCTCGGGGTGGAGGCGTGCCACTCCCGTTTAGAGGTTTTGGTGAGGGCCAACCGCCACCGGGTATTCGCAAACGTCAAAAGGGTTCAGGGTCAGGAGTCATCCTGTCTTCCGACGGATATATTGTGACCAATAATCATGTAATTGCCGAAAGCCGTGATCTCCTTGTTACTCTTCCAGATGCGCGTGAATTTTCAGCCAAGGTGGTTGGTGCGGATCCGGAAACAGATTTGGCGGTTATTAAAATTCAGGCTGAAAACCTTCCAGTGATTCCCTGGGGAAATTCCTCCTCGTTAGCTGTTGGCCAATATGTACTGGCTGTTGGCAACCCGTTTGGTCTGAATTCAACGGTGACGCTTGGTATAGTCAGCGCTCTTGACCGAGGAGGCATGGGGTTAGCCCGCTTTGAAGATTTCATTCAGACCGATGCGGCAATTAACCCTGGGAATTCAGGTGGAGCCTTGGTGAACACACGGGGAGAATTAGTTGGCATTAATACGGCAATAGCCTCTCAAAATGGAGGGTATCAGGGGGTGGGGTTCGCTGTGCCCTCTTCATTAGCAAGACCTGTGTTAGAGGAATTGATCAATAATGGAAAGATTGTCCGAGGATATTTAGGTCTGGGGGTGCAGGAAATGACGATGGAGTTGGCTCCGTGGTTTGGCCTGAAAAACAGTGAAGGGGCGCTAGTGACCGATGTGGTTCCTGGTGGACCCGCCGATAAAGCCGGCATACACCGGGGAGAGGTGATTCTTCAGTACCAAGGGAAACACGTGAAAGATGGACAGATGCTTTTGGAGGGAGTGACACGTGCCAATATTGGAGAACAGATCGAATTGGGTATTATCGAGAATGGAAAAGAGCGTAAAGTAAGAATGATCATCCGTGAGCAACCACCGATCCCTCAGGTGCGGCGTATTCGAACGCCTCGGGTGGAGCATCCGCTTGCCGGAGTGGAAGTGGCCGATGTCGATGAGGCGGCCATTCAGGAATATGAGTTGAATCCTGTCACCAAGGGAGCTGTGGTCTCATTCCTTGAAGAAGGGTGTGCTGCTGAATTAGCGGGGATCATAGAAGGAGATGTCATTATTGAATTGAATATGCATTCCGTGGAATCCGTCAGGGAGTATTCCTCATGGTTTAATCGGCTTAAAAAGGAACAAGCGTTACTGGTGGTGCTTGTCCGTTCTTCGCGTCATTTGTATGTGGTGGTGAAATCTTCCTGAAAGAATCAGGCTGAGAAGGGTTTCCGGAAATTCACGGATTTATCAGAGGAGCTTTTGTCTGCGGCATTTAAACTCTTTGTCCAAGGGTTCTTTATTTTTGGCCGGGGATGTTTGAAGATTCCTGGTTGAAAATAAGAGCACCGGATCAAAATGGAGCGATCAAATCGGTAAACTCAAAGTCGAAAAAAAACAGGATGGTATATTCGTTGAAGTAGGTTGACCCTTGGAACCAGGGAGTGGAGCGAACAAATTGTCCCGTCGCCGTTTCGTAAATATCCAGGCGGAATCGGGAATATCCCGACAATTTTTGGGATGCGTATATCGCAATCTCGGGCAAGGCAATTGGGAGGAGTGCACTCTGTATTGGAGGTAACCCGAACAAGGAGGACCGTTGCTCGACTCCTAGACCCTGAACAAGGATGTGGATTCGGTACTTGGCTTTAGCTGGATCCGCAACGATTTTCAGTCCGCTTTCTCCCAGCCAACCCCCAATTGCACCCTTGAAAAAACCTTGGGCAACGGGCAATCCATCTGCCACGTGCAATCCAGAGATATCGAGACTTACCGTCTCTCCAGGGGTTAAGAGGATGGGCATGGTGTTCTCTCCATGCAGACTTCGCTCCACAGCTTGAGCCATGAGGAGTTGTTGGACTGCAGTTGGCGATTCAGGAAGGGGTATGGCATTCATGGCACCGCAGCCGGTCAGTATTCCCACTAACAGGAGAACTGATAGAATCCATAGCATGGACCTATTCCACTGACGTACTTCGGTTAACCAAATCACTTTCACCTCTTTTTTGTTAAGACCAGAGAAATATGGGAGTCAACTTCAAGGAGAACAGGTGTTCGATACGGCCTCGTTAGTTTAGGGAGCAGATCCTGGGGAATTAATCATTGAGTCGGATTCCTTTGTCGGGGCAGATGGAATGGACGGATTCGGAGGTGCCGCAAGGGCAGGGTTCATCTCCTTGTGTTTGGTGACCCGAAGCAAAGTGGGATCGTGAATAAAAGGTTCGTATTTCGGCACGTCTAATGTTACCAGATCACGTTCCTCAATAAGGAGGTCGATCTCAGGCGCCTGCTGTTGAAAGGTGGCTAAAATGCTTCCGTCTTGAGTCGTCATGGTGACCAGTAAACGATCCTCTTGGCGTTTTTTGTGTGTCACCGATCCTTCAAGTGGATGCATGGCGTCCTTCAAAAAAGCGGGAAGGTAGGAATCCAAATACCGTGAGGCTAACATCGGGCTACTGAAGCCAAGGCCTAATCCTAGAAAAAATACCGTCGCCGGTATGACCCATGGTCTCATGGTTTCTGTTCCGTGTTTGGAGGTTCGTCTATGGGTTTTTCCCATTCTGTTGAAGGAAAGGTCTGCTGTGTGGTTGGAGGTTCGTCTTTTAGTTTTTCCGGTTCTGTTGGAGAAGAGGTCTGCTGTGTGATTGGAGGTTCGTCCTCCAGGGGTTCCTGCTGCACTGGAGAAGGTTTCTGCTGTCCGCGAATAAACGTTTCCAGGCGACTGAGGGCATCAGCGGTCATGTCGCGAGCCCCTTTGGTCGCCTGCTCGGATTTTTCGGTGAGGTCTTCTATTCGTCTGCGGAGATCCCGCATTCCCCCGCCCGTTCGCTGAAACGCCAGAATTGCAATTACTAACGCGACGATAGCAATGAGTAATGTGAGCACTTCCATGATGTCCTCCTTGTGGTTCTCAAAATGACTTCATCGATCAATGAAAAAGTCTTTGATGGATTGCGACCGAACCCTTTCTGATTCTGACATACTTAAAGGATGAAAGATAAGGTGATTGATCTGGTTTCTCAAAATCTCACCGTGTCTCTGAGGTCTGTGTGCGGAAAATTTGCTGAAACTTGAAATGAACTGTTTTGGATCTATATTTATGGCTTGGCTCTAAACGGCGCCTGTCGATAGCCTACACCATCGAGCTAGGACGATTACACCACATCTACCTGGCGAGGTAACAATTCTCCTCTCATGCATGAAGGGAGATCACAGTTGAGTTCGTAGTCATCTGGCCTTAGCATCTGAATCCCAATTGAATGATCGTTTCCGGGATAAAGGATAAGCCCTCAGGACTTTTCCCATAGACCTGCACACCATTCGAGAAGGTGCAAACCCGTAAACTTTTGAATAATTGAGATGCGAATCGGTGTTGAATACCATGGTCGATTCTGATACAGAGGAACGCTCCGTAGGGGGGAGGCCATTTTGTAATAAAATATTGGGACTGACCAATGGTGAACTCGATTTCCATCTCGGTGGGCTGAGCAATCCTGAAACGCCGCTTATCCATGCTCAAGACGGTGTGGCTACGGCAAATGCAAGAATAGACCAGCTTTTGCTTTGGTGATTCATCAGGGATTTCCCCACGGCTGGGGAATCAGATCCTGGCAGAGATAATGCCCTTCGCTCCGGGCATTGAAGTAGATGAGTGGTATTTTACAGTCCTAGAAGGGGAAGCATGGACGAGGGGCGGTTGGCAAAATCCCGGCCTTTGGTATTTTGACATGTGGGTGGCTTGTCTATAATCCAGTCATTCCCGATACAAAAGCTACACCGTCTCGGGATTAGCGGGAAAGGGGACACCGCGCATAGTCGTGCCTTTTCCCATACCCATCGATCCTATAATGTGCGAGATGTTTCAGCGTTCAAGTACTATCGTGATACGTATTCCAAGTGATTTGCCAAAATGCACACGTACAACAAAATCATTGAAACCTTAAGTTTGAGGGCCATACACTACCAATCGACGCAGTTTTCCGAACGTAATAATTATTCGGTGCTTTGCGGTGTTTTAGTGTATGGGTTCTGTGATCAATGGACCCATGAAAAAAAATCGGCCAACGGGATGACGGTGACGAGTGTACATGGCCCTTGTGGCAATTTGATACGGTGATTCAGAATGGGAAGAGATCGGTTTGTCCGGTATACATAGGGGAACGCACTGTTGGAGGTAAGAGAAAGGAAACATGATGTCTATAGCCAAAAGATTGAGGGTGCTTCTGGTGGTTTTGACCGTGATCGTCACGGGAATGGGAACCGAGGCGGGACTCGCCGAAGAAATTCGGCCCTTACAATCCATTCTCAGTGATGTGGAAAGACACATTGGAGAATTGACCATCAACCTGGATGAAATCAGAAAACGGATAAATTTTTTGCAAAATCTCCCTGTCACACATGACCCAGTCATTCAGGAACTACGAGCACTTGATCTTCAAGGATGGACACTGCACCTGGAACAATGGGAACTGCAACTTGAACATTTGCGATTTGCGAAGACCATGCTACAAAAAGTGCAGGGAATTTCCGGTGAACCGCATGAGTTAATGGCTGCCTGGCGTCTCCATGAAGACCAGTACCGGACGAGCCTTGAAGTCTACCGCCGACAACGGGATACAATCGAAGAGCGCCGCCTGATCACAGAAGGGCACATGTTTGAGCGGTACCTTCCATGAGCGAACGTCATGCCATCAAGCACATGCCTGTGTGGCGGGACATGGTTTTCATAGGGCTCCTCGGTTTCGGAATATTCATGACCGGATGTACGTCCGTCAATACGCTTCTTCTCACTTCCCAGACCTTTCCGCCCAAAGCCTCATGGCAGGAAGTTGAAATTTTAATTCGTGAGCCCTCCTGTGCCCATATCGACATTGCACAACTGAGTATGGAAGGTAGTGGGTCGGGCAGTTATGCCACCGAGCAGACCTATATTCTTAAAAAGGCAGCTTCATTAGGCAGTGATGCGGTCGTGTTTACCAAATCTGAAAAATATTTGGAGCATGGAGTCAGCTACCAAAGCCCCATGATGATGGGAGGACCCTGGGGAATGGGAAGTTATGGGTATCCTGGTTGGGGTTACGGAATGGGTTACGGAAGAGGCATGGCGATTCCCTACAGTTATACTGTCACGTCACTAACCGGGATCGCCATACGATATACGAATAATGAGCAGACTAAATGCTAATGTATTGAGAATATAATTACAGGAATGTTAATTTCCTTGCCCTGATGGGGCTCAATCCGGATTAAAAGCAACGGGCAGATAAAGCATTGCCAGCCCGTTGATATGGTCACAATTTACTCGGTATTTTGGGAAAAATAATTGTGGTAACATTGAGGGAGCGTTTTAGTGAATAGGTCTGAGGCTCTTCCCTATTCCATGTCCACATTAAGGATGTCATGTAACGTCCCTAATGCATTTTTTGGCATGGCCTCAAATTTGGCCTGATATATTTTGGATCCCGATGACTCATCAATTCGATTTTGATTTCTTATGCATCGGCAGCGGCCCGGCAGGCCAACGAGCTGCGATCCAAGCCGCTAAGTTCAGGAAGCGGGTGGGAGTGGTTGAACGTCGGCAGTGCGCGGGGGGGGTATGCATAGAACTCGGAACCATTCCCAGCAAAACCCTACGCGAGGCCGTGTTATCCTTCATGGCTACCAACCATCCGTTTGTTCAAGAGACAAGAAATCGGGAACGGCACCGTCCCACAGCGGAACAACTCTTTTCCCGTGTGCAATTTGTCCGCAACCGGGAAGTCGATGTTGTGGAGGATCAGCTTTGGAGGAATGATATCGAACTCATTTCCGGCGAAGCCGCCTTTACCGATGCCCATACCCTCGTTATTCACACAGAACAGGGAACGAAAACGGTCACTGCTGAGAATATTCTGCTTGCCGTCGGAACCGTAGCCGCCCCGCCGCCTGGTACCGGCGTGGATGGTGAAATCATTGTTACCAGTGATGAGATGGCTCACCTCACATCTCTGCCCAAACGTTTAGTGGTTGTCGGAGGGGGCGTCATCGGGATGGAGTATGCCTCCATGTTTGCCGCACTCGAAATCGACGTAACCGTGGTGGATAAACGAGAGCATTTACTGGAATTCCTCGACAATGAAATCGTTGAGGAACTCATTCATCAAATGAGAAACCGGGATGTGACCTTCCGATTGGGAGAAACCGTGGGCGCATTGACTATTGCTGAAGGCCCGCCCAAACAAGCGGTGATCCAATTGGAGTCCGGGAAGCGCCTCGTGTCCGACATGGTTCTGTATTCCGCCGGGAGAATCGGCGCAACCGACCGATTGAATTTGGCTGGAGCGGGTCTTATCGCGGATGCCCGGGGGCGCCTCGCAGTTGATGAGGATTTTCGAACCCAGGTCCCCCATATCTTTGCCGCCGGGGACGTGATTGGGTTCCCCAGTCTCGCCTCCACTTCTGCCGCGCAGGGCCGACGGGCGGCGTGCCATGCCTTTGGAGTCAGTGCCGGTCCGATGGATACGCACTTTCCCTTCGGCATCTACGCCATTCCGGAGATTTCCATGATCGGCGCGCATGAACATGAGCTGACGGAGAAAAAAATCCCTTATGAAACCGGAGTGGCTCGCTATAAGGAAATCGCCCGTGGGCAAATTATGGGGGATGACAATGGTTTGCTCAAGATGCTGTTTCACCGGGAGACCCGGAAGCTTCTCGGTGTCCATGTGATCGGCACGGGTGCCACGGAACTCATCCATATCGGGCAAGCGGTACTGGAATTAGGGGGTGGGCTGGACTATTTTCTTGACCGGGTCTTCAATTATCCGACACTGGCCGAATGTTACAAGGTGGCCGCCTTAAATGCCTTTAATAAACTTTCACAAATAGGTTAGAGTCTTGAGTCGACCATAAATTGAATTCGAGAATTATATCCAGAAAATCCATCAAAGCAAGATCAATGCCTCTTTTATGATTCCTGAAAAAGGATTCAGGAAAACCTTTCTGATCCCACATTTTCACGCGACTGAAGAATTCTCTCACATTTCCGGTCCAACAGCCTAAGCCGCCAGTCCGAATTTTTCATGGTTGGCTATTCAAAAATTTGGAAATGACTAGATGGCCACGATCTGATCCCCATAATGTGCGCGCATCTTTCCATGCCCTGCCGGATGTCGAGGCCATCCAATTGGTTAGGTTTTTTGCTATTCGCTAATTCAATTTGCTAAGTAGTTCCCTGTTTGTTATCCCCTAGAGGACGCGAGAGGAGGTATTTTGGTTGGGAGATGCTATCTCTTAGGTCAGCTCTGCATCAATGATGGAGAATTGAAAGGCTTTTAATAGAGCGTACGCATGAACCAACTTGTCCTTATTGCCCTCCGAAGGCCTTTAACCTTCGTCGTTCTTGCCATCTTAATCGTGATATTCGGGACGAAGTCGGTGCTCCAAACGCCAACCGATGTCTTTCCGAATATCAGGATTCCCGTCATCTCCGTTGTCTGGTCCTACGCAGGCTTGTTGCCGAGTGATGTATCCGGTCGTATCACGTTTTACTTTGAACGGGCGTTGACCTCGACCGTCGAGGGCATCAAGAAGATTGACAGCAAATCCTATTTCGGCATCAGCATCATTAATATCTTTCTTCAGGAGGGAGTCAACCTTGCCGGCGCCGAAGCCGAGGTTGCGGCGATTGCGCAGACTGTCGTGAAAGCGCTGCCGCCAGATATTTCCCCACCAATGATTATGCGTCTGGAAGCGTCCTCAGTGCCGGTCGCGATGTTGCAGGTCACCTCAGACACATTGACACCCGCAGAGCTCTATAACCTTGCCTTTACTCAAATCCGTCCCCTTCTTGTGACTATTCCCGGGGCCATCTTGCCACATCCTTATGGGGGACAGCCGAAACAGCTTCTGGTCTCGCTTGATCAGCAGAAATTACTTGCTCGTAACCTTACCCCAGCAGATATTTTCCATGCTTTCGACAAGCAGAACAAGGTGCTGCCGGCTGGCGACCAAAAGATTAAGGCCACCGACTGGATGGTCCAGACAAACGCGATGCCGTTGCAGGTCGAGGATTTTAACGATATTCCGATCAAGAGAGAGGGAAACGCCTTCATTTATATGCGTGATGTGGCCAACGTGACCCTCGCCGGCCCTCCACAAACGAATGCCGTGCTGGTGGAAGGCAAACAGGCCGTCACCCTCGTCGTCATGAAGAGCGGGGAGGCTTCGACGTTGGAGGTGGTCGATGGGGTCAAGAAGGCGATTCCTCGCATTGAAAAGATCGTGCCCAAGGGCGTAGAGGTTAAGATTCTCAACGACGCCTCGCTTTTCGTGAAGGAATCGATCGCGGATGTGGTAAAAGAAATGGCGACGGCTTCCGCGCTGGTGGCTCTTATCGTCCTGATGTTGCTGGGCTCATGGCGGCCAACCGTTATTATCGCCACTTCGATCCCGCTCTCCATCCTGTCCGCACTCATCTGCTTAAACTTAGCAGGAGAGTCGCTGAATCTCATGACGTTAGGAGGATTGGCGCTGGCCGTCGGCATCCTCGTCGACGACGCGACGGTGATGATTGAGAATATCGATACCCATATTGCCATGGGTAAACCCCTTGAGGAGGCGATCGTGGACGCCGCCAACCAGATTATCGTCCCCACGTTGGTTGCCACGTTAAGCATCGCGATCGTCTGGCTCCCGCTCTTTGAGCTCAGCGGCGTATCCGGCTGGCTGTTTGCACCAATGGCAAAGGCGGTCATTTTCGCCATGCTCTCATCGTTCATCTTGTCGCGTACGCTGGTGCCGACCATGGCAAAATATATCCTCGCGGATCACCACGCGCCGCAGGCCACTGAAGCCGGTGGAGGGGGCGAACCGGAAAAACCCCAGAGCTTCTTCGTCCGCTTCCAGCAGGGTTTCGAACGCGGCTTTGACCGGTTCCGTGAGCGCTATAATGCCCGTCTCGAACAGGTAATCCTCCATCGTCGCACCTTCGTCGCCATCTCTCTCGCACTCGCGCTTGCCTCCCTTAGCCTGTTTTTCTTTAATGGGCGGGATTTCTTCCCTGAGGTCAAGTCGGGGACAATGCAGATGCATATGAGGGCACCGCTCGGTACGCGTATTGAGGTCTCAAGCCGTCTCAGTTCTCTCGTTTCGAAAGACATCGCGCAGATGCTTCCCGGGCAGGTTGAAGGGGTCGTCAGCAATTGCGGCCTGCCGGTCGGACCGCATAACCTCGCTTTTATTCCGACCCCGACGATCGGGTCGCAGGATTGCGACCTGACGATCGACCTGAAAAATGAAAAGTCACCGGTTTGGGACTATCGGCGTATTCTCCGCAAAGGTCTAAGTGAGCGGTATCCAGGAACCGAATTCACATTTCAGCCGGCTGATCTGACCGCCAAAATTCTCAATTTTGGCTCGCCCGCGCCGATCGATGTGCAGATTAATGGGATGGAGATGTACGCCAACTACGAGTTCGCACGAAAATTGGCAGGAGAGCTTCGCAAGATTCCCGGCGCCAGGGACGTGACGATACAGCAGACGATGCGCACGCCGACCCTTTTCGTTGAAGGCCAACGCACGTTCGGTCTTGGCACAAACCTGAGCGAGGGGGAAATCGCCGACAATCTGCTGCTATCCACTTCGGGTAGTCAACAGATTGACCAGCAATATTGGCTCAATCACAAAACGGGTATCTCCTATCAGATCAACATTTATACGCCGCAGCCTCAGCTCACGAGCATTAAAAATCTCATGACGGTCCCTGTCGATCAGAACAATCTCGATTCGTCGCAAGATAACGTACAACTACTCGGTAATGTGACGACGCATTCAATGATCGGAACGCCCGGCCTGATTTCGCACGCGAACATTATGCCCCTGTTTAATATCTACGTGTCTGCCGAAGGGCGCGACCTCGGAGGGGTTCTGGCGGATGTCGAGAAGGCTGCCAAAAGCCTGGAGGACGAGTTGCCACGCAGTGCAGCGCTTGAAATTCATGGGCAAGCCGAAACCATGTATGAGGCGTATGTTGAGTTGATTGTCGGTCTCATCTTTGCCGTCGTGCTGGTGTACCTTCTGATCGTTGTCAACTTTCAATCTTGGCTGGACCCCTTTATCATTATTACCGCATTGCCCGGGGCTTTGGCGGGTATTGCATGGGCATTGTTCCTGACCCATACGAATATTTCCGTGCCGGCGCTGACGGGGGCTATTATGACGATGGGCACAGCAACCGCCAATTCGATTCTTATCGTATCGTACGCCCGCGAACGGCTCGAAATGCACGGAGACGCGATGCTGGCTGCTGTCGAAGCCGGGAAAGCCCGCATCCGTCCGGTGCTGATGACGGCATCGGCCATGATCATCGGGATGTTGCCGATGTCGATGGGCAATTCCCCCAATGCGCCGTTGGGTCGGGCTGTCATCGGCGGTCTGATGGTCGCGACCGTGTTTACCCTGTTTTTCGTGCCTTGCGTGTATGCCATCATCTACAACAGGCGAGGGGCTCGCCAAAAGGACCATGGATAATATGAAGATCCTGCGTGGAAGAGGCCTTGTGATCTTCGCAATTCTGCTGAGCCTTCTATACATGGGCTATCGAATCTATGCACACAACAGCGGCGCCGCTACGCTACGCGAGGAGACACTTGAAGACGCCGTTCCAATCGTGGCCATCATCAATCCCAAACCCCTACCACCAACTCAGACCATTACTCTACCAGGCAATATCCAAGGTTGGTTTGAGGCGCCGATCTACGCCCAGGTCTCGGGCTATGTGAAAATGTGGTACACGGATTACGGAGCCAAGGTGAAGAAAGGCGACATTCTGGCCAAAATCAACGCGCCGGCTCTTGACGCTCAATATCGGCAGGCCAAGGCGGATCTGGCGTCTGAACGCGCCCTATATGGTCTTGCCAAATTGACCGCAAAACGTTATCTGGCGCTCCGCGATAAACATTCCGTCTCCGAGCAGTCGATTTCGGTAAAAGTAGCAGAAGCGAACGCCCAAGCAGCAAGGGTCAATGCCGCGGAGCAGCATGTCAGAAATTTCGAGGCGCTGATTCGGTTCAAAACGATCGTGGCGCCCTTCGATGGGGTGGTGATTGATCGCAACATCAATGTCGGTGACTATGTCAACAAAGAAGGCACGATCAGTTCTCCCAGTGCGATCAGCAACCTCTTTACAGTGGCCGACGTCAGCAAGGTGCGCCTATTTATCTCTGTGCCGGAGTCTTTCGGGGCATTTCTCAAGCCAGGCCTGACGGCTGAGGTAACCGTGCCGCAAATGCCCAGTCGTCGTTTTACAGCAAAATTCCTTACTGTCGCAGGCGGATTCCATGTGAGCACCCGCACCGCGGTTACCGAATTCGTGCTGGACAACGAAGATAAAGCCCTCTGGCCTGGCTCATACGCCAAGGTAACTCTCACGACGTCCGTTGATTCTGATTTCCTCACGATTCCAACCAGCGCGATGGTGTTCCAGGAAAATGGCACCGAAGTAGCCATGTTGACGGATAACGATCGCATTCATTTTAAATCGATCACCGTGGGCAAAATCCTCGACGCCACGGTTGAGGTCACAGAGGGGATTACTTCCACCGACCGCATTGTGAATAATCCCAGCGCGGCATTGCTCGAAAACGAAAAAGTGCGCATCGTCACACCAGCACCTGGTTATGACCGCCTCAATACCGAGGGCCCTGCGGCAAAGGAGGTTTCTGTGCCAATGGACAATCCTGCGCCAACGGAGGCCGCGGCTTCAACGGAATAATTTCCACCATGATCGTCCCAATACACTCAATGGGCAAGCGCTTACACATGAGACTAGAAGGATCACCCATCTTTCGGGTTTGTGCCTGGAGCAGCAGTATCTTACTCCTTGTGCTCAATTTGTCGGCCTGCTTGCCCCACGTTGATCTGGCGCCGGACTATCAACCGGCCGAATTCGTCGTACCTGCTTCATGGCATGGGGCAAGTCCCTTCGTCCAGGCCAGGCCATCGGATGATGCATTGAGACAGGACTGGTGGTCCCTGTATGACGATCCGGTTCTGAACAAACTTGTGGATCAGGGCATGGCGGCTAACCCGGATCTGCAGGCGGCCGCCGAGCGGTTTGTTCAGGCCCGCGATATGATGATGAAAGCCCGTTCACGCCGCATCCCACATGTGGGACTGGGGTTCGGTGCCTCCGATAATAGGCAATCCGACAATCATCTGTTTCGCAATCCCAATATTTCGGACACCGCATCGACTGTCTCTATGGGAGGGGTAGCATCCTGGGAGCCGGATTTCTGGTCGGCGATCCGCAACGCCACCCGCGTTGAGATCTACCGCGCCGAAGAACGCGCCGCTGAATATGGGCTTGCGCGGCTCAGCCTACAAGCGGAAATTGCGGCAAACTATTTCACGCTTCGCGGCTTCGACGCGCAGCTTGCGATTTATACCCAATCCATCGACCTCTATAAAGGATCGCTGAACCTGATCACAAATCAGTTCACAGTCGGGATCGCGTCCCAACTCGACATTGCCAGAGTCGAATCTCTGCTGTTCAGCACTCAGACGAAAGAGGCCCAGGTTCAAGGTCAACGCCAGGTGACGGAACAGGCGATTGCCATTCTCCTTAATATGGTGCCGGCCAGTTTCACGATCGAGCCGGTCGACGACCTTCGAATGGCGGATTTCACGATTCCGCAAACCATTCCCTCCACCTTACTGGAGCGTCGACCGGACATCGCCGGGATGGAGCGCCGGATGGCCCAGGCGAATCGCGCGATCGGCATTGCCCGCGCCGCCTTTTATCCTAATGTGACATTCCTGGCCGGCGGAGGGTTCGAAGATACCGGCTTCAATCTTATAAAGCTTGCCAATAGTTTCTGGTCCTACGGGTCCGCCATAGAGCTCCCGCTCTTCCAGGGTGGATTTCGCCGCGCCCAATTGCAGCAGTCCTGGTCGGTTTATCGCGAGACAGAAGACCGATACCGTTCGACGGTGCTTAATGCATTTCGCGAAGTTGAGAACAATTTAAGCCTGACCAACCGGCTAACCGCCGCGGCCAATCGGCAGGATGCCGCAGTCGGAGCATTTTTCAAAACACAAGACCTGACATCGAGCCTCTATATGGGTGGCCTGGCTTCAAGTCTTGAGCTCATTTACGCCCAGGTGGCAACGCTCACGGCGCGCATCGAGTCAGTGATGATCAAGGCCGATCTCCTGAAATCCTCGGTTGCTCTTATTCGTGCACTCGGCGGGGGGTGGAACAGAAACCAATTGCCGGCGGACGACGAAATCCAGCCTTTCGATACATTCCAATATGTCGACATTGACAAACCGGCGCCAGCCGGAGGGATCGATGTCAACGCGGGTAATAACTCGGTGAATAATGATTTGACCACACCTTCCATTCCTTAATCGGCATTCAACCCGTGTTGACTCGGCTATATTGGAGAGCCATGGCCGCATTGAAAGCCCCTTTCTTTGAAAGATTCGAATAAACAATGAGCTATCCGAAAATCGTGTCCATGTTCGATACTTTCCCGGACAAGGTCCGAACATGTTTGGCAAGCTGTTTGGGTATATGGGGTGGTCTCCGGGCCACCCCTCCCGGACGCTCCACTCCATCTGCTGGATCTGTTACGATGACAACGCAGATGAGGGAGAGACCAGGCTCCTAGAAGACGTTTTTCGGCCGGCCGGTTCCCGTTCCGAGGTGTCACCGTTCAGTAAAGGAATTCTATGGCCAGTGCGCTACTTTACGACCGTCTACAATTTGCTTTCACCGTCACATTTCATTATCTCTTTCCCCAATTGACGATCGGGCTGGCCTTGCTCCTCCTTTATCTGAGGAGCCGTGCACTCGTTTCCGGTGACGAGCATTATCATCAGATCGCCAGGTTCTGGACAAAGATCTTCGCCTTGAGTTTTGCCTTTGGTGTCGTGACCGGTATCCCTTTGGAATTCCAGTTCGGGACCAATTGGGCAAAATTCTCCAACTTCGCCGGCGGAGTGATCGGCCAGACACTCGCGATGGAAGGCCTGTTTGCGTTTTTTCTGGAATCGTCGTTTCTCGGCATCATGCTGTTCGGCGAAGGGCGATTCAGTCGGCGGGTGCAATGGGCCGCATCGCTGATGCTCTTTCTCGGTTCCTGGCTTTCCGGCTATTTTATTCTGGCAACGAACTCCTGGATGCAACATCCGGTCGCCTATACGGTGGCTTCGGATGGACGGTTGTTCGTCGACAGTCTTTCCGGTCTGCTCACGAATCCCTGGCTGTTCTGGCAATTCGCCCACAACATGACGGCCGCCGTCGTGACGGCTTCATTCGTCATGGCAGCGCTCGGTTCGTTCTATCTCCTGTCTGGGTTGCACGTGAAGGAGGCAAAGACATTCCTCCGCACCGGCGTGGTGGCGGGGGCCATCGCCACCGCTCTGATGATCTTTCCGACCGGCCACGAAAATGCCCGGCAGGTGTTTGAACACCAACCGGTCAAAGGCGCTGCCTTCGAAGGGCTCTTCAAGACCGAGCGTGGCGCGGGTATGGTGCTCATTGGCCAGCCGAACATCGAAACCATGACAATCGACAATCCACTCGTGGTGCCTGATGCGTTGAGTATTGTGCTCTTTGACGAACTCTATGCCGAGGTAAAAGGGCTCGATGCTTTTCCACGTGCAGAGTGGCCGGACAATGTGGCGCTGCTTTATTATGCCTACCATGTGATGGCCGGGCTTGGAACCATACTCGTATCGGTCATGGGATTGGCGCTGCTCTGGCTTTGGCGGGGACGATTGTTTGCCGCGAACTGGCTGCTCTGGCTGCTCATGCTTGCCGCCCCGTTTCCTTATCTCGCCACCACGGCCGGCTGGATGACCGCCGAACTTGGCCGCCAACCCTGGCTGGTGTATGGCCTGCTCCGCACGGCTGACGGTGTCTCACCGCTGGTCCATTCTGGGAATGCACTGTTTACCTTACTCGGATATCTCGGAATCTATCTCGTTTTGGGACTGCTCTTTCTATTCCTGATCGCTGATATAATCAGGCATGGCCCGGAAAGTTCTATTCCTAAGTCTGCGAACCCGTAGGAACCAGTACAAATGGAAACCTTCTGGTATGTTTCCGTCACGTTCATGTTGGCGGTCTATGTTGTCCTTGACGGCTTCGACTTCGGCCTGGGAATCGTCTACAGCTTCGTGGCGAAAAATGAAACGGACCGGCGTGCGGCGTTGGCCGCCATCGGCCCTATTTGGAACGGCAACGAAGTGTGGCTGATTGCTGCGGGTGGACTGTTATTTTTTGCGTTTCCCAAGGCCTATTCGGCGGGGTTCAGCGGTTTCTATCTGGCCTTGCATCTGGTTTTGTGGCTGCTGATTGCCCGTGGACTCGCGCTCGAACTCCGGTCGCACGTGAATCACCCCCTGTGGCGGCAGTTTTGGGATGTGGCCTTTGCCGGGGCGAGCCTCCTCTTGGCTGTCGTGTTCGGTGTGGCCTTGGGTAATCTCATTCGCGGTGTGCCGTTGAATTCCGAAGGCTATTTCTTCGTGGCGCTCTGGACAAATCTCATGACTGGACCGGATCCGGGGATACTGGATTGGTTTACCATCCTCATCGGAGCCACAAGCGCGTCGATCCTCGCCATGCACGGCGCCAATTTCCTGGCCATGAAGACGGAGGGCGAGTTGCGAAAACGGGCGCGACGTGCTGCCTGGCTGACTGGATCGGCCGTGGTCATTCTGGTCGTGCTGGCCCTCACGGCTGTTCCCTTTGTCCAACCCTTATTCTATCTCAACTATGCCGCCCATCCCATGGGGTATGTTTTCCCTGTTCTCACCATGGTGACGTTGTTGTTGGCTCTTGAAATACGAAGGCGTGATTGGGATGCGGGAGCATTTTCCGCAACGAGTCTCTTGATCCTGACTATGCTGGCCAGCACAGCCTGGGGGTCATACCCGAACATCCTGATTGCGACGAGTGAGCCGGCGAACAGCTTGACCGTGACCAACGCCACCGCCGGCGTCTATGGCATGCAGATCGGCCTTTGGTGGTTTCTCGTTGGATTCATTCTGCTCCTTGTCTATCAAGCCTGTGCACATCAGGCGTTCTGGGGAAAGGTCAAGCTCGACGCAGAATAAATCTTTCTGTTCTGGATGATCCCTTCCCCCGGACTCGCGATCAGGATCTCTCTATTATCAGCCTCTGAGCCAGGAGTCGCCACTTACCGGTTCTTCGAAGGTCCGCCATACCTGGAGGACCAAATCTCCAAATGAACTGATTGGCGAACCATCTGTCTATCCTTGAGCTGGGTCAACCTTGGCTGTCCTGCCGGGGATGCACAGACCCTGTAGGGTAAGAGGGAATTGCAGGACCTTGTTGACGAGGGAGAAGGCGGTGAAGGCATGCATGACGCGGCATGGATTATGGCATTGTCGACAACCAAAAAACGCTTGGACTCTCATGTGCGCAATGTGTTTCCACGCGTAGGACAATATGCGGGGGATCTCCAGGTACTCCGAATTTTTCAACAGTAGATTTCACCCTTGAGCGCATTGGTGACCTGCTGCGCTATGACCGGCAGACACTACTTGCTGCCTCGAGAATGACATGACCACACAATTGCGACAGGCTGCGAGAATGACGAATCGCAATTTCCAAGGCAACACGCTTCCCGATTAGCATACCGCTGCCTGTCCCGCCTGGTGCTGTCTCGGTATTCGATCTAAGTCGTGACAAACTCCACAGCCTTCCAGAGTCCCGATGAATCCGTTTATATTAAGCGGGGTAGCAGGGGTACTTTGGTTTCTGGGTCAAAGGGAACTTTCTTTTCTCCTTCGATGAGCACAGAGTGAGTTTTCTGCGAAGCAGGTGTCGCATAACCTACCGTCGCGACGAGAGGCGAGAATGGTGGATAGTTCCAAGGCTTTTCCTCGGCAGCGCTTAAACATGCCTCTAGGGCATACGTAGGCTCAAAATCCTTTCTACCCACGTCATCCATTCGATGAGACGGAATCAAAACCATGATCAAAGCCATATTTGACGAGAAGTTTTTGTATGCGAGGACTCATGATGAAATCGAAAAACTCCTCCGCGACCTTCATGGATGCCTCTCGACAAGTCGACACTACCGCTTCCCCTAGTAGGACCGGTATATGCATTCCGGCAGGATTTTCTTCAATGATGCGCACTTGGGGGTTGTTGATCGCATCCACGCGATAGATGATACCCATGTCCGCCTTCCCTGTGTGAATCAGGTTCACGATATCCTCAGCATGCGCCGCATGGACCAGCTTGAACCGGTTCTTATATGCGGGATCACGCTTGGCAAGTGCCTGTGCCGTGATTTCTCCCAATGACGACGTTCTCGGATCGCCAAGGGCCATGCGGATCGCTCCATTGGGCAGTGCCTCACGAAAGGAAATCGGCATGATGTGTGAACTCGCTGACATGACGAGTACGAGAGAGGTTTGTGCATAGATCCGAGGTCCCCCATTGAGAGTCATTCTCTTCTTTTGCAGTTTTTCGACTTCCCCAACCGCGGCAGGGAGAAACACATCGATCGGAGCTCCCTTTTCAATTTGCCGCCGAAATGTTTGTGACGGACCGTACACGACCTTTACGGCCGCATCATATTCTTTCTCGAACATCGGCACAATTTCCTGTAGTGCCGACCTCAAGCTTGGGGCGGCCCCAATAGTCAGAGCTTCAGCTTGAACAGGCTCTCCGGTTGGCACGATACCGAGGATGCCACCTACCAGCGCTATCGCCATACTAAGTTTCCGAATTCCTCTCATGATGCTCAACTTTCCGACCTCTGACGTTATTAGAGGTCTAATCCGCAAAATGAATAATGAGGCTGAATCAATTTTCAAGCAGATCCGCTGATCTTTGTGCGGCCTACTGCATAACTGCAATTTATGTAATAGCAAGATAAATACCACTTGGGAAATGCTTCGATGGCCTGTAGAAAATCGAGGTAACGCCCATGTTTTCGAGCATTTCTCTATGTCTCCTTCCAAGACAACGTTCTCTCGCCTGAATAAATGGTGAGAATTCGCACAATGCACTCAGTGCAAAAACTCACACCGAATTCCTTATAGCTTTGTTTGTTCAACACTTTCGACGTAGAGCGGATGACGACGGTTTGCGCCATAAAGTGCGCACGTTCTGCTGTGGTTAATCTGTGAAGGTCAACTAATTTTAATTTGGTAAGGATTTTGCTAGGAGCTAGGAGGGAATGCTTTAGAGTTACGGTGCCCGGATCACAGAAACCAAAAGAGGTTGTTTAGATAAAATGGCATCCAACATGGCAGAAATTCCAACCGATTTTGGGAGGCTTCGCGCATGAACCAACTCGTCCTCATTGCCCTGCGGCGGCCCTACACCTTCGTCGTCATGACCATCCTCATTATAATATTGGGGGTCAACACCATACGCCACATGCCGACCGACATCTTCCCCAATATCACGATTCCCGTCACCTCCGTCGTCTGGATTTACTCCGGCATGCTGCCGCAGCAGGTGGAAGGGCGCATCACCTATTTGTTCGAACGCTTCCTGACCTCGACGGTGGAAGGCATCAAGTACATCCATAGCCACTCCTACTTCGGCAGCAGCATCACGAATATTTTTCTCCAGGACGATGTCGACGTGGGGCGGGCCGAAGCGGATATCGTGGGCATTGCCCAGAACGTCGTCAATGCGCTGCCGCCCGATATTTCGCCGCCCATGGTCATGCGCCTCGCTCCATCCTCCATCCCGGTGGCCATGCTCCAAATCAGCTCCGACCACCTGACGCCCGCGGAACTTTACAATCTCGTCTACATGCGAATCCGCCCCCTGCTTGTGACGGTACCCGGGATCGTTCTCCCGCACCCCTACGGCGGTCAGGACATGCAGGTCATGGTCAATCTCGATCAACAGAAATTGCTTGCCCGTCAGCTCACTCCGGCGGACATTCACAATGCCCTCCAACAGCAATACCTCGTGCTGCCTTCCGGCGATGTGAAGATCAAGGAGACCGACTGGATCGTTATGACGAACGCGTCACCTTTGAAGATTGAGGATTTCGCCGATTTCCCGATCAAGCGGGAAGGCAACGCGTTTGTCTACTTGCGCGACGTCGCCACTGTTCGTCTCATGGGGCGGGTGCAACAGAACTCCGTCCTGGTGAAGGGCAAACAGACCGTCATCCTGGTCGCGATGAAAAGCACGGAGGCCTCGACTCTCGACGTCGTCGATGGAATCAAGAAAATGATCCCGCGCGCCGAGCAAATCTCTCCCGAGGGCGTGGAGATCAAGCTCGTCAATGACGCCTCGACGTTCGTGAAGGATTCGATCTCGGACGTCTTGCATGAAATGCTGATGGCCGGTGGGCTGGTTGGCCTCATCGTGCTGTTGCTGCTCGGCTCATGGCGTGCGACGGTCATTGTCTGGACCTCGATTCCGCTGTCCATTCTGACCGCCATCATCGGTCTTCATCTGCTCGAAGAAACGATTAATGTCATGACCTTGGGCGGGTTGGCGCTGGCCGTCGGCATTCTGGTCGACGATGCGACCGTGATGATCGAAAATATCGATCGCCATATCGAAATGGGCAAGCCGCTCGAACAGGCTATCATCGACGCTGCCAATGAGATCGTTGTCCCGACCTTCGTTGCCACCCTTTGCATCGCGATCGTCTGGCTCCCCCTCTTTGAACTCGGCGGGGTTGCCGGCTACCTGTTTAAGCCTATGGCAGAGGCGGTCATTATTGCGATGCTCGCCTCCTTTATTTTTTCACGCACACTGGTGCCGACTATGGCCAAATATATGCTGAAGGATAACCATGTCGCTGCCGCATGAACCTCACGGAGAGTCCAGTGCGGAAGGATCGCGGAATATTTTTCTCCGCTTTCAGAGTGGGTTCGAACGCGCCTTCAATCGATTCCGCGGGGGCTACGGTGCGCTGCTCGAACAGGCGATCGCCAACCGTCGCATCTTCGTCACGATCGCTCTGGCCATCGCGGTGAGTTCCCTGTCCCTCTTCTTTTTCCTCGGGCGGGATTACTTTCCCGAGATCAGGTCGGACATCATGACGATGCATATGCGGGCACCGCTTGGGACCCGCATTGAAGTTTCAGGACGCATTGCCACGCTTGTCTCCAACAGCATCGAGGAGTTGCTGCCCGGTCATGTCGAAAATATCGTGAGTAACTGCGGCCTGCCGGTCGGACCGCACAACCTCGCTTTCATTCCGACGCCGACAATCGGCTCCCAGGATTGTGACCTCACGATCCTCCTGAATGATGAAAAGTCACCGGTGTGGGAGTATCGGAAAATTCTCCGAAAGGGTCTGAGGGATCGCTATCCGGGAACCGAGTTCACCTTCCAGCCGTCCGATCTCACAGCAAAAATTCTCAACTTCGGCGCGCCTGCGCCGATCGATGTGCAAATCAACGGCCCGGACATGTACCCCAATTTTGAGTATGCCCGAAAATTGGTGGGCAAGTTTCGCGAAATCCCCGGCGCCGCGGACGTGGTGATCCAGCAGACAATGGCCACGCCGACCATCATGGTCGAAGGCAATCGCACATTTGGACTCGGGGTTAACAGGTCCCTGAAGGATATGGCCGACAACGTACTCATGACAACTGCCGGGAGCCAACAAACCGACCAAATTTATTGGCTCGATCCCAGTACCGGCATGTCGTATCTGATCAATGTCTATACGCCGCAGCCGCAGATCAACAGCGTCAACAGTCTCAAGACCATCCCGGTCCAGGCCTCAAGTCCTTCTTCGAAGGATCCGGAAGGGCAGGAGGTGCAGCTCCTCGGCAATTTAGCCGACATTACCGCGACGGGCACGCCGGGCGTGATCACGCATGGGAACATTATGCCCCTGTTCAACATCTATGTCTCTGCCGAAGGGCGAGACCTCGGTGGTGTGTTGGCGGATGTCGAAAAGATTGCCAAGGACATGGAGGACGAGATGCCTCATACCGCCGCGCTCGAAATCCATGGCCAGGCCTCCCTGATGCACGACGCCTATTTCGAGCTGATCGTCGGACTGTTCGCCGCGGTCGTGCTGATCTATTTGCTGATCGTCGTCAACTTTCAATCCTGGTTGGATCCCTTCATCATCATTACGGCCCTGCCCGGCGCGTTGGCGGGCATTGCGTGGGCATTATTTCTTACCCATACGCGTCTTTCGGAGCCCGCGCTGACGGGCGCCATCATGACCATGGGCACGGCCACCGCCAATTCTATCCTCGTTGTGACCTATGCGCGTGATCAGCTCAAAGAGCACGGCGACGCGTTGCGGGCCGCGATTGAAGCCGGAACGACCCGCTTCCGTCCGGTGCTCATGACGGCTTCGGCCATGATTTTCGGGATGGTCCCCATGGCAACAGGGTATTCTGCGAATGCGCCGCTGGGTCGGGCCGTCATCGGCGGCCTGCTCATGGCCACCCTCTTCACTCTGTTTTTCGTGCCCTGCGTCTACGCAATTGTTTATAACAGGCGAGCGGCTCGTCAGAAGGACCATATATAAAATGAAAAAGTCCCTACGTGGAAGGCTCCTGGTCATCTCAGTGGCACTTCTGTGTGTCCTCTACCTCGGCTATCGGGTTTATGAGAGCAAAAGCGACGCCTCTTTGCTACGCGAGGAGACGCACGAAAACGCCGTCTCCACCGTGGCAGTCATTTACGCAAAGCCGGTGCCGCCGACCGAGACCATTACGCTTCCCGGTAATATTCAGGCCTGGTTTCAGGCGCCCATCTACGCACAGGTCTCGGGCTATGTGAAGATGTGGTACAAGGACTACGGCGCGCTGGTGAAAAAGGGCGATATCCTTGCTGAAATCAACGCGCCGGCCCTCGACGCCCAATATGCACAGGCCAAAGCGGACCTGGAATCGGTGCGCGCCATCTATTCCCTCGCCGAAATCACCGCAAAGCGTTGGTTGGCCCTGCGCAAAAACCATGCGGTATCCGAACAGTCGATCTCGGTAAAGGTGGCGGAGGCCAAAGCTGAATTGGCGAAGGTCAGGGCAGCAGAGCAGAACGTCAGAAACTTCGAGGCGCAGATTCGATTCAAAACCATTGTCGCGCCCTATGATGGTGTGGTGACCGTCCGTAATATTAATGTCGGTGATTACGTGAACAAAGAAGGCACAATTAGTTCCCCTGGTTCGGTCAGTAATCTCTTTACCGTGGCCGACGTCAGTATGCTGCGCCTCTTTGTCTCCGTGCCGGAATCGTTCGGCCCCTTCCTCCAGCCTGGCTTGACAGCCGACGTGACGGTGCCGCAATTGCCCAATCGTCATTTCACCGCCAAATTCCTGACCGTCGCTCGTGGATTCGACGTCAGCACACGCACCGCGATCACCATCTTCACGATCGAAAACGAGGACAGGGCTCTTTGGCCTGGCTCCTATGCCCAAGTCCACCTCACGGCGCCGGTTGACAGGGAAGTGTTCATGATTCCGTCCACCGCGTTGGTGTTCCAGGAGCACGGCACACAGTTGGCTGTGGTGGGAGAGGATGACCGAGTGCGCTTCAACCCGATAATCGTGAGCAAACTCCTTGACAGCGCGGTGGAAGTAGCCGAAGGGGTTTCCACCTCCGACCGCATCGTGAACAACCCGAGCGCGGCATTGCTCGAGGGAGACACGGTCCGTATCGTGACGCCGGCACCCGGTTATGATCAATTAAACGCGCCGGTTTCAACAGAGGGTGCTGGGCCAATGGAAGGTCCTCCCCCAATGAAGAGTCCTGCGCCTTCGAACACTCCCGCGCCAATGGAAGCTCCTGCATCAATGGAAATTCCTGTACGTCCGAACACTCCTGCTTCGATGGGAGCTGCCTCGCCTCCGAACACTCCTGCGTCAATGGAAGTTCCTGCGCGTCCGAATCCTCCTGCGTCAAGGGGAGCTCCCGCACCTCCGAACACCCCTGCGTCAATGGAAGTTCCTGCACGTCCGAATGGTCCTGCGCCAATGGGAGTTGCGGCATCCAAGGAACACGTTTCACCATGAGAAGCCCTATACCGATGGTGGGCGAGCGCATACACCCGAGACCGGAAGTTCCGGGCATCTTGTGGAGTTATGCGTGGCGGTTGGCTTTGTTACTGCTGACGCTAAATTTACCGGCGTGTAATTGGTTTCCAGCCGTCGATCTGGCGCCCAGCTATGATCCGCCTCAATATGTCGTCCCCGTCTCATGGAAAGGGGCAAGTCCCTTTGTCGAGGCGAAACCCTCGGATGATGAACTCCGTCCGGATTGGTGGCAACTTTTTAACGATCCAATCCTGAACAGCCTTGAAGAACAGGCCATGGCGGCCAATCCGGATCTGCAGGCCGCGGCAGAACGGTTTGTCCAGGCTCGCGATGTGATGATGAGGGCCAGGTCGCAGTACCTTCCTCACGCCGGTCTGGGGTTTGGCGCTTCGAACAATAGACAATCCGACAATAGTCTGTTTCGCGGTCTCGGCGAGGACAACCGGGAAGTGGCCATTACCGCCGGGGGGCTCGCGTCCTGGGAACCGGATTTTTGGTCGGCGCTTCGCAATGCCACCCGTGCCGAACTCTACCGGGCCGAAGAGCGCGCTGCCGAGTATGGCCTCGCGCGGCTCAGCCTGCAGGCGGAAATCGGTGCGAACTATTTCACCCTCCGAGGATTCGACGCACAGGCGGCAATCTATACCCAATCTATCGACCTCTATAGAAGCGTGCTTAACCTCGTCAAGGCCCAATTTGCCGGCGCAATCGCGTCGGCGCTCGATGTCGCCCGCGTCGAATCGCTGCTGTTCAGTACGGAAACGAAATTAGCCCAGATTCAAGGCCAACGCCAAGTGACCGAACAGGCGATCGCCATTCTCGTCAACATGGCACCGAGCAGCTTCACGATCGAACCGGTCGATGATCTTCGGATGGCGGATTTTGAAATTCCCAAGACAATCCCTTCCACCTTGCTGGAGCGGCGGCCCGACATCGCCGGGATGGAGCGCCGGATGGCACAAGCCAACCGGGTCATCGGCATTGCCCGCGCGGCTTTTTACCCCGATGTCCGGTTCTCGGCCGGCGGCGGGTTCGAAGATACCGGGTTCAGTCTGATCAAGCTCGCCAGTAGTTTCTGGTCTTACGGGTCCACTGTTTCGTTGCCCCTCTTTCAGGGTGGATATCGCCGCGCTCAATTGCAGCAGGCTTGGTCGGCCTATCGCGAGACGGAAGATCGCTACCGTTCGACGGTGCTGAACGCCTTTCGCGAGGTCGAGAACAATTTGAGCCTGACTAACCGGCTGACGCTGGCGGCCAATCGGCAGGGAGCCGCCGTCGGAGCCACACTCAAGACGCAAAATCTGACGACGGAGCTCTATAGGGGCGGGCTGGCGTCCAGCCTTGAACTCATTTATGCGCAGGTTGCCACACTCGAGGCGCGTATCGACTTGGTAGTTATTAAGGCTGAACTGCTGAGAGCCTCGGTGGCGCTCGTCCGGGCGCTCGGAGGCGGCTGGAATCGCAACCAATTACCCACTGATGAGGAGATCCAACCATTTGGTACGTTCCAATATGTCGATCTTGACAAACCGTCTCCCGCCGGGGGGATCGATGTTAACGCGGGCAACAACGGGGTGGATAATGATTTGACCATACCTTTCGTTCCTTAACCGGTGCCCACCAAGTATTTGCTGATATGTCTTTTACCGAAATGATTCATTTGGGTCCTCCTCCGCTTGGAAGACTCATTCGAGAAATCCTACCGTGTGATGAAATATTCAATGAGAAACTCCAATGGTTTCCAGGAGAATAAAAACCGGCCGACCGAAGCAATGGGGGACCTCGTTGAGTGGGACTACGGGCAGTTTTGGCATGGAATCCTCTTCTTCAGCGTCGAATTCCGATCCCTGAATGAATGGAAATTTTGCCTTCGCGAACCGGTTGTTTTCTTGGCCAGTGATTCGGTGAGGGGCGAATAGGGCAATACGCCATGAGTGTATCCTGATACCTGAAAATTACCAGGTATCTGGCAACCCCCGAACGCCCGATTCTTCGGTTCAACCGGTTCTGACATTCCCAAGAGGCATGGAAGAGGAGAGACGTTTTTCTAAGATTAGTGAAAATTAATGGCCCCTTAATCTCCCTTTTATCCCGGGGGGCTAGGATGTGCATGCAACATCATATTGAGGGGGTCTTCTTAACTATCAAGGAGGAATGTCCATGGTCACAAAAAATCACTTTCTATCTTTGACCCGTATGAACGCCAATAAGGCAGGTCTGGCTGGCATCGGGTTTCTGGCTGGCATTCTGATGTTCGGGTCTTGGAATATGCCGTTTTATTCCCACGCGGCAAATTCCCAGCCAGTAGCTTCAGCATCTATGGGATCTCCACCAAATATGGAGAAAGGAGGATTTGCTGACATTGCCCAGGCGGTGACACCCGCGGTGGTCAATATTACGGTTCGAAAAAAAGCACCGGTTCCTATGTCGGGAGTGCCGTCTGATCGGATGAGAGAATTTTTCGGTATACCAGGAATGCCGGAGATGCCAGGAATGCCGAAAAGGCGAGGCGGACCTCCTGTTCCGGAAGCGCAGGGAGCCGGTTCCGGTGTCATTATTTCCAGTGATGGGTATGTACTAACCAACGACCATGTGGTCGATGGTGCCAATGAAATTACGGTGACTCTTCCGGACAAACGAGAGTTTACCGGAAAAGTTGTGGGCCTTGACCCTCAGACAGATCTAGCTGTGGTGAAAGTTGATGCCACGGATCTTCCATTTGTTCCTTGGGGAAATTCCTCAAGTCTTCGTGTAGGTGAATATGTTCTGGCGGTCGGCAATCCCTTTGGATTGAACTCCACTGTCACCATGGGGATTATCAGTGCGTTGGGTCGAGGGGGAATGGGGATTACACAATATGAGGATTTTATCCAAACCGATGCCGCCATCAATCCGGGTAATTCCGGCGGAGCGTTGGTGAATACGCGAGGAGAACTTGTCGGAATAAATACGGCAATCTTTTCACAGTCCGGCGGCTATCAGGGCGTGGGATTTGCCGTTCCCACCAATCTTGCCAGGCCGGTTTACGAGAGTTTAATCAGCACCGGCACGGTTGTCAGGGGTTTTCTGGGAGTCGGGATTCAAGAAATAAATGCAGATCTTGCCCAATCCTTTCAATTGGATCAAACCAAAGGGGCTTTGGTTACGAATGTCGTCCCGGGGAGTCCAGCAGATGAAGCCGGTCTCCAGCGCGGAGATGTGGTTGTTGAATTTCAGGGTAAACCGGTATTGGATCCACGCAGCCTGCAGCATCATGTCATCCGGACCACAGTGGGGTCTGAGGTGAGCATGGTGGTGATGCGAAATGGTCAGAAGAAATCCGTGAAGACGGTGATTCGTGAACAAGATAATCCCACTCAGGTGGCACAGGCTAGCCCTGTGGAGAAAGAAGGCCCCTTGGCCGGGGTGGCTGTTCAAGATCTGGATAGTGGCATCGCACAACAATTGGGATTGGAAAAAAATGTCAATGGCGTGGTCGTCATGGATGTCGCTCAGGGAAGTTATGCTGCACGGGCCGGACTAGTGCAGGGAGATGTGATCAGTGAAATCAATCGTAAGCCAGTCCGTTCTGAAGAGGATTTCCTGAAGGCGGTGTCCCACTTGAATGAGAATTCATCCGCGTTGATCTTTATTCATCGCGGAAAAGGGGCGTTGTTTTTGAATATTAAAGTGTAACCGTGAATGTAGTGAAAAAAAGGATTGAAAGGGGGCTTCTTCTACTGAAGAAGCCCCCTTTGGTTTGTTGGAGTTTTTTAATCCATTTCGGCGAAAAAAACTTCACGATACACATACCTATCATGCAGGATTCTTCCCGCCAGTTTTTGGTATCACATCCTTGAAAAATTTTCCACAAAGTTTGTAGTGTGCTTCCTCTCTAAATGGTAGAGGATAGAAGAGGTCAGGAGTCGTTTTCCTTGTTAAAGTTATGAACTAGAAATCTGCGCCCCTGTCTTCCGTTTTTTAAGTAATGGAAAAGTGAAAATTGTCCGCATTGGGTTGAGCCTACTTTTGTTTGGGGGTCCTGATTGCTTTCCACTTCTGCGTCTTGGCGTGACTGAGGCCATACGGGGACGAACCTAATTTCTTTTTCACTTCCGGCAAGGGCAGGGTTTTCTGATTATCCTTCACATCTGCCTGGCCGGTGTTTGGTTTCATAATGAAACTTCTCCTGTCTTTGCGATGCGAGGCTGTTAAGGTGCGGCTAAGCTTTCGCCAACCACTTCTTTGCCTCAGCGGCGTCGGCGTGTTTGCAGTGCCGGACCGTCGCATTTGTGAATGGTTTGCAGAACGTCGCCATGCCATGCTGCCATTTCTTTTTACCGACCATCGCGATTCGCTCTATATTAGCATAGTGATGGATGCGAACTTGGTGTCCTCCCACAGCGCGCCGGCGTTCCAACCGTAAAAGCTGCTCATGTCGAACCGCACGCACAACTTTCCCTGATGCCGGACGAGACGCTCAAACGCTGAAGAAAATTGCTCGTAATCCGCCCTGACCAGATTCCCACTGACATGTACGGCGAGTAATCTCCCCCCGTTTTCTTTATTGAGTTGAATGGCCATTGTAAATTCCTTTAGTTCATTTCTGGATTGTTGTCTTTCCAAGTTCAATCCGGTGGTTTTATCGACGTGAGCTTGTTTTTCGTGTTCAGAAAACTCGAGTCTCTTTCTAGGTATTGGTCGGGATTGCCGCTGCCCTGATCCATCGCAGGGCTTCGTCATAGGCGGAATCCGGGAAGTGCTTGACCTCCAACATGGATAAGATGAGCGATGAACTGTTGACGGATGAATCGGGGGAATGAAATGATGAGATTCACGTGATTCTCATCGTGTAAGCTGGGGGTACCTGATCCTAAAAGTCTTTAAACTCTCCTCACGCCCGGCGGGCCTAGGAACGAACGTTTTGGGAGGTTAGCGCATTGTTCCGCAAAGAGATTTGTCCGACCGGCAGAGAGGTGAGGGGCTGAGGCATCTCTTTTGTGAAGGACTTATCGAGAACGCGCAGGTGTGTTTATCGTTGAACCCCAGGCATCGAGGGGAGGGTCCCGAGTCTTTGGGTGAGGAGTAAATTCTCCGAAGCATCCACCGGGCAGTCGATGATGGAAAGTGTATTGGAGCTCAATGCCTTACGCAGCACGGGTACCAATTCCTCCGCCGATGCGATGCGATAGCCCTTTGCGCCAAAGCTTTCCGCATATTTCACGATATCTATTTTGTTAAATTCCACGTATGACGACCTGCCGAATTGCTGCATTTGTTTCCAACGAATCAGGCCGAGGTCGCCATCGTTGAAAATGAGCACCACAAAGGGGGTACTCATGCGTATGGCGGTCTCCAATTCCTGCGAGTTCATCAGGAACCCACCGTCACCGGTCACCGCCACCACACGGCGATCCGGGTGCGCCAGTTTGGCAGCCACCGCGCCGGGCAGGGCAATGCCCATGGCGGCGAACCCGTTTGAAATGATGCAGGTGTTGGGAAGAAAGCACGGGAAGAGTCGCCCCAGCCAGACTTTGTGCGCGCCAACATCCGAGATCACGATATCATCGTGGGCTAGCGACGAACGCAGGTCGGCGAGGATTCTTTGCGGCTTGAGGGGAAAGGACGTGTCCTGACCGCCCTGTGCCAATTCACCGCGAAGCATTTGGCGGAATCGTGAGCTACTCGTCGCGGCATGCGCGTCACCCTGCTCCGTCAGCGCTTCGAGTGACGAGGTGATATTGCCCACTACCCCGACGTTGACGATGTACGATGCGTCAACCTCAGCGGGTGACATGTCCACGTGCACAATTTTCTTGTCGCGCTTGGGGTTCCAGGTATGGGGCGCATATTCCACGATGTCGTATCCAATCGCGATGACGACGTCGGCTTCCAGGAACTCGCAGTTCACATAGTCAATCGGTGCCAGTCCGATGGCGCCGAGCGAGAGGGGGTGGGTATCGGGAATGACGCCCTTGGCCATGAAGGTGGTGGCGACCGGAATGTTCAGCTTTTCGGCGAATCGCATCAACGCTTCTGAAGCATGTCCGCGAATGACGCCGTTGCCCGCGAGTACGATCGGGTGCCTGGCCTCGGCAATGATATGTCCGGCCTTGTCGAGTTGTTCGGGGGCGGCTCCGCCGGGGTGGACCCATTGCACGAGCAGCGGCTGTCCATCGGTTTCCATGCAGGCAATATCTTCGGGAATTTCGATGTGTGTGGCGCCGGGCTTTTCGGACTGAGCCAACTTGAATGCCTTGCGAAAGACTTCCGGTATGATGTCGGGTATGGGCAAGGTGGTGTTCCACTTGGTTACGGGGCGAAACAGGGAAACGATATCAAGATGCTGATGCGATTCCTTATGGAGCCGGTCCTGGTCGGCCTGGCCCGTCAGGGCGACGACTGGCGCACGGTCCATGTTGGCATCGGCCACCCCGCTAATAAGATTTGTGGCGCCAGGCCCCAGCGTAGAGAGACACACACCGGCTTTGCCGGTCAACCGGCCATACACGTCCGCCATGAAGGCCGCGCCTTGCTCATGCCGGGTCATGACGAAGCAGATGGAAGAGCCGATCAGGGCGTCGAGGAGATCCATGTTCTCCTCGCCCGGCACACCGAAGATGTATGCCACACCTTCGTTCTCCAGACATTGTACGATGAGTTTGGCAGCTTTCATGTTTGCCTTCCGGATTCAATGTTCTTAGAACAGGGAGTGTTGAATAATAATTTCCATGGGCAGATTGACCCACAGGCACGTTGCCTATCAGAGGCCTCGGGGCGGTTCAAAAAAGTTCGTCCAGCAAGGCCGCAGTCATTTTTGCGCGCAGAGCGTACTTCCAGTACGTGAGCACGGAAAAATGGCGAGAACGCCGCTGGCGGCTTTTTTCAACAGCCCCTTAGAACAATTTAATCAACGCTGCCAAAGGATGTGAGCCTCCTCCAGGGGAATCGCCATCCCGTCGCAGTGCGGAATCACCCGTGCCGTATAGTCCGTTGCCGGGCGGGCCGCCGACACGGCCGCGTGGTAGACATGCCCGCCGACCGATCCGGCCAGTTGCCGAATGTTATTCATCTCCTGCCGGTGCGGAATGTTACCGCCGACCCCGTCAGCATAGAGCTCGACTCGTACGGCCTCAGGATCGAGATCGTCGAGATAGACCTGAACTTCAAAAATATGTTCTGCCCCGTGGGTCTCCACCTTCACGTTGCCGAAGCGTAGCGCGGCCCAATGTTGATCCAGCGTGTGCCGCCAATTCAGTATCTGGGGGCCGCCGGCGCCTTTATCGGCGGCGCGTGTTCGATAGGCCGCTGCCGCCGGGAGGTACCGTTGCTCGGTGTATTCGCGCACGGTGCGATTGGCGGAGAAACGCGGAGTCAATTGCGCCATGCTTTCCCGCATCCGTTTGATCCATGCGGCGGGAATGCCATTCCTGTCCCTGGTGTAAAACTCCGGGATCACCTCCCGCTCGAGCAAATCATACAGTGCGTCGGCTTCAACCGCATCCCAAGCGGGATCGTCGCCGTGTTCCTGGCCATCGCCCAATGCCCATCCCACTTCAGGCGTGTAGGCTTCCGCCCACCACCCGTCCAACACCGAGAGATTGAGTCCGCCGTTGACGAGTACTTTCATGCCGCTGGTTCCGCTCGCCTCCCAGGGTCGTCGGGGCGTGTTAATCCACACGTCGACTCCCTGTACCAGCCGCTCCGTTAACAGCATGTCATAGTCGCTCAAAAAAATAATGTGGGGGCGGATCTCCGGCTGGCGGATGAACGTGATCCATTCATGGATCAAGGCCTGTCCAGCCCGGTCCTCAGGATGGGCCTTGCCGGCCATGATGAGCTGGACGGGGCGTTCCGGATTGGTCAGCAGGCCGCGCAATCGTTGCGGATTGTGCAGGAGCAGGTTCGGTCTCTTGTAGGTGGCGAACCGCCGCGCAAAACCCAATGTCAACGAGTTGGGGTCAAAAAGATACTTCGCCGCATCAATGGATTCAGGCGATGCGCCGGAAGCAGCCAGTTGCCTGGACAATCGCTCACGAGCATATGTGACAAACGCCTGGCTGGCGGCGATCCGAAATTGCCAAAGCGTGGCGTCAGAGATACGGCGCATGTCCTGCTCCAGCCTGTCCATCGTCCCCACCCACCGCTCCTTTCCACAGACTTTCGTCCACAGATCATCAGACGGGGCTGAGTCCCACGTCGGCATGTGAACTCCGTTCGTCACATATCCGACCGGTACTTCGTCTTCCGGCCAATGCGGAAAGAGCGGCGCAAAGAGATGCCGACTCACTTTTCCATGCAAACGACTGACGCCATTCACCCCGCCGCTGCCCCGAATAGCCAAATAGGCCATGTTGAACGATTCAGAAGAATCGTGCGGGTTCTGACGGCCCAAGGCCAGCAAATCATGAAGCGGAATTCCGAGCTTCTCCTTGGCATACCCACCGAGATATTGTCCAATGAGTATTGGACTGAATCGGTCGAAGCCCGCGGCCACCGCGGTATGGGTGGTGAACAGGTTTCCCGCCCGGGTCAAGGCCAGGGCAACGTCGAAGGGCTGTCCGGTTTCCTGCATAAAACTGCGGGCACGTTCCAAGACCGCAAACGCGGCATGCCCTTCATTCAGATGACAGACTTCGGGTTGAATGCCCAGCGCCACCAACAGGCGCCATCCGCCGATTCCGAGCAGCAATTCCTGCTGGAGGCGCAGCTCGGGACCGCCCCCATATAGCTCACTGGTAATTCCTCGATGAGCAGGAAAGTTGGCCGCATCGTTGCTGTCCAGCAGATAGAGTTTTACCCGGCCGACCTGGACCTGCCAGGCGCGCAGCCAGACCGAGTACGCCGGTAAGGCGATCTCCAACCGCAACCATTCTCCATTTGATTGCCGCAGGGGTCTGATCGGCAATTGTCCCGGATCGTTATAGGGGAAAAGGGCCAGTTGCGTTCCGCTCTTATCGATCACCTGACGAAAATAACCTTGCTGGTAGAGGAGTCCCACGCCGACCACCGGCACGCCTAGATCGCTGGCGGCTTTGAGTTGATCGCCGGCGACATTGCCGAGTCCGCCCGAATAGATGGGCAACGCTTCGCTCAACATGAATTCCATGCTGAAATAAGCGGCGCAGGTCAGGGACGTCTGCGAATGATTCTGCTGAAACCAGGCGGGGCGCTCTACTGCCTGTTGCCTGGTTTGCACCAGGCTATCAATGTGTGTGCGAAAACCGGGATCCGCCAGCACATGCTTGATCCGGTCGTGCGAGACCGTCTGCAGGACAACCCAGGGATTGTGTGTGATATCCCATAGTTCGGCATCAAGCTGCCGCCATACTTCGTCGGTCGCATGATTCCAGCATGAACGCATATCGAGGGCCAGCTCGGCCAGGGAATCGAACCCCTCGATTTCGCGCGAGAGAAGATTATAGAAAGGGTAGTTGGCCGGGGTCGGTTTGCTCATGACGTTTCCTTCAGTCTTGGCTCGGAAGGTTTTCATGCCAACGAATGAAATTTCGTCATTTTATTTATTGTAGGATTCATTTTATGCTTTCAGGTGAAAAGGTGAAAGATCAGTTGTCTCGCAAGACTCCGAGCGAGATCTTGCCGTTGTCCGGTTATCCACATGATGCTATCTAAATCCCGATCGATGGATCTTGCGCGGCTGGAACACTACGTCGCCATCTGCCAGGATCACCGTTTGGCCTCAAGGTCGTCGATGGGCGATGACCTCGATGGTGCCAGGATATAGGCGAACCGCAAACGGATAGTCCACCGGAAATGAAGTCATCAACAGCGATCGCGGGTCATTCATGGTTTCAACTCGGTAGCGTTGTAAGGCTCCCAGATAGTCCGCATAGCCGAGGTCATGGCGTAGCGCTTCAAAAATTCCCCAATAGCGATTCCGGCTCGCCTCGCCAAACTCCTGAACAAGATGATGGTCGAGGTCAATGCCAATGCGATTGTTATCGAGCAGGCAGAGTGTTTTCGACATCCAGCAGGAAGACGGAGTTGTCCGGCGCGGTCATGCTCATGTTTCCTCGGATAAGGGATTGTGCCAGCCTCCGTCTGTTGCGATGAGGGCATCCGCCTCTTTCGGCCCCCAGGTGCCGCGCTTGTAAGGCCGGACCGGGTGGTGTATCCTCAGAACCGGATCGACCACCCTCCAGGCGGCTTCCACCGCGTCCTCACGGGTAAAGAGCGCTCCGTCGCCGGCCATGGCATTTCCTATCAGTCGCTCGTAGGGTTTTTCCTTTCCGGATTGCTCTTCCAGCAGATAGAGTTCTTGCTGGTCGCCGATGAACTCCTTCCCTGGCCGCTTGACGCGGGCAGCGAGGGCGACGGCCGAACTGGGGGAGAGTCGAAAACGCAGATAATTGCCTCGTCCGGCTGCCGGCCTTGAATCGTCAAACAGTCGTTGCGGTGGAGGCTTGAGTTCCACGAGGACCTCGGCTGCCGTTGTTGTCAAACACTTTCCTGCACGCAGGTACCACGGCACTCCTTCCCAGCGCCACGAGTCGATGAAGAGTCGCAGGGCACAGAATGTTTCCACGTCGGAGGCTTTCGCGACGCCCGGTTCCTTTCGGTAACCGGTGTACTGGCCGCGCACCACGTCGTCCGGCTGCAGGGGACGCATGGCTTGAAACACCTTCGCTTTTTCGCTGTGGACGGCTCCATAGCCCTGATAGGCGGGCGGCTCCATTGCCAGCAGTGAGACGATCTGGAAGAGGTGGTTCTGTATGACATCGCGGAGGCATCCGGTACTTTCGTAAAATGCCCCGCGAGCCTTCACGCCAAAATCTTCGCAGAGGGTAATCTGCACGCTCTCTACGCAGTCACGGTTCCAGATCGGCTCCAGGAACGAATTAGCGAAGCGAAAATAGAGAATATTCATGATGGCTTCTTTCCCGAGGTAGTGGTCGATACGAAAGATCGAGTCCTCTGGAAACACCGACTGTGCCATTCGGTTAAGATTTTGTGCTGAGGCCAGGTCGCGTCCGAAGGGCTTTTCGACGATGAGGCGCGCATCTTTGGCCAAGTCTGAGCCGCCGAGTCCCTGGATGACCGCCGTGAAGAGGGAGGGAGGGATGGCCAGGTAATGCGCTGGACGCTTGGCATTGCCCAGAGTCTGCTTGAGTGCCTTGAACGTCCCGGGGTCGTTGTAATCTCCGCCTACATACTTGAAAAGGGAAAGCAGGTGGTCTAAAGCCTCCCGGTCATCGATCTTGCCGGCCTGTTTAATACTGTCCGTTACATGTTTGCGCAATTGCGCCAGGCTCCACTTTGGAGCGGCGATACCAACCACGGGAACGTTGAGAAGCCCGCGTTTGGTCATGGCATAGAGCGCCGGTATGATCATCTTGTGGGCGAGGTCGCCGGTGACCCCGAAGAGGACCAGGGCGTCGGACCGCTTTGGTCGGCTGTTCGTCCTGCCCATTTCAGATTTCTTCCTTTTTCTCATCATGTCCGCCAAACTGCTTCCGCATAGCGGAGAGGACCCGATTGGCGTAATCGGCCTCACCCCTGGATTCAAACCGCCCGAAGAGCGCTGCGTTGATCACGGGTGACGGCACGCCCTCGTCAATCGCAGCCAAGGCCGTCCAGCGTCCTTCGCCGGAATCCGACACGCGGCCGGAAAAACTTGTCAGATTTGAATCCTCGACCAGAGCCTCGGCGGTGAGATCAAGCAACCAGGATGCCACCACACTGCCCCGGCGCCATACCTCGGCGACCTGACCCACGTCGATCTGGTACTGATAGGCCTCCGGGTCACGCAGGGGGGTCGTCTCAGCGTCCTGGTCCCGGGAGCGCAGACCGACGTCGGCGTGCTTAAGGATGTTGAGGCCTTCGGCATAGGCCGCCATCAGGCCATACTCTATTCCGTTGTGGACCATTTTCACAAAGTGTCCGGCACCAGTCGGGCCGCAATGCAGGTAGCCCTGCTCGTCCTGACCGGGGTCACCTGTCCGGCCAGGGGTGCGGGGTGCTACCTTGATTCCCGGCGCGATGCTGCTGAATATCGGGTCCAGATGTTTGACGATTTGTTCCTCTCCGCCGATCATCAAGCAGTAGCCGCGTTCAAGTCCGAAAATTCCGCCGCTGGTGCCGCAGTCGACATAGTGAATGCCACGGACTTTGAGAGCCTTCGCCCGCTCAAGATCGTCGCGGTAGTAGGTGTTGCCGCCGTCGATGATGATATCGCCCGTCTCCATGCGCGCGGCCAGTTCCTTGACTGTCTCGCCGGCCACGCCGGCTGGCACCATCACCCAGGCCGCGCGCGGCTTGGACAGTTTCGCGATGAACTCGTCAAGCGAGGCGGCGCCCTGGACATCCCGGCCCGCGAGTTTCTCGACCTCAGCGCTGTTCCTATCGTAGACCACGCATGTGTGGCCGGCTTTTGTCAGGCGGCGTACCAGGTTCGCGCCCATTCGTCCAAGACCGATCATGCCAAGTTGCATTTTGTCTCTCCTTTTTTTTAATGGTTATCCGTGTGTTATCCCTTCATCGCGGGGTTTCCAGAAGAGCCAGAGCCCGGCTGCATACGTTGGTGACAGTGAAGCCATACTCTTGCATAACAATCTTCCCTGGGGCCGATGTGCCAAAACGATCTACGGCGAGCACATCACCATTGTTGCCGACATAGCGATACCAACCTTGTGATACTCCGGCTTCGACAGCGAGCCTCGCGCCGACCACAGGGGGAAGCACCGTGTTACGGTACTCCCCTGACTGGGCTTCGAATAGTTCCCAACTGGGCATTGAAACGATGCGCACCTGGAGTTTTTGTTCCAGCAGTTTCTCCCGTGCCTCCACAATCAATGCGACTTCAGAGCCGCTGGCAATCAGAATCAGATCGGGACGCCCATTCGGGGCCTCGGCCAGGATGTAGCCGCCGCGCTTCAGGCCATCGGCGGCGGAGAGCTGTGTACGGTCGAGCGTTGGCACAGCTTGTCGTGTCAGGATTAGTGCCACGGGCTGATCCCGCGTTTCGATTGCCACCCGCCAGGCCATGGCTGTCTCGTTGGCATCGGCAGGACGGATCACGATGAGGTTGGGAAGCGCTCGCAGACAGGCGATCTGCTCCACGGATTGATGGGTTGGGCCGTCCTCACCCAGTGCGAGGCTGTCATGGGTGAATACATACACCACTTGTATCCCCATCAGGGCAGCGAGCCGGATCGGCGGGCGCATGTAATCGGAGAAGGTCAAAAACGTTGCCCCGAATGGGATGATCCCTCCGTGCGTAGCGAGGCCGTTCAGGATCGCCCCCATTGCATGCTCCCGAACCCCGAACTGGAGATTCCGGCCGGCATAGCTCCAACCGCCGCCGGCGGAACCTTGCAGATCCCCGACCGCCATGTCGGAGGATTCAAAATTGCCTGCATCCTTCAATTCAGTAAACGTGGAGGTATTCAAGTCGGCCGAGCCGCCGATCAAGGCGGGGAGTGTCCGGTTCATCGCGTCCATAATTTTTCCCGACGCCTCGCGGGTGGCCAGGCCTTTGCTATCGGCGGGGAATTGCGGGATGTTTGCGTCCCAATCTGGCGGTAATTCCCCTTTGATGAGCAGGCGAAGTTCGCCGGCAAGCTCAGGGTATTGGGTCTCGTACGCCTTAAAGGTGGCATTCCATTCCGCCTCCGCTTGACGGCCACGGTCAACGGCCTGGCGACAATGCTGCTCGACTTCTTCCGGCACAAAAAATGGGGGGTCAACAGGCCAGCCCAGGTTCTCTTTCGTCAGCTTCACTTCTTCCTCGCCGAGGGGGGAACCATGGGCCGCAAATGTGCCTTGTTTGTGGGGAGAACCGTAGCCAATATGAGTCCGTATGAGGATCAGTGAGGGCCGCTCCGTCTCCTGACGCGCCGCATGGATAGCGCGATCAATGGCGTTTACGTCGTTACCGTCGTCGATCGATTGGGTATGCCAGCCATAAGCGGCAAATCGTTGGGCCCGGTCCTCGGTAAATGTAAGCTGCGTGGATGCGGCGAGCGTGATCCGATTATCGTCGTACAAATAGATTAGTTTGCCGAGTTTCAAGTGCCCGGCGAGCGAGGCCGTTTCGGCCGCCACGCCTTCCATCAAATCGCCGTCACTGACCAGGGCATAAGTGAAATGACGAACAATCTCAAATCCTGGCCGATTATACCGGGTGGCCAGATAGGCTTCGGCGATGGCCATGCCCGCTGCATTGCCGAAACCCTGGCCGAGGGGGCCAGTGGTGGTTTCCACGCCGGGGGTTATTCCTCTTTCGGGATGTCCGGGCGTGCGGCTGCCCCATTGGCGAAACTGTTTGAGTTGATCGAGCGGCAGATCATAACCCGTGAGATATAGCAAGCTGTAGAGTAGCATCGATCCGTGGCCCGCCGACAGAACAAATCTGTCCCGATTGAACCAGTCCGGATTGGAGGGGCTATGTTGAAGAAATCGTGTCCACAGGACATAGGCCATCGGGGCGGCACCTAGCGGGAGGCCTGGGTGGCCGCTCTTGGCTTTTTGCACCGCATCTACCGACAAAAAACGGATCGTATTGATCGACAATTGATCCAACTGCTCGGAACTGGAAACGGATGTGTGTGCTTTATTCATGGTAGGTATTCCTTATTTCGTTGAGTGAATACAACATGGCCTTTCCTCTATATTTCCCCCGGCCGCACGGTTTATCTGGTGCCAGTAAGCTCGAATGCAATTGGAGGAAAGGCCTTTCCGAAGTCTCGTTAGCGGTTTTACTTAATTTTTCGTGCTGAAATTCTTTGTTCTCCTCCTTGCTGAATTATCAGATGCGTCAGGACCTGCACCTTGAGGTTGGCCCCAAGGCCGGTCTTGTCTTTTTCATTTTCAATGATGCATAGAGGTTCGTTTTTCGTGGCATGCTGTCTCTCTTCGACGCAGAAGTCTGCCATGATTCTTGACGATGACGTCACGACCACCTCAGGCTTCCCATGTCCATACACCATGATCTCCGCGTGTACGCCTTTTGGTCATAAACCTCTTTGTTGTTTCTCTGTCCGTATGTTTTCTCATATGACAGCGATCTTGTCATAATAACGAAATCTGGATATCCTCCCAACCCTATTCCGATCTTGTCAAAGCTGTCCACCATTTCAATTACGCAATCATACCTCACCATCCGGTAGCCGGCTTTGATTTCCATGTGAAGAGGAAGGGGCGCTACATTGGAGAGTGGCAGAGAATTCCGGTTTGTCTCATAGCCGAGCATGGTTGGCGAACCGACATTCCTTCCTGGGTCAAGACTTCGCTATAGGGGTCTGGCGCATACTCCGCCTGAGGATATGCGTTGAAGACGACATATCGGGTCTGTGGCAGCGGACGACATTTGTTCAGGATCGCGGTCATGGGAACGCCTCTTAGTTCCCCCTGGAGGGTCGGGTAAAGGAAAAATTTATATGCTGCTGCGCATCAGGAAGAACATGCAGAACAGATTCATGACAGGGTTGATTCAAAGCCGGAGTAGAAATCATCAGGTGTCCTGATCCATTCCTCTCCCTATCCCATCTGGCTTTCACGGGTTTCTTGCGATTTCATTTCCTTGTCAAAAGAGAGTTGGATCGACAGGGATCCGGTTTCGTCGTTTTCTAATAAATGATGGGGGGGCGCTTTTCATTGATGACTAATTTCAATCGGCTTAATTGAAGGGGGCGCTCGGGATCGCGCGTATAGTGCGAGAAATCCTCTGACAACTCAACCTTGCTGAGGGGGATGGAAAGGTGTTGTTTCATATGTGATACTTGAGTTTCAATCGAGAGATCAACCAATTGCTCGGTGCAGCCCGTGACTTCGGTGTTCAGATCCTGAGCATCCAAGAACTGGACTGTCACTCGCTCTTCCGGATTAAGCCACCGACTGATCTCGTTCTTTTTTTCATCGTTCGTCATGTTGATCCTTTTCACGTGTTAACGGTTGTAATAGGACTATTCCTCATCAATCCCTAAATCCACTCCAAGATACCCTCGTAGAAGGTCGTGCCGGGTATAGGTTTTCGTGACCACTCCATTTTCTTCGACACAGAGATTCAGGAGTTTCTTCTCCTTCATGTTCCTGATTGCCTCTTTAATGGTCGTATCATTGTGGATGAGATAGGGCTCTGTTGACATCACCTGTTGAACGATGACGGTCCTGAGATCCTGCGAATGATCCAGGGCTTTCAATAGATCAAATTCACTGACAAAACCCAGATAGGCTCCGGTCTCATCTAAGACCGGCCCACCAGACAGTTGGGACGACAACAGGGCAATGGCCACTTCCATACATGTCGTTGTCGCGCCAAACCGTAAGGGATTTGTATGGATGAGCTGACCAACAGTCGTGAAATGGGGTTGTGACTGATCCATGGTTCCTCCTTAAGCCCGTTAGAAATAAACACGAAAATTCTGGTGGTAGCCTAATGACCTGTGACCCCAGCCCCAAAGACCAAGATGAAATGGGGCATTCGTCTCTCGTAGGAAAAGCCAAAACCTTATGGATATCCTACGACTTCCCGTAGAGGAATCACAATAAACCAGTCAACACAATCGACCTGGGAATTTTCTAATCCTCCTCCTGATTATCAAGCATTCGGTGCCGTTTCGTGGATCATTGGGCCAGGGTCCTGTAGCAACATCTCTTCATTTTCGAACGTGGCATCAATCAGCATATTGTCCATATTGAAATGAAAAACGGCGGGCATTCTCACTGGAATATTCATGACGGTATGTCGCGTATTTTCATCCACCTCGTAGGTTTGGTTAATCCCACTCTCTGTTTGAATCACGACCCACTTACAATTACCCATGAGGGGTTGCAGTAAATGGCCCTTAAGTGCCCTGCTTCCCTCTGGATAATCAGCTTTATGGAAATCAACATATTGGTTCTTGTCACTGATCACGATTGTGAGTTTGTCGCCTCGTTGCATCGACTGAAATCCTTTCTCCGCCTCAGCTCTTAAAGAGAGAAACAATGGCTCCGGGTGTCCAATAGTGACTTGGATGACATTCGACATGGCCTGTTGGACGGTACCCAGGATGATCTGCTCACGCGGTACCAACAGCTCCCGACCTATCTGTGCCTGTTGGCCAGTTTCGCCCAATGCCAGCGATGGTGGCATTATGCTCAAAGCTAAGGCCAAAAATGCCATCAAGCTTAAGGCTAATGCTAAAAATGCAATGGGAAGAAATATACCAAGGGAAGTCCAGTCGATTTCACCCATGTTCATTCCTTTCCTAACGTTTATCCCTACGAACACGATCGGGGAAGAATACCTGTTTTTTGAATGTGGTCCCCCCTACCAGGACATAAGGAAATTTTCATAAGCTTTGCTCTTGAGTGAGAGCTGATGGCATACCCTCGTGGCATCTCTTCTGGTGATTGGCATCTGCCATTCTTTTCTGCATAGGCACAAACCCTTCACTCAACGCAGACCACTCTGATTTTCTTTAAGAAACTCAGCCTGGTCCGCCTGAGAGGAGCCCTCCCCACATGAATGGCATTGATAACCTTTTTGACTCCGGACACAGATTCAGCCGCTTTGCCCGCCGCAACTCTTTGCGGCTCCTTTTCAACTATTCCGGATAGGGTTACCATTCCATCCTTCGCCCGGACGTGCAATAAATCTTTCTGGAGCATGGCCACATCCCGCAAGCTGTTCCACAGTGCTTTCCGAAGGTTGCGATCCTTCGTAAGAGAAGCCATGCCGATCATCCGATTGCTGCTCGGCGTGCCCCTAGAGTCCGTGTCGTCATTGTCAGTTGTTAACCCGTTAGGCTTTACGGTCTTGTCCTCGCCGTAGAGTGGCTTTTTCTCTGGAGTCACCTTCTCATTGATCAACCCCCATTCCATTCGTCCATCCGTCTGAATCCGTTCCTCGATACCCATTATAACGTTCCTGTCTTCCCAGTCGGCTCCCATCGCTTCCTGGCTCTGTCCCTCATGATGCTGGGTGGTGTTCCGCCATCATGACTAGTGAGTTCCAGCGATGAACATGTGTTTACCAGGACAATTCCTGGAGAACCTGTTGGACATCAGTCTTTACTTTTGCGTACCGAATCATGTTGGATTGTTGGTCATTCATGGGTTCTTTCTGGATGAGGTCGCTCTGTTGTTGAATGGCTTGAATATCCCCCTTTAACCAGCCATCGGCCAACTTCTCCGATGCCATCAGATGCACCTGTACCTTTTCAATGGCCGCCTGAGCTTTCTGGTCTTCATGGGTAATGAATTCGAAAATTTCCGTATAGGTCAAATGAAATGTTGCATCCGTAAGGTCCAGCTTGAGTTTCATCATACTTTGGGGGGACAGGTTGGTCGTGTTGTGTTTCCGTAAGATTTGCCATTCCACCACCGCTTGGGCAGCTTGACCTGCTGTTGGTGCCGTGGTCTTTAGCCAGAGGCTTGGCAAGGCGGGTAGACCTGCCAATCCTTTCTTCCCGGATTCTTGAAGCAAGGTACCGATCTTTCCTGTCATCAGCGTTGCCTCGGATGTGACTTCCCCCTCCGGTTTGAGCCTGTGGCGCGTTAACCAGACCCCCGCTTGCTTAAGGTCGGCTTTCTCGGCTGCAATCTTTCCGGTCGAAAACGTTTCCATGTGACGCCAACGGCTTTTCCGGGCTTGGTCCATTGGAACGACATCCACGCGTAAGGATTTAAACTCAATCCCCGCCTCAGCCTTTTCAAGGACGGCATCCGCTTGCCTGATTTTGTTGTGCCGTAACAACTCCTGGGCTCGGGCTATATGATGATCTGTGACCGTCAACGGTAGAACCTCTTCCGTATACACCAGAGCCTTGTATAGATCCTCAAGATGTGTTTTAGCCGACACCTTGTCTTTGTTGCGGAGACTTCCTTGCGCGGCGATAAGGTGGGCCTTCGCTTCTACCATTGGAACAAAATATTCGAGGTTCGTGAGGGCCAGATCAAGGGGAATGAGGTCCAGGGTGCTTTGACTACTGGATTCATAGGCCAAATTTTTCTTTACCTCCCAAAGTTGTTTCTTGACCTGGGTCGTGAGTCCCGCGTATTTGGTGAAGGCAATCAGGGTTCTGGCATGATGGAGGTCGTTGGTGGTATGGGCGAAGGTTTTATCGTGGAGTGATCCGCGAGCCTGTGCAATCGCGCACAGCACCTTCGCTGCGATCGAAGGCGGCATCCTGGCAGGTTGGAGACAAAGAATTTTGTCTTCCGAGTTATGCAGGTCCTGGATGTGTCCATCCCATCCCCAAGTCGGACTAAAGGACATCGTGAACAATATACCAGTGAGGGTAACTTGAGAGAGTAGCTTTTTCATATTCTGCCTCCTTCGTAAATGCAGGATTCTTTTAAACCCTCGGACGGAACTTTCTTGTTCCCCTAATCTCAGGTATCTCTTTTTGCCATTGTGATTCATCATGATTTGTCTTAATGTAAAACGTAATTTCAACAATGAATTTCCCTGAACAATCAGAGGACTTGTCGGTCCATCGTTTAAGGTTTTCACACCCTGGCGGTTCTTCCTTCTTCCTAAATCAGGCTTCAATGACGCCATTTTGTCTGGATGGGCGATTGTCTGAGCAATCTTGCCGAATTTGGTTCGCACGCACACATTCTCTACCTCGCGCTCAGTGTTCATGACGGAATTTCATTAGAAAAAAGACCTCTTTATGTATGAAGACATGCGATGATATGAACCAATTTCCGGCGGTTTTCGTCCCCACCTTTATCCTGTTTTACAAAGATATGATTCCGGTTTGTTTGGGCATTTTTTTCTTTGTTTCAACCGGCCCGTTCAACGCGATCCCGAGGATATTGTTGAGCGGTTTTTCGCCACATTCAGATGATTCCGGAGCATCGTCGTACCCTTCTGTTATAGAAATAGTATGCTAAGGAATAGGAAAGTTTTCTTCTTTGTTAACCTTCATGCTTAATTGAATACCGCATAAGGCATGCCAAAAAGATACATTCTCAATCATCTCGCAGTGCTCCTCTGAAAAGATGAATGGTTTCAGGATCTACACAGACAGGAGGTCATTGTGCATCCTTCATGGTGTAACCTTCATGGAAAATAAAAGATAATCTTTTCAATATAAAACAGATTGGTTGGTTCATCCTTTGTGAAGCGAGAAGTAATGAATGGGTTACACGACGTACGCTTATTTGAGTTTGAAAAATCATCGAAGGCATTCTCTTTAGCCAGCATGGGATGCGCGAAAATGCACTTTAACCACGGAGCGAAATAGCTCAATTTCAGGAATTGTAATCTTGTTTGATTTGGAATTAGATTTGAATGTGACCGGCCACTTGAGGCCTGGTCATCGCAGATGAAAAACGCTAAGAATGGTGAAGGGGAGGCTGGTTTCTATATTTATGGGTTTTTCCGGATTGCAGAACTTGGAGGAAATGGCTGAAAGCGTGGGTTGTGTGAGGAGTTTTTTCGAGGCGTCTCTTCCTAACCTATCGCCACTTTGGCTTGAGGAAAACGATAAAGCATGCGGATAGGTGGTGTGAGGGAAACGAGCCCGACCAGGAGGGGTCCGAATCTTCCAAGGAGCATGCTACATAGAATAATGACTTTTCCGAAATCCGTTAAGTTTGCCGAGAGACTGAGCACGCCTCCGTTTCCGACGGAAAACCCAACCGTTCCCAATGCGGAGGCCACTTCAAACATCAGAGCCAAAAAAGGTTTATTTTCAATAAAGGCGAGAAAAAACGTTAATGTGGTGACGGCTCCAATGGCCAGGAACATGATAGCCAGAGCTTGTAGGACGAGATGGGAAGGCATCCGCCGGTAATGAAACTCCACATCCAGTCGTTTTCGGAATACGGCCCAGACCGATAAACACACAATGCCGAATGTGGTGGTTTTAATTCCTCCAGCGGTTCCTCCTGGTGATCCCCCGATGATCATCAGCAAAATCAACATATACAATGTGCTGGGGCGGAGGAGGCTCAGATCCAGCGTATTGAATCCTGCAGTCCGGGCCGCTCCCGAGTGAAAGGCGGCAACCATGGCTCCGGCTGAGGGAGTTTGTGAGCCAAGCGTCGCAGGACTATTCATTTCCAATAGGAAAAATCCTATCGTACCAATCACCCATAAACCTATCGAAATGAGTAAGGCCAGTCTTGTATGGGTTTGAATCCGAAACCGCTTTTTCTGGTAAAATTCCAAGAGGTCGCGGAAGACAATAAACCCGATGCCGCCTAGTACCAGAAGGAGGGTGATGGAGGCATTCACGATGAAATCGCCACCATAGGGGATCAGGTTTCGAGAAAATGTCGAAAACCCTGCATTGTTAAAGGCAGAAATGGCGTGAAAAATACCATGCCCCAATGCGTCTAATACGGGCATGTCCTGGGAAAACCGTGCGGCGAGTATCAAGGCCCCCACCCCCTCAAGAGTAAAGGTAATGATCAGAATTGTTTTCACAAAACGAATCAATCCAGCCAAATCCAATGAACTGAACGCCTCGGCCACCATCATGCGGTTTCGTAATCCAATGCGTTGGCCCACGGCGATGAGAAGGAGCGTCGCGAGCATTGCATACCCTAACCCGCCTAATTGGATGAGTGTCAGAATGACGATCTTTCCGAATAAGGTGAAATCTTTTTCCGTGTCCGCCACAATTAGGCCCGTCACGGTGACGGCTGAGGTTGCGGTAAAGAGGGCGTTGAGAAAACTTAATGGCTTGCCGGGAGTCGTGGCCAATGGGGTTTTCAACAAGAAGGTTCCTGCGACGATGAGTCCCATGGCGCCCAGCGTGACGAGTTGGCCGGCTGAGAGGTGGTGGTGGGGAAAAAACCGCCGAATTATGGTGCTCGGAATCCAAGAGCTTCGAGGAGTTGGAAGTGGCAATGGAGGCATTATGGAAGCCAGGGAAGTGGATTTAATTCACTGGAGGCGGGGGTAAAAAACCGTGGGAAAACTCAGGCCGCGAATCTAGAGTGAAATTGTGCGAATGGGCTCCTCCGCAGGTTGTCTTCATGGGCGACATGATTTCCAGGGGGAAACAAGGGGAGAAGAGCATATTGCAAGAAAACCAGTGGGCAATCTTGTCCGAGGTGTAGTTTTTCTGTCAAGAGGGGCAAGCATCAGGCGGCCTGAGGAAAAATTCCTTGCTCAAGAAGTTGGAGGAGGTCACTGTGATGATAGGGCTTGGGCAGGACCGCGAACGCTCCTTCACTCAGGACCTGATGTCGGAACTCATCGGACCAGGTTGCGGTAATCAGAATGAACGGAATGGCCCGGTTCATAAAATTTAGTCGAAGTTCTTGAAGAAGTTGCAGCCCATTCATTCCTGGCATCAGGTCGTCAGACAAAATCGGGCCGATGGAGGGGTGTTGCTGAATCAAGGAGAGGGCCTCCATCCCATTCCCTGCTTCCAGACATGTGTACCCATTGATTTCAAGCCTGAGTTTCAGCAGCCATCTGGGGTCTGGTTGATTCTCAACGAGGATAATCGTCCGATGTTTAGAAAAAGAAGGCAATGAGTCTTATACAAGGATATCCATATCCTGGGAGAACTCCATGTGTAGGACAACATATCTGCAAGGGATATTCCAGAATGCTCTTCAGAGCCTATTGTCATATGGGCTAGAGGGCATCCCTTTATCAATCGGTTTTTACAGATATATTTAGAATTGCCGGAAAAAGATTCGGGGAAGAACATGTGAGGGCCTCAGAAAAGGAGAAATATTGTCTCTATCGGAGACAATCTGTTTTTTTCTGGTGGACAGGTCTCGCTGGAGGTTCCTACGCGAAAGGAATTACATCCTGAATGGTTAGCGAACAGATGGAAATTGAGGCCCCTGCCGATGTCTGGCAGGGGCCGATTCCCCGAACGGGGAAAAATCGTGGACAGGTTCACCTTACATGAAGTAGTCGAATTCGCTTTCACGACGGGTCCGGCGGCGGAGCGCGAAAATAGCGGCTGGTTCGTCGTGAGGATCCAATCGAATGGTGTAGTCACCCCCCACGACTTGATGGCGGTAATCTTGGATGAGTTCATGCAGTTGATACGTGTCCTGTTCACCAATGCCGCATTCGTCAATCGGAATATGCAGACGAGCCTCGTGTACCGTATAGGGATCCATATTGACCGCAAACAACAGGATGTCTGTCTTGTCCGCATTCATTTTCCCATAAAACAAAATATGGTCGTTGTCGGATTGGTAAAATTCCAAGTTGGTAAAGGTGTGCAGGGCAGGGTGATCCCGTCGGATCTGGTTAATGCGGGTGATATAGTCACGGATGTTTCCGGGACGATCCCAATCCCAATGCCGGATTTCATATTTTTCCGAATCCTGATATTCCTCGGTTCCGGGAATTGCTTTATTCTCACACAGTTCATAACTATTGTAGATCCCGTAGGTGGGGGAAAGCGTGGCGGCCAGCACGAGCCGGAATTTAAAGGCCGGTCGACCTCCCTGTTGGAGAATTTCCGGAAGGATGTCCGGTGTATTGGCGAAAAAGTTCGGTCGGAAATACTCCTGCATTTGAGTTCGGGTTAATTCGGTCAGGTATTCGGTCATTTCTCCTTTTGAATTTCGCCAGGTAAAATACGTGTATGACTGGGTGTAACCGGCTTTCGCCAGGACCCGCATCATTTTAGGCCGGGTGAAGGCTTCCGCCAGAAACAACACATCAGGATGTTCCAACTGGATTTCCCGAATGAGCCATTCCCAAAAGATGACGGGTTTGGTGTGGGGATTATCCACTCGAAAAATCTTGACTCCATGCTCAATCCAAAAAAGGAGAATCCGCTTCATTTCCTGCCAGATGCCCTGCCAAGCTTCGGTATAGAAATCAAACCCGTAAATGTCTTCATATTTTTTGGGAGGGTTCTCCGAAAATTTAATGGTCCCGTCCGGTCGTTGCTTGAACCATTCCGGATGTTGTGTGACGTAGGGATGATCCGGGGTGGCATTGATGGCGAAATCTATGGCGACTTCCATCCCGTGGCTCCTGACGGCTTGCTGGAAATGGTCAAAATCTTTCATTGTCCCGAGAGCCGGCTCGACGGCATCATGCCCGCCATGTCGACTCCCGATGGCCCAGGGACTACCCGGTTCGCCAGGTTTGGCCTTCAAGCTATTGTTGCGGCCCTTCCGATTAGTTTCTCCGATGGGATGAATCGGCGTGAGATAGAGCACATCGAATCCCATATCCCGGATAGCCGGTAGGCGTTGTTCGCAATCCTTGAAGGTTCCCCCTTTCCCGGCCTCGGTTCCTTCTGACCGGGGAAAGATTTCATACCAGGCGCCATATCGGGCGCGCTCACGGTCGACGATCACTTCTAATTCCCTCTCATAGGTGGACCAGGCAGCCCGCTGTTCGTGCCGGTCGACGAGTGTGGCTACAATGGGATCCAGGGCGATTGCAATCCGGGTTTCCTGGTCCGGAGCAGACTTCCATTTTTCCAACCAAACTTTCAGCGCGGATTTATCGGGACCTTTGGCTCTAGTCATGGCCTCTTTGACTTGCGCCTCTCCTTCCAATAATTCACTGGACAGGTCCGGAAGCACCCCGTGTTTCTTGGTCAGTTCAATCCGCCAGGTCTCAAAACTTTTGACATAGGCTCCCACGGAATAGAGATATCGGGTATTTTCTGAGAGGAGAAATGATCCAGCCCACCGGTCATTATCGACATGATGCATAGGGCTTTCCGACCATTCCTTCTGCCCCAGCAATTTGTAACGAAGGACGGCTCCGATGGTGTCGTGTCCTTCCTTGAAAACGTCAGCCGTGACTTCCAGGATCTCCCCGACGATCCGTTTGACCGGATAGCGTCCCGCATCCAGTTCCGGCTCGACATGTTCAATGATCAGGGTTTGTAACGATTTAGGCATGTTGGACATGAGCACTCCTTGGTGATTGGCTTTTTGACTACTCGTGAAGAGGAAGGTGTGAGTTTGTCCTCCGCCAGGAAAATCTGATGTATTTAAACCCTTGCCGGGTGTCAGCCGGACGTCCGGTTTAAGCCACCGTTTCCGGAATATCAGTCAACTTCTAAAATTTGGAGAATGCCGTCAAGGGGGATACGCACCCAATCGGGCCGGTTATTGAGTTCATAGCCGAGTTCATAGATCGCTTTTTGGAGTAAATAACCATTCAGCAAAATTTGAATATCGTCGGAGGACGGGGGCAGAATGTCACGGACTTCCTTGATTGACAAATACGCTTTGAGATAGCTGACGCTGACCCATCGTTGCCAGTAGCGGGCCCAAGGTTCGAGTAAGGAAAAGTCTTCCGGTCGAACACCCTCGACCAATCCGATTGAAGAGGCAAGCGCCGCATAATGAAAGGATCGCAACATGCCCGCGACGTCGCGCAGCGGAGATTCCTTGAGTCGTCTGACATTCAATGGTCTGGCCGGTTCGCCCTCAAAATCAATAATGATGAAATCTTTTCCGGTATAGAGCACCTGACCGAGATGGTAGTCGCCATGGCATCGGATGCGGGTGCAGGTGAGTTTCCGGTCCCGTATGTTTAAGAGACGTTTGCGTAAGCGGCCTTCTCCTTCCAGCACGTGTTTTGCCAGGGTTTGCACGGGTTCCTGGAGCCCTTTGACCTGGGTGCGAAGAAGGGGAAAGTTCATGTTCACCGTGCCCAACATGCTCTGATACAAGCCCCGCCGGTAAAAATCTGTAAATGGTTCCGGTTTAAATTCGGAATCATCAGAGTCGGAGGCGAGCGCAGCATGCAGTTCTCCTGTTCGAAGGCCCAACAACCGTGCTTCTTCCAGATAGGGACCAATCCATTCGCGGGCGCCCGTCGGAATCTCCTCGTCCACCAGGGCCATAAGAGATTTCTGAGGAATTGACGAGTCGGTGATGGCTGTGGAGTGGGTGAGCGCTTCTTCCAAGTATCGACTCAGTTCATCCAACGTGAATTTCCAGGCGTCTCCTTCATTTTGCATGAATTTTTGTAAGATGCCAAACGTCAGGAGATCGCCATTGTCCCGTTGATATTCGATGGCTCCAGCCAGGGGCGCGATGTGCGGAAATCCTTTGTTCGTTAAAAACCGTCCGATTTCAAAGTCAGGATTCACGCCGACTTCGGCCCGTCGGTAGAGCTTGAGGATGAAGTCATGTCCAAACAAAACCGAGGAGTTGCTTTGTTCACCTTTGAGCAAGGTGGGTTCCAGTGTCGGGACCTCTTTCTGAAGTTGCCGCCGGAAAATTTTCGTGGCTTGGGTGACCAAATCGCCCACTGGACCGGTAAATCGGCGATTTCGGGAAATACTGTCCAATAGCATTTTTTGAAACTCCCGATCCCACATGGCATCGATGAGTAGGCCTTCCTGGTCACCGTCTTTCATTTTGACTCGCACCCGTGCAATAGCGGCCGGAGAATCCACCAGTGGGGCCATATGTTCGGCCGGGAGATACTTCAAGGGTAGAAGGTATGTCTCGGGTTCTCCTTCGGTGTATTCCACGCGGATGAGGGCGAGGACGGCCAAGGGATCCTCTTGCGGAAGGGGGATCGCTTCCGTGATTTCCACGAATTGCATGGTGCGGGCTTTGCCTCCAAACCACCGGCGGCCTTGCAGGTACTGAGGTAACACATTTTCGAGTTTGACTTTTTCCCGTTTATGGATGAGGTTATCCCAATCTTTTGGGATGGTAATGGTTGGTAAGCCCTGTTCGGTCTTCCCCTGAGAATCGAGTTGTTTGGATTCAACCGGTTCCAAGGCAAACCAGTAAAATGCGTGCCCGCTCAGGGTGAGCAGATAAGGCAAATCGCCGATGGCCGGAAATTTACTCCGTCCGAACAAGGTCATGGGGCGCCGTCCTTTGAATTCCGCGAGATCGAGTTCGACCCATTGGGCGTGGCGGGATAAGTTCACGGCAACCAGAATGGTTTCGTCCTGATAACGCCGGAGGAAAACCAGGACTTTCCGATTGGAGGGATGGAGAAACTCAATGGATCCACGTCCGAAGACCTTATAGCGTTTCCGCAAGGAGACGATGCGCTTCATCCACCAGAGAGGGGATTGCGCGTTATTTTGTTGCAGTTCGACATTGACGGCTTCGTAATGATATTCAGGGTCAATAATAATTGGCAGGTAGAGTTTTTGTGGATTGCCATAGGAAAATCCGGCATTGCGGTCGGCACTCCATTGCATGGGAGTGCGGACCCCGTTCCGGTCGCCTAAATAAAAATTGTCGCCCATCCCGATCTCTTCCCCGTAATAAATGCATGGAGTCCCTGGCATCGAAAATAACAGGCTGTACATCAGTTCAATTTTTTTACGGTCATTCCCGAGGAGCGGGGTCAAGCGTCGACGGATCCCCAAATTGATCCTGGCCTGCTTGTCATGGGCAAAGACCCGGTACATGTAATCACGTTCTTCATCCGTCACCATCTCCAGGGTGAGTTCGTCGTGATTGCGCAAAAAGAGCCCCCATTGGCAGGATTCCGGAATGGCAGGAGTCTGGTCCAAAATATCGATGATGGGAAAGCGATCTTCCATTTGCATCGACATGAACAGGCGGGGCATCAAGGGAAAATGGAAGTTCATGTGGCATTCATCGCCCTGCCCGAAATAGGCTGCGGCGTCTTCCGGCCATTGATTGGCTTCCGCGAGAAAAAACCGGTTTTTGAATTTTTTATCGACGTGCGTCCTCAGCGTTTTGAGAAACGCATGAGTTTCCGGGAGGTTTTCGCAATTGGTCCCTTCCCGCTCAAAGAGATAAGGCACGGCATCCAATCGCAAGCCGTCCACACCCAATTCCAGCCAGAAATCCAGGACCCCAAAGATTGCCTTTCGCACCTCGGGGTTGTCGTAATTCAGGTCCGGCTGATGAGAAAAAAAACGATGCCAGAAATACGCTTTGGCCACGGGATCCCAGGACCAGTTTGAATGTTCGGTATCTTTGAAAATAATGCGGGTATCGGAATACAGTTCAGGGGTCTCACTCCAGACGTACCAATTTCGCCATTTACTGCCGGGGGGAGCTTTCCGTGCGCGCTGAAACCAGGGGTGTTGGTCTGAGGTGTGATTGACCACTAATTCTGTAATCACCCGTAATCCACGGCGGTGGGCCTCCCGGACAAACGCCTGGAAGTCACGCCTGGTTCCATACTGTGAATGAATATTTGTGTAGTCGGAAATGTCATAGCCATCGTCCCGGAGGGGAGATGAGCAAAAGGGGAGAAGCCAGATCGCGGTCACACCCAGATCCTGGAGATAATCGAGTTTCTGGGTAAGCCCTTTGAAATCACCGATGCCATCGGCGTTACTATCGCAAAACGCCCGAACATGGAGTTCATAAATAATGGCATCTTTGTACCACAGCGAATCATTCTCGAGTGTGTCGACAATCATGGATAGGCCTTTCCTCAATCCTGTCTATACTAATTGTTTCCCGGCCGTACACAGGAAGTGCGGTCTCGATATGGGTTGTGATGTCGCAATATTTGGCTGGACGTCTGTTCAGCGAGAATGCTGAAAAAGATAAACGAGTAACACTGATTTACCATATAAATGGATGGAAATGCCAATCCATTGTTAATGGGTGGAATGCGTTTCTTGTGTGATGAGACGGGGGGCAAAGGAGAATTCAGCAAGGAATTTTCGAAGGATGGCTTGTTCCAGGCGTGAAGGATATTGAGTGGGGCAGGGGACGCGGAGTAATAAATTGATGCGGCCGGGCTCAGGCAACTGAATGGTGACCCGTGGTTCAACGGAGGGGGCGTCTAACCACAGCTTGCCTTCGAGTTTTTTGAGATAGGTCCTTGCCTCATTGATAAACGGGGCGGCTTCTTCTTCTCCGGCTTGCAGCAGCAAGCGTTCGGCGGTTTTCCAATCATCATCGGTACTCAAGGGAACCGTCACAATATGGAGACGGTATTTCTTTGAATAGGTTTCATTTGTTAGGGGGTGATCGAAAATAAAGCTGTTGGGAATGACCATGGCCCGCCCTGTATATTGATGAGAGGTTTGGCCTGGTCCGATTTCCAGAACCGTGGTCGTCAGGGCGTTGTGGTCAACCACGTTTCCTCGAATACCTCCAATTTCGATGCGATCACCCAACGAATAGGTTTTGGTCAGCACTCGAAGGGCCGATCCGCTCAAGCAATCAATGATTTCCTTGGTGGCCAGGACGAAGGCCACGGCGACAGCAAATACGGAGACGGCAAAGGTTTGGAGTTGCGGTGCCCAAATAAAAATCATCCCGAGAATAAACAGAAAGAGCAGGCCATTTCTGAGATTGACCGCCCACCGTCTCTGTGTTTCCACGGAAAGCTCGGTTGTCCGGAAAAGACTGTGATGGATCCCCATCCTGACGATGACAATGATTAAGAAGAGGAAGAACGTACTCAGGCCGTAACGGATGACCATATTGCCGGTCGGATCTACGATGTCTTCCACGGGTGGCTCCTCAAGACTGATGTATGAACTGGACGGGTTGAGATCAACAGAAACTTCATGAGAGTCTCAGGCATAATTCCAACCTGATCGATTGGGAAAAGGCGAAAGTCCAAGAGCTGGCAGATGAACGAAATACAGGTGAATCACAATCCAACGGGTCAAGCTGAAGGCGAATATTCAAGAGCAGTCAGGGGGCAGATCATGTTCAAAAATAACAACCACCCTGCTCAGATCATACTGTATTTGTTCTCCTAAACAAAGGGGTTTGATTGAGTTAGGGAACTGAAGGCCCACCCCTTCTCCTGTGGTTCCGGAAGGGGTCGTCTCCGTTGGTGAGACGGAATTCTTCAAGGTCGCTGTGGTGCGAAAGAAAAGGTGGAGGGTCTTGGTCTGACATTGAAGTTTTCTGTTTTTCCTCTTGTGCCAGAGAGAGAGCTTCACGGGCATCGATTTGTGCCAACATCATTAACCGGGTGGCCATGGAATAATCCCGAGCCCAGAATACCTTTCTGGATTGTTCATGAAATTCTTCTTCCGCAATCGTCAGCTCACTATCCGCTAAACTGTAGAGATCAGGCGCGAAGACCAAGGCTCCCTCTCTCCTGGCATTTTCCACTGCCTGACGGGCTACCTGCAATTCGTGGATGGGTGGATCCTGACAGCCGGTTATTAAAAGACTCAAGCCGAACAAGACCACATACAGTTCCCCACGGGAGAGTCTGCAAGCCCTCGTAACACATTTCCTTATCACGGGGTTCTCTTTTAACAAAATGGACCTTGTTTTTGAAAAATTTTCGGGAAGGCCGGAAAGGCTTCTCATCGCAATCAAAGTTTGATCTAGCAAATCCTACGCCAATGGTGAATGAAGAAAGCTGTTGGTAGATGCCTGATTTTACAGTTGTTTTTTAGGAAATGGTTCATGGATTTTGGACACCTTGGCTCCTGTTTGGAACCTTTGTCCAGATCTGATTTTGGAAGGAGAAGGAGTCACAGAATGTGGTGTGGTGATTCTTCACCAGGGAATTTCCGGTTGCCATGGGGAGAAGGAGGGGTTTTCCTGAGGTGCCAGGGAAATCTGTGGTTCTGCTTGTACCTTGGCATTTTCAGAGTGGAATGGCCGCAAATGACCAGGGGGGTGTGGGTAGAACGGTTGGTCAAAAGGTTGGCCCTATCGTCCCAGGAAAGACTCCTGAGCCCTCGCTTCAGACTTCAAGATATGTCTTGCTCAAATTGTATTTAGGGAATAATATTTTGATTGACCAGGTTTTTGCTCGAATCTCCCTCTTCCTTATAAAAATTCTACTTCAGGCTCTCAAAGGAGGCAGCCTATGGAAGGCAAGTCGGAATCTCCCTTTAATCTCCAGTTATTCCTGACGCAAAGCGGTTACGGGAAAACAATTTTGACAGTCCGTCCAAAGCAGACGCTCTTTTCACAAGGGGATGTCGCGGATGCTGTGTTCTATATTCAGTCCGGCCAGATCAAACTTTCGGTGGTCTCGAAGCAGGGGAAAGAAGCCGTGGTCGGGATCGTGGAGTCTGCGGGGTTTGTAGGGGAAGGTTGCCTCGCCGGGCAGCGGGTGTGCATGGCCACGGCGACAACCCTGGAGGACTGCACTCTGGTTAGAATATCCAAGGAGGCGATGATCCGGGCGCTCCATGACGAACCCACCTTCTCCACGTTCTTCATGGAACATCTTCTTGCTCGCAACGTCCGTATCCAGGAGGACTTGGTGGATCAGCTGTTTAATTCGGCTGAGAAGCGGCTGGCGCGTGTGCTGTTGTTAATGGCCCATTTTGGCAAAGAGGGCAAGCCGGAACCGGTCCTTGCAAAGGTCAGTCAGGAAATGCTTGCCGAGATGATCGGCACGACGCGCTCCCGCGTCAGTTTCTTCATGAATAGATTCAGAAAATTGGGCTTCATCGAGTACAACGGCGGTTTGCATGTGCACAGCTCCCTCCTCAATGTCGTCCTCCACGACTAGGTTTCCATTCCGTTTCCCATCCCTTGGATCAGTGACGCGGGACTGAGACAGTCGGCGTTCCAGCAGTGCCACCGTTTCAATTCTTTATGACTGAGCAAAATTGACCAGACGACACATGAGGCAGGTGTTAACGTGAAGGAGTTTGGTCAGAAAAATTATCCACCAGGCAGGACATGGTTCTGCTTGCGCATCAGGTTTGTGACGCACTGATGTGTGTAATTTAAAGGAGGTTGGTGATGAACGTATGTAAAGTACTCGGTGGAGTCGCATGTGTGAGCCTGTTGCTGGGAACGGGAGCCTTGGCTGAGATGGTGGGGGGGGAAACTGGAACTTCCAAAAACCCCGAAGACAATGTACCGGCGAAGATTCAACGAAGCACTGCAGGAGGTCAAGAAGAAAGTTTCGCGGACGGCAGTGGGCCGGGGACACGCAGTGACGAACTCGTGGGAACGAAAAAGGTGGTCCCCGATCCGGTCACCAAAGAGGAGCTGGAACAAAACGTTGAAAAGACTCATGAGGGTGGAGCCGCTGTGGCAGCAGAAGAACTCTTGGAGAACAGCGAAGAATCTCTCAAAGATATTTCTGCTCAAAACGCTCATAAGGACATGAAGAAAAAGTAACCAAAGAAGGATCTGCAACATGCCGATCCTCCCGTAAAGAAGTAAGCGGGCTACAAGTCAGAAGGAATGCCAATGCCAACCTGCCTGTCAACCGGGCAGGTTGGGCACCTCCGGAAATCACTTGTCTATCCTCAGTCAGCACCAGCATAAGTCAACCGGGCCATTCCGGATGAGTCAACCATTGGCCGGATCGCCTCTCAGAATGTAGTCCGACCGCGCTCGGTTCGTGATCTCCGTGGTCTGTTTTCACAAGTTCGTTGGTACCCGTCCTTTCCCCCTACCTCCGACTTGATAAAGTGCGCGGACGGTCGTATTCCATTGCCTGTCTTGTGCACTCATTGTGCAATCGATTCCCCAATTTCTACCGTCAATCCAAGGCTTTTCTCTGAATGCCTGCCATCCTTTGCGTTAGAACACCGATGGACGCAGGATCGTGAGTCCTTACTGTGAGCCATAAGGAACAGACGAGAAGGGATGGGGCTGATAGGGTTGAGTATGGCCGCTCGTGGCATGCACATATGCGGTGAACAATCATGGAAAACGGAGGTGGAGATGAACCCTACTCCTCGTTATCCTAATAATTTTCCAACCTGAGCAATTTTGACCAGACAGCGTCCGGTCTTCTCGCCATAATGGTCAATCACGGGAAGTTAAGGGCTGATAAGGGCCGATTCGAAGCGAAAATAAAACGATCACCATCTCACACTAAAAAAAAGGCCTCACATGTCAAGCATCGAAGGGTGAACACAATGAGCCAGGAACGTTTGTTGATCCTTAATCAGGGGGGAGCGCATGATGAATAGTAATCAATCAAACGAAGCCAATACTCTTTCCTCGTCTCACTCAGTTATCTCACTTTCCCTCGATTCGGCATTCACATGTCCCAGGTGCCAGGGCCTGTTTGTTCGTGTTTTGCACGGACATATACGACGGCACTGGTGAGAATGGATTTTGGGCTCTACGGTGTCTCCAGTGTGGAGAGCTTCTTGACCCCCTGATTCTCGAACATCGAAACACGACATCCCAGGTAGTCCAAGGGGGGCGAACCCGTCAGCAATTCCCCATGGCCATGGCTTAATCAATACCATTCATCCCTCCAAAAACCGCACGCCGGCGGGACACAATTATGGTCGAATGAGGACCGATAGGCAGAAGATCGCGCCATTCTGTTGGAATAGTCCGGCCCAAATCCAATTCCAATCGCGCAAGCGCCCACCAGCACCTAATGCTGTTAGGGGATCAATTCTTCCCACCTGAGCAATTTTGACCAGACTGTTGCCGATCGTCCCGCCATAATGATCAAGCCAGGGGAATTGGAGATGACAGAGCCCGATTGATATGACACCCGTCATCGTCTTCCTATCCATTGAATGAGTCTTCAGGAACATGGGCAGATAGGCGGGGTTTATTTCGATCATCCTCATGAATGGGTGGGAATACCTGCATCTCCTTGACTATAAGCCTTGGAGTAGGGCGTCCTCCATTGAGAAGTTTTTCTCCAATATGATTGGGCAGTCAGTGGAGGAACGGTTGCAGCTATGTGGGAGGATGCAAAAAGGCCTTGGGCGACATGTGAGCGTTAGAAGAGAACCGCCGGCTCCCCGCCAAAGGAGAAATCATGAAAAAGAATGGAATCGTGAAAGAAACTATCGGGCTGGCTGAGGTGAAGATGCGTTGGGCACGGGAACGAAAAGGGCTTGGGAATGGCCCCATGACCGCTGGGTTCAATATCCCGGCGAACAGGGTGGTCAAGTTGCTCAATAGAGCACTCGCCACAGAAATCGTCTGCGTCCTTCGCTATAAGCGCCACAACTTCATGGCCGCGGGGATTAGCTCCTTCAGTTCGAAGGCTGAGTTTCTCCACCACGCGGTGCAGGAACAAGCCCATGCTGATCAATTGGCCGAACGCATTGTCCAACTTGGGGGAAAGCCGAATCTGTCTCCCGACGGGTTCCTGAACCGGAGTTACCCGGAATATGTTGAAGGGGAGTCATTGAGGGAGATGATTGCGAAAGACCTGATAGCCAAGCGCATTGCGATTAACAGCTATCGGGAACTGGTCGCCTCCGTCGGGGCGCATGATCCCACGACCTCTCACATCTTGGAAGGGATCCTTGCGCAGGAAAAAGAACATGCAGGGGACAGAGCAAGCCTCCTGAAGATATTGGGCCCTGAACCGATGCCTCATCGACCGATCCGCTAAGTAGGCAGGACGGCAGGGTTCATAAGCGGGAAATGGTTTATTTTCGTGTTGCGCGGATGGTCGTGAAACTGGAGTGCGAGGGACGCAAATTTTGGATCAACCAGCCAGCATGGTCACGAGGCCCAAGTAAGGTCGGGCCCCAACACAACACATCATTCATGGGCTCTGTGTGCTTTGGCTTCCGAAAGAGAAAGATGCCTTGGTCTCCAAAGCGAGAACCAGTCGTGTTTGTCATCAGACTTGTTATCGAGGATCAACCATGGAGCTAAGGCACCTGACACAGGCCTTCGCGGTCCCAGGTGGCAGTTAAACACGAAGACCTTTTTGGGTAGATCCCTATCCCGGAATAATACCTATGGTCTGACCGCATCGGACCGTAGTGGGTTTGGTTTCTGAAACGGAGTTTGACGGTGATCGCCACTTACACGGCTGGTCCTGGCACGTGGATCTCGTCGATGAGGCCGTGGAAGACGTGAATTTCGATGCGATTTCGTCAAGCTATGGATTCTGACCTGTTACCACTCTACGCGCCTCTGAGATTGGGAGGGAATTCAGAAAACGGGGTAAACGTGGTGGTGGGGGCCGTCTATTCGACCTATTGTCCCGACCAAGCCCTGCAATTTGGTGATGCTGTGGTGTGTGGCGGCGATACGCTCGGTGCCCTTAGCTATGCATTTTTCTCTGTTCATCATTAGGCAATTTTGATCGGATGCCAATCTGACCGGTCGGGATCACGGGTCGGCTACTCCGATTTTGGTGTCAACCGAAAGCGAAGGGAGGAAGTTCGAAATCTGCTGGAGGGCCGGCTCAATCCACGTGTGGGCTCATATAAACAATCCGCAACCTCTGAAGGAGGTCGGGAAATCACCTCTTCTCGCCACATCAGCGTCCCGGCTTGCCATAACGCGCAGGGAGAACAAAGTGCGCATTGCTTATCAAGAGTGGAATTTCCTCAGGGTTGGGATAAGGTGCCACTCGGCTGCACTGTGGCGTTTCGCATCAGTGAGCAATTTTGACCAGATCTCATGCTATCTCTTTGCTATGCTTTGAATGGACTAACAAACGCAACCCCTCTCGCATCCTTGGCTATAGGAGGAGACGTTATGACCTGCCGATCTGCCCGATTGTTTTTAAACCCTGCCCCACTGAATCTGGTCTACTGCCGTATGTGTGGCTCGACCGATTTGCAACTGTCCTGTTCATCAAAAACCTTTGGACCACACATGTGTTTGATTTGTGTCCAGTCCCTGATTGAGTTGGGAACGGCAAAGCAATCTGGCCCTGTGCCATTGCGTGAACTTGTACGTACCTGAGCTATGTGCCGCACGGGGGCCTGGCCGGACCCACTGGGCGCTTGATGGAACCCCTTGTGGCGGCGGGGCCGCTTCTCCGGTCCGAAACAACCGCGGTCACGTACTCATTTAAATTCACGCAATTTGTGCAATATTGAACAGACGGGGCCAGGCCTTCCCGCCATACTGGCCAATCATCTGAAGGTGAGGAATGCCAAAATGTTCAAAAGCCGGAACAGGTATCACCGAACCAAGTCTCATTCCAAAAATGTCCAACATCATGTATCCACGTTTGCGTTGAATGAGCGCCTCTGTGATCTCCAAACAGGACGGTAAAGGTGAAGGGGCTCCGAACACCGTGGATATATATGGTCTTATTCGGTTGAAAGGAGCACGCCGTGAAAACGCTTACTTCTTCAGTCAAGGGGCTGGTGACGAATCAAGAAGAATTTCAGGAAAGTATTTCGGCCGATTTTCCGTTTTTCCTGGAACGGTCATCGGGCATTATCAAACGAAATTTACAGGACATGGGGCAATGGGTCGACGACACCTCACATGAAAAATCACTTCGCAGGCTGTCCTTTGACCTGGTTGTCTGGTTTATTGAGTATTGCCCATCTCAATTGCCGGGTCATCCTACGGTGTTGTTGGACGGCTTTATTTCGGATTTCCTTGAAAGATTCCAGGAATCAAACATTTCGCTGACTTCAAATTCCATTTTGTACCGATTCATTGAAGGACTGCTCCGTCGTGCTGCGGTAAGCCGTGATGCCCTCATCTGTCTTTTCTATCATTTTTATGGCATGAAACCCGCCGAGGTGGGTCTTCTTCTAGGATTGGAAAAAGGAAAAACGCTGGAGATTTATAAGGGTTTCGAACGGTGGAGGCAAAAAGGATGGCACCAGGCGGTTGAAGAAATCGGATTGACCGACCAGGACCTGTTCTCATTAGCTGAGACGCAACGGAGTCAACCTGAAGTCTTCCATGAAAACGTCCAAAAAATTCTGAAACCGTTATCGCCATTCTGTCGTAAAAGTGAACCTCAGTATAACCGGTGTGTGGAAGAGGAAAAATGGTATGAGATGTTCAGGGAAGGGTATGGGTGTGAATACCGGATGTGGCATTTACCGTTATGCCAGTCCTGTATGCACACCATTACCAAGTTTAGAGACGTATTTTGGCTCAATGCCACCCTCCCGTCACAACTCCATCTGCATATCTCCCCTCATGTATTGAAAAAAGAAACGAGACGCTGGCTTTCCGTGCCGGGGAACATTTCTCCTTCGGGGAGCAGTCACTCCCAGTGCCCCGGAGACATGTAAGAAGCATAGGCAAAGGGTATGGGCAGTTGATAAATGATGGAAGAGAAAGGCGATTCTTACGAATGCCAGGAACACATTGTACGGATAAGGAAGTACGTCCATTGGCAAATGACCGCCTATCGGCCCCGAGTCCGGGACTTTACACTCCTTGTGGGTGAATGACCTCACCATTCAACTCCAGGCCGTGTCTACAGTAGCAACTCGCGTCCGTCACCCCTGCGATTGGCAGGGTTCCAGTCGGAGGCAGGACAGTCTGTGTCTGAGCAGGACGTTTTTTTTGAATGCTCCCTCCAAATCCTTCCTTAAGGTAAATTTTCCAGCGTGAGCAATATTGACCAGACATCGTCCGGTCCGCCCTCCATAATGAACCATAATCAGAATAGGGATAGCAGGGGTGAGTGAGGCGGTTTCCCGGCGATTTTGATTCTTTGACGGGGGAGAGAAACGCATGAACGCAGATCAATTCAAAGGAAAATGGATGCAGTTCAAAGGTGAATTCAAGCAGCAGTATGGCAAGTTCACCAATGATGCCTTACGGCAGATCAAAGGAATTGACGACACCATTATCGGCAAGGTGCAGGAACGGTACGGCGACAAAAAAGATGCACTCATGAAGTGGGAGAAACAAGGCCAGAACTCGTCTACGGCCGAGACGGCACACCCAAATATACCCTGACGAGAAATTTCCAAGAAGAGTGCAATGCGGAAGCATCCAATTCAGAAAAGAACAAATTATGAAAATACCCTATCTCATCATCGTGTGCACTGTTTTACTTGTCAGCGGGGCCATCAGCGTCGGATCAACGGACATCATAGGCAAGGCGGGTGAGAAGACATCGATTACTGACCCGAGGGAGGGTATCGGGTGGCAGATTGATGACGAGACTACTCCTAGACAGGTACGGCTCAACCGCAAGGTCAATTACGTTGGGGTTAACCACCAGGCGCCGGAGAAGAGTCACCCATCGGTGGAGTTCGACGAAAGGGGGTGGTCCGTTCATCCCAGTCGGCTTCATGCCAGCCGTGTACAATTGTCAATTTTCTCCTTGTGTCTTCTTTCGATGAAGCCATTAGGGCCTGCGTAACGGAGCGGATGGCCATGAATGCTCATATGAATCCCCAGACCAAAGCATAAGGGACATCATGCACGAGCGAGGTCCAGATTATTCTGATCCGTTGCTCAAGGTAGTGTGGACAGCCTTTCGATTTCAGGAGGTAGTGTTCACGGAAAAGTATCTTAGAAAAACGAGAATGACTCACGTATCGGGAAGCACATGATCTATTTCGAACTAAAAGGGGCGATACCTCGCAATCGCATGCCAATCCATTTCTAATAGGAAAGGTCCTCTTGAAATGATCAAGCAACACATTCTCGTGGTCGACGACAACGCTGCCATTCGTAATCTGCTAAAAATCCGCTTGGAATATTCCGGGCACACGGTAGATCTTGCTGAAAATGGTGGTGAAGGATTGATGATGCTCGCACAGGCGGAATATGACCTCGTCCTCCTCGATTATATGATGCCTGGAATCACGGGTTTGACGGTCTTAGAGCACATCAAGGAGCGGTATCCTTCCCTAGCGGTCGTCATGCTCACCGGGCATTCTGACGGCCACATGGAGGGCCAGGCGATTGCGGCAGGGGCGCGGGCCTGTCTGTATAAACCATTTAATTGGGTGGAGTTGGAAGACATCCTTCGTTGCTCGGTCGGCACGGCTTCATAAGAGAGATGGTATCCGAGCGTCTGGTATCCAGAGTGAAGCACCTTTCCTAAATCAAAAGGAAGTATGGCACCTAAACGAACACCCTCGTTCAATCCGAAAACCTTCCTGAGACAAGTCGGGAACGGCAAAACCATTATATCGTGTGAAAAAAACCGTGTTCTTTTTTCGCAAGGAGATGCGGCAGATGCCGTCTATTACATTCTGGAAGGAAAAGTCACGCTCACGGTCGTGTCCAAGCGCGGCAAAGAGGCCGTTGTGGCCATTCTGGAACCAGCGACCTTTTTTGGGGAAGCCTGTCTCACCGGGCAGGTATTGCGTTTGGAGGCCGCGACGACGGCCGGTGTCGCAAAGATTGTACGCATTGGGAAAGCGGCCATGATCCAGGTGCTTCACGAAGAACCCACCTTCTCCGAACTCTTCCTCGCCCATCTCCTGGTTCGAAGCCTCCGCATCCAAGAGGATCTGGTCGATCAGCTCTTCAATTCCAGCGAGAAACGACTGGCGCGCCTGCTGCTCCTCATGGCCCATTTCGGCAAAGAAAGCGAACCGGAGACCGTCATTGCGAAATTAAGTCAGGAAACGCTTGCGGATATGATCGGCACCACGCGCTCTCGCGTGAGTTTCTTTATGAATAAGTTTCGAAAACTGGGCTTCATTGAATACGACAGCGGATTGGACAAGGAGTTGCACGTGCACAGGTCTCTTCTGAATGTCGTCCTCCACGACTAGGTTTCCTCCTTTGGTTCAATGAAGGTGAGCCGCAACACCTCTAGCGGAGCCTCCGTTTCCGTTCTCACCCCTGAGCAATATTGACCAGACAGGCCTTGCCCGGGGGCCTATAATTTTATGGAGGTGATGATATCGGGTCGGCCGATCATAGGCCGAGTTTGTACAGAAGAGGCCTGCGGAGAGGGCCATCTTATGGGAATGATCAAAGATAACCAGGAGGTTATGATGAATTGTGTACGTTGCGGAGGATTTCAAATGTTGGATCAGTTCTACGGCATGGAAAACAATGGATCTGTTTGGATGTATGATGCCGTGCGGTGCCTCAATTGTGGATCCATAGAAGAGCCCATGAGGGAAAAAGCGGAGGCGATCGCATCGCTCAGAGCGGAACGCCTCAATCAATATGCCTTGAGCGTGCGGGTAGTAGACCACCAATAGGAAAAATCGGGCTCGTTCCTCGTCGTCATTCCTTGCCATCTATCTGGATCGGGGAGACCGTGGCCGTTTGAACTCCATGCCATCTGGTCTATTCAAATTTCCGGATTTCTCGCAATAAGCTCGCACCGGGAGAATGTCAGTAAGGAGCCGTGAAAGTCCCGACCGACTACCTGAACCTGGGTGGGGGTGTTGAGTCCCGCCCGGTCCATCCCGCATAAAGACCTGCTACAGAAAAAATTAATGGGTGAGTCAAGAATACAAAAATCCATCCTTTCAGCATGAATTTGGGGAACGAACGGGAGCAGGGTGGTTGGATATAATTTCTATTCATTCATCATTCATTCCATTTCCTACTCAAGGGGGAACCGCGCATGATTACCTATTTTCGCCACCTCTATCGTTTCACCATAGGGTTTTGGATTCCACAGACATCCCCTCTCTGTTTTGTGCCCGTTACCGTTGCAGGAGAGGAGTTCTGTGATAGCCCAAAGCAGCCGTTTTCCTGCCATGCCATACAAAGTTTGTGTGTCGCCATGCTTATAGGCGGATTTCTCACGGGGTGTATTACCGATGCCACCACTGACCTGACCAAAGCTCCTTTTGATGCTTCCACCGAGCTCACGGACGCTTCGACAGATTCATTTACCAGACTGACAGATGGGACCAGTCAAGCGACGAGCGATCTCACCGAGCCCACCAGAGAATTCCTCTCCAGCACGACACCGGGGGCCTGGTTCAATGCAGATGGCATGCTCAATGCTGACCATAAAAAGATTGCGTTTGTGGTCGTCAACTTTGATAATTTGGAAGAGGATATCGCCAGGGGATCCGGAGAATATCTGGTTTCGCTTTCGATGTTGATGGGTGTCCCCCCGGATTCCCGATACCGGTTTTTACAATCCGCACAACGGCAACATGGCTATATTTTTGATGAGAGCCAATCCAGGCCTGAATCATTTAGACGTCTGATCAAGACCTTACATGTGACGTCACCCTACTCGTAAAGAACGGTCTGATTAGCGGATTTTTGGCCTGGGGTATGCCTCCTGCATGCTGTTGATCAAGGCGATATCGATTTCGTTTCTTCTGCTTCTCGTTTTCATTCCGTGCAAACAGGAGGGGGCGTACTATACTTTTCGATGTTCATTATCGGATTAAAAAAAATGAATAGATTCCCTCTATCTATCCCCCTTTCAGGTTAGCCGAATGACCTGACGTGCCAATCAATGGGCCGATCTTCCCTTACCCCTGCGAGTTATAACGGCCACCGGTGAACTCCTTCGTCCCGATTCCATATGGCCGACCTGATTCATCAAATGGTGCGAAATTGAGGGGCGAACGCTATCGGCCTACCCAAAAACCCATGTGAGGATATGCCCAAAACAATGATCGACAAGCCAACGATTCTCTCTAAGGGTGGTCTGGCTGTCCAGTTCCACGGACGGTTGCTTTTAGCCTAGGCTATGCGAGAATTAGATCGGACGATCTGTGAAACCACATGTGGCCGCTTGGTCGTCGCGAGGTCACCGCGATTGAGACCTCTTTCCGGCACACAGGGCAAGTGGGAATGGGCAAGGATGATACCCTGCCATTGATACCTTCACCAGAAGGTCTTTGTGGACGACAATATTCTTGGATTTTCCTTTGCCAGTTAGGCCGAATTTTCAGGGCTTTCCCTTCCTCAGCGGTTATCCATCGTGACTCTACGCATCGGTGTTTTATGCCCCGGAAAGGGTGGCATTTTTAGGTAGGTTTGGGTAAGGTATGCCCACCGAGCAAAGGGAAACGACGGTCACGTTCATCAATCTGATCGGAGGCGGCTCATCTCCCTTGATTGCGACTACACTAACCTTATGGCGGAGACAGGATGAAGCATGTAAAAGGTTGTCTGATGGTTCTGGCCTGTGTTGGTCTGGCAGGGCTAGGGGATGTCACCTTCGTTTCCGGTCATACACTCCCGGGCTCCGTCGTTGTCGCCTTAGACTCGGTCGAAAATTCTGAACAAAACCTTCGGGACGATGATAACAATACATTAACTCCCTTCGATCAATCCAAAGGCAGTGAGGAGGATGTGGAAATGACCCGGCGTATCCGGCAGGAACTTATGGCCGATACCACCTTATCCATGAATGCCCATAATATTAAAATTGTCACGTTGAATGGAAAAGCCACCCTACGCGGACCGGTGGATACTCAGGATGAGCGAAGGCGGATTTTGAAAATCGCCACGTTAATTGTTGGCCTGAACAATGTCATAAATCTGCTTGAAGTGGAAAACGATTAAATAACCTCTTTATCCCCCGGAAAAGGAGTGCGCGATGGCTAAAGCCGTATTTTGTATTGCGACAACTTTTTTGCAAGCCGAGGAAATTGTCGACAAACTCAAAAATGCAGGATTTGCGAGTACGGATATCTCTGTGCTTTTTCCGGACACCCATGGGGCCAAGGATTTAGCACACGAAAAGCACACGAAGGCTCCGGAGGGGGCTGTCACGGGAGCCGGAGCCGGCGGGGTGTTGGGCGGGGCTCTTGGTTGGTTGGTGGGGATCGGGGCACTGGCGCTGCCGGGCATAGGTCCGTTTGTGGCTGCCGGTCCAATTATGGCTGCGTTGGGAGGAGTGGCAGTGGGAGCTACCGTAGGAGGCCTGACCGGCGGGCTTGTCGGCATGGGTATCCCTGAGTATGAAGCCAAGCTCTATGAAGGGAAGATTAAAGAAGGCAAAATTCTGATCTCGGTGCATTCAGAAAATCCAGATACTACGGATTGTGCCAAAACGATCTTTAAAAATGAGAATGCAGAGGATATTGCCATTTCGGACGAAGCCGCAGTCAAATCATAAAAACGGGTAAGGACAGAAACGGGTAGTTAGGCGGAAGATGTGCCGGAAACCTTTTGACCCTCTTGTCCTCGGAGCGCATTTTTCCCATGGAAATGGCGGGACAGGTTCCTGCAGTCCGCCCAAAGGAAGTCCAGATTGTTATTCTCGACCTTCCTTATCGGGTAGCAGAAAAAATAAATAAATTCCTCTCTCCACCACCTTCAGGTCGGTCACCCATGCTGCCGTGATCAACAGTGGGGGGGCGTTGTTTGAGCCTGGCGAGTCGGGCTGCCTCACCTGGGATCTACGGGAGCTCGATTCCATCAGCCCGATCGAGGTGAATATGGTTTTGGGTCCTTTGTCCGAAACTTCCTCTCCATCTATCCGAATCGACCTGAGCATCCCGAGCACGAAACGTTTCTGCGCGAAATGGGCAAGTCTTCGTGACCCTCGGCGTCTGGGCTCTGGTCATTATGTATTGAAGAACATTGGTGAAATTGACGGTTGGTCAGGGTGGGATTGCGCAACGACTTGTCCTGGAGGAGTATGACGTATCGGCGATCCCCCCATTCAAAACCCTTCTCAATTTTTTAATTAGCACGCACATCTATGTGGCGACTGCCGCCATTGCGGCCATCCTATTGCACCTCGCGATGGTCGGCCTGCCTGCATGCAGACATTTTATTTGTCCCAGCCGTCCTGGCCCTGGTGTTGTGGCAAGGTGTGTTTGGGTTTTCCTCCCATGGCGATTTTCTCCTCAGGAGTTGAAAAAGGTTTCCTATGTCGTGCATGCCCAATTTGTGACCGGAATCATGATCGGCATCTTTTCGGGGGTGGGGCATCCGCTGCTTGACGATTAGTCGTTCAGGGGGAAGAGCACGATTTGTCAGGTGAGATCCCTTTGGCCTCGAATGGGTAGGGTTCATGTCACTCACAGGCAAACGGGGGCAGCAAAAAGAGAAGGGGGAGGGTGTTGATGGCTTGGACAGTGTATATGTTGGAATGCGCCGATACCAGTTTGTACACGGGGATCACCGTGGATCTGGCGCGTCGTCTTAAGGAGCATTCGAAAGGTAAGGGGGCCAAATATACCAGACACCGTGGGCCGTTCACGGTGGTGTTCACCGAAATTCAGGAGACGAGAGGCCAGGCGCTCAAAAGAGAAGCGGTAATCAAAGCCATGACCAGAGAAGGAAAATTGGGCTTACTCGGAACTGGATGAAAGGATCGCTTGGACGAGGACCCTTCCTCTTCTACTCTTCATTCCGCATTCCTAATCTTTCTCGCCTCAGTCATTTCCGCCAGTAGTAAGCGTGAATCCATCTACACTTCTCGGTCGGACCCCTCAGAGGTGTAATACTTCAAATTTATGTGACCATCTTTGCCTGTATGGGATAGATAATTGTTTAAAGCAGATCTGACTGTGAGGGAAATGGTACGTTGAGAAGTCCTGTCTCGAAAATTCCTGATGTGTTGCATGATATAACCTGTATAAACTGACTTGACCTGTATTTCGGACAGTACGTGGGTATTCAAGATTGGCGACCGACCTACGGGCTTGCGAGCCAAAGCTGGCTTCATCGGCGAGCGTGCAGGCAGGGAACCCCGTTGGCGGCTTTTTTCAGTAAACGCACGATCCATGACGAACATCCTCTTTGACTTCACGATCACTCAGCTACTCCTCGTGGGAGTCCTGTTTATCTGGACAGGGTTTGTGCGCAGCGGGCTTGGGTTTGGTGGTGCTGCGCTTGGACTCCCACTCATGCTGTTTCTCTATGACCAACCACTATTTTGGTTGCCGGTCATCGGAACGCATCTCCTGTTTTTTTCGGCTCTGACCTTACATACCGGTATTCACGATGTCGATTGGCCCTATTTGCGGCACGCCACGCTGTTTGTCATCCCCACGACCTTGATTGGTGTGTTCGGCCTGATTACGTTGCCGACTGAGTGGCTGCTCATCTTTATTTATGCCATCTCACTCGCATATGGATTGATGTGGCTCTTGAACCTTTCCATCAATAGCAAGAAAAGTTGGAGCGACAGGCTGTTGCTTGCGCTTGGTGGGTATGTGGCGGGAACGTCACTGACCGGTGGACCACTGATGGTTGCGGTCACCATGAAAAATGTCGCGACCAATCAACTACGTAACACGTTGTACGTTCTCTGGTTTACCATCGTGACGATAAAAATGAGTACCTTCGTGATACTCGGAGTCGAGCTGCATCTGCTCACCGCCCTTGTACTCCTCCCCATCGCAGCCATCGGTCATGTGATCGGACTCAAATTTCATGATGCGATTTTGAAAAACGATCAGTGGTTCAAGCAGGTCATAGGAGGCATGCTCGTCCTTATCAGCGGATTGGGATTAATGAACAATCTGGCCTAAGACAGCCTGCTCATGGGTGACCCCAGGACCATTATCTAGGGGTTCAACGTGGGGCGACCAAACTCGCGATGCCTGGCCTGAGGCATGCCGAAGGGCTCAAACTTTTTCCCCAGAAGAACCCGCAGAGAAAAGTTAACTATTCTAAATTTTGCGGAAGGTTGGAAGGGGGTTGGGAGTAGGTGTGAATGCAAGGCCGGAACTCAAGCATGAACGTTTCGTCTGTAGTCCGACGCCTGTCGGCTGGCCCCAAGGAGGGACGCTCTTATCCGTTGCGGACCTTGTTTGAGCCCGGCGAGTTGGGCCGCTCTTCAAAAAGTTCGCGTCCCTCCTCTTCAATAAAGCCAGACGAGGCGTCAATGGTTTTGGCCACTTTTGCTGAAACAAAAGGCCTCTCCTGAGCGAGGTCGAAGGAGGCTCGTCGTCCGGGGCCGAAACCCCGGCAACTACAAAAATCTTAAATAAATTCCTTACGACATGGTTCAGTGCTCAGCCATCTTTTTTGATGATCGAGAAATTTGTTATTCAGCGCCACTCCGCTGCGCCTCCTCAAACAACGCATTACACTCCTGCTCCAGAATCCCCCCAATCACTCTCGTGTTCCGAAAGGGTGTCCGCCTCGACACCTCCTCGGCCCGAATATCGATCTGCCGCAAACCGAGTTGTTGGAGAAAGGGAATCGAGGTCCCAAAGTACACGGTAGCAATGCCCGCCCACTCGATCGCACTCTGACACATGGGGCAGGGTTCAGCGGTTGTATACAAATCGAGTGCGGTCCAATCAACCGGTGTATGCTTGGCCGCACAGCGATTGATGACATCGATTTCGCCGTGGAGGGTAGGGTTGCGAGAAGAACGGTTGTACCCCTTCGCGAGAATCTCTCCAGTTGTCCGGCGAACGATGACGGCCCCGAAGGGATATCGGGGGACCTTCTGCGCCATGGTAATGGCCAGGCGCATATACTCTTCAGGGCGCAATTTCTGTTGATGTTTCTTAGCAATTTTCTTCAAATCTTTTGGCCCCGTGCCGACACTCGGTCAAGCTCTTCCCCCGGTCTTACAAAACTGGCGGATGCAGCAACCGTCGCAGCGGGGATGTGAAGGGAGGCAGCACTTCCTTCCGTGGGATACAAAGTTGACATGCAAACTGAAGCGCAGGTTCGGCGGCACTCCTTTTTGGACACGGTTCATGTCGCGGGGAGAGCATGATTTGTCAGGTCGAGTGGGCCGCACCCAGCCGAGTCGGCGGCAGATGCGCCAACAGTTAGAATCCACCGGGAACACTTCGCGGCCGAGCGAATACATCATGACGCATCTCGCGGTTTTTCTTCCAACGCCTGGCAGTGACTCCAGGTAATTTTCGCACTCAGCATCGGTCATGGCCCGCAGCGGCGAGAGGGTCGGAGTGCCGAAATCGGACTCTAATCTAGAGAGAATGGCGCAGATCGTGCGGGCCTTCTGGCGTGAAAGGCCGCCATGAGCTATTGCTGCGGCAATGTCGTCCTCCGAGGCATCGGCAAGCTGACCGAATCTCGGAAAGACTGACATTAGCTTTGTGTACGTTGATCGGTAAAGCGTTTCATTTGTCTGGACGCTGCAAATGATGAAGATCAGCTCTCGCAGAGGATTCACCTTGTTTCCATGTGCATGATCTGAGTAGCACTCCGAAAGCGCCCGGGCAACGGCTTCTACATTCAGTAAGTAGCTCCGGCAGCGAGGCTCTGACTGGCTCATTGCACCGCCTTTTTGAGAAAGCACTTCACCGCACCTGCTAGATGAAATGCCATGACGCATGGCACGCCGTTGCAGGTCATCTTGAATTTGGCCGAAAGCGACATCTCCTCCGGCAGAACATATTCATCTGGGACTGACTGGATCCGCAGTGCTTCGCGCACAGATAGACGCCGTGTTTTCCACGGGTGCAAATGGACTTCTTGGTTGCCGTACCATGCGGTCGGACTGAAACGGTACCGGTGAAGCCTCTTGAATGACTTGCCTGAAACATCGCCTTCTTTAACTTCCTTGAACTTGCTGGAGTACGGGTTGAAGACATCTTCCCCGTTTGCAATCTTCTCCGGGTCGCCGTTACCAATCAGTGCAGGATACACCGTCAGTTCGATAGGGATTTCATTTGGCTTCGCGGGCTGTTTACCAAACGTAATCACCTTGGGCCAAGCAAGCGACTTCGCCCCATTATAGGGCTCGATTTCCGGCCACAGAAACCAGCCGCCCTCGTCCGCCATGAGCCTCTGGCCGATCGCACGCTCGGCCAGCGATTTCTTGAAGCCGACGACAAATAACCGCTCACGATCTTGCGGGACACCCAATTCGAGTGCGTTAAGGATCCTGTAATCGACAACGTATCCGTGGTCCTGCAATTGGGCGATCTTGCGAAAGAGAAACTCCCGATGCTTATGAAAACGGTAAAGGCCTGGCACGTTCTCAACGACAAAAAAAGACGGCTTAATACTACAAATTATGTCTGTGAACACACTGGTCAGTTTCCCATTCTGCCCGTTGCCGCCAGCATGGGTTCCGCCCTTACTAAAGTCGGGGCATGGTGGACCACCGATTACCCCAAAGATTTCGGGGCGGGGTCCGGAAAACGCTTCACTAAGCACCTTTTTTGCGGGCAGATCGCAAACACTGCTCGTATTAGAAATCTCTGCTGTTACGTCCCGTTTCTTGCCGAGTGAAGAGAGCCAGGAAGACATGCCATGCTCATATCCCGCTACAAACACGGGATTGTTTTCGTTTGTCCAGCAGATCGTGAACCCTGCCTGATTGAAGCCAAGGTCGAAGAAACCTCCCCCCGTAAAGAATGACAGCACTGGAAATACCATTTAGCCCTCCGTGGCTCGATTGAAGAATCCGATAGTGGGATTGCGGAATGGGCCGATAACAAGGCCCCGGTCGAGAAGCCGGTTGAACTCCTCGCACGCCGTCTCCGGCACCAGGCAGCAACCGTGGCAAGCCGCGAGGTTCAAGGAATCCGGCCCTTGGCCTCCGCTCTGGCCCATCTCCATGCAAACTGGGTCGGCGGAACACCACTGCGCCCCCGTGAGCGCGCGTTCCAGCAGCGGCTCCAGCCGCCCTAGCCTGCCCATGCGTACCAGCCCGCCGAGCGTCCCCTCGGCATCGCCAGCGGCCGTGTAAATCAGGACGCCCGCCATCGGGGCAGCAGGATTTTCCGATACGTACAACCGCTCCCTGAGCGCTGCCGAACTGTAGCCGCACTCGTAGGTGAGGCGATTGATGAGCAAGTGCGCGAGCGTATGCAGGAGGACGTAGCGCGGGCCAATTTGGCGGTCGCGGAGATGGCGAGCCTGCCGCAGCGCTAAGTACCTCCCAAGCAGCGGTGCTACGCGGGCCTGAATGTCCGGCAAGGCTTCCCACTGCCGCAGTAGCTGCTCGTTGAGCGAGAGGAATATCCCTTCGCCGAACACCGTGTAGGCGGGCAACCACATCTCGGTTGGGGGATTGAGTCGAAGCATTGCCTGCTGGCTGGCAAGGTCGCGGTCTGTGTCGGCATAGACCCGTGTGAAACCGGTAAGTGCCCGCGTCTCGCGCAACTTGTGGACGAGGGTGACATGCGAGAAGAAACGTGAGAAGTCGGGCGCGTAATCCCGGAGATTGGCGGGCCTCAGTACGAGTTGGTCGAAGTCGGCGGCGGTAACGAGCGTGTCGTACTCTTGCCGCCGGAATCCCGTTTCGGCATCGTCACCCGCAGTTGGCTGTCGCTGCTGTTGCCCTCCACTGCCGCATACCGTGGCCATGGCTTCTTCAAGCTGCCGATCGGTGTAGCCGTGCACTAGTTCGTGGAACTGTGCCCGCAAGTTCGCTGGCGTGGGAACAACCCCAGCACTTCGCAGGATGCCGACGAAGGTGCTGATTGGTGGTTGCTCCAGTAACGAAATGACTTCCGCTACCGTTGTGTCTTCACTGCGAGGGAGGTAAATCGAACTATAGATTTGGGCGAAATAGACGTTGGCGGCGCTGCGGAGCGTGCCTCTAAGGGGCCTGCCACACCCTTCACCCTCCTCAGTCCCGAGCCACGGGCGATGGCCGTGGCACAAGTATGGTGCCCCACTGCTGTCTAGCAGGCGGCTCAAGTCTGTATCGTTGCCGTCAGGGCTGGCATTGGTGATGCCGGCAAGCGTCCGCTCGGGCCCCCCATCTACCTTTACCTTCTGCCCCGCCAGCGTCATACCGCCGGTCGAGACAAGACGCATTGCGGGCCCGTTCTGCAGCGGGGTTGCAGTCCTGTAAACCCACTCGACCCAAGGGAAGTCTTGGATGTGCCCCGCATCACACATGGCGACGAAGGGAACTTGTACAATGTACCTTGTCCACCCGCGCGCATCACATTCAGCACATTTGATCCTGCCTCGTCTAACCAGAGGAACTCTGCTCATTACCCCGCACCGAGTACAGTAATGCCATTGCGGGAATCTGAGAAATGGCACCGTGAGACGGCGGTTTATCGGAGAATCGTGGCGGCCTCCTCGCCGATGGTCGGGTGGAAGATAGAAATGAGCAACATTGAGCCGAGATGCAAGCCGCCATTCATCGATCCGGTATTCTTGAGGGTCAATGTTATCAGTAGTATCGTCTTCATGCTTGAACCAGTGGTCAAGCCCACCACCGATAACGGAAACACCATCAGACAGAATCATCATTGCGCCGGGGCCAAACGGCGAAATGAGTTGGCCTCGTCGCACGGGTCCCCTAGGCATCACTAATTTCCTCTTCGCCGAGAATGTAGAGTTGTGTGATTTCGGCCTGACATTCGGCATCAACGTTGCGCAAGGACTGCGGCGTAGCCCATGAGACCCTAGATTTTTCTGGTGTCACATATGCACCTGATGGCCTCAATAAAGGCATGTTCTCAGTATTAAGTCCGCGATCCCATTCTGTTCTCTGCCACCTCTGCCACTCATCAACCCGCCGCTGGAGGATCCGGCGGAGCGCCATGAGTTCGTCTGGATCAACGGAGGCTGCTCGCTGGTCGAGGATGCTCGATACGGCGGCGACCAGCGCTTGGGGAAAGGGGTACGGGCTTTTGGCCTGGTCGGAATCGCCGAGTTGCCGCACATAGCTTGCGATGACGGCGTGGGCCGCGCGGTCAAGTGCTGGTCGCGAGAATGGCGTGACGCTCGTCGGTTCCACCTGCGCGTACAGCCGCTCGTGGTAGCTTCGGAACTTCTCAAAATGAGAGCGATCGCGGGGTTTCGACGCGGTATAGATCGTCACCACGAGGCCGGGCCGATCTGACTTGCGGCCAACACGCCCTGTAACCTGGATGTACTGGGAAGTTGTTTTTGGCTGTCCGACAACGGCCATCAGTGAAAGGCGGTCAATATCAACGCCGACCTCGATGATGTTGGATGCCAGGCAAACATCTACAGCCTGCCCCTGCTGCGAGACCGTGGGGACTTCAAGGGCGGAAATAGCCTTTGGCACCTCGTCTCCCGGCAGGCGGCCGGTTAGTTCGAGTATCTTCCTGAGTTGCCGGACATCTTGGAAATTCATACCGAGGCGCTGCCTGAGGGCACCCCTGAGCAAATCCGGGATGTCGGACTGGAAGAGCGTGAGCGTCGTTCCAAGTTCGCGCAAGCTGTTGAAGAATAGCAGTAGCGTCCACCAAGGGTCACGGTCGGCAGCCGCCATTGGCTGCGGAGCCTGGAGCAAGGCTGAAAACGTGCGTACCTGTACCGTCTGGAGCGAGCCGAGGCCTGGCGCATGGACGCCGGCGTAAATGCGCCCGCGCTCAAGGGTACCATCGGATCGCCGGGCAACTCTTGCGAAGAACGAGTCGTCGGCGTCCAGGCCGGGCGGTGGGAACAGGCTTGTGCGATCTCGCGCGTAGAGGCCCTGCACCTGCTCAGCGTAGCTGCGGATCGTCGCGGTGGAACTCACAATTTTCGGTTTGGCTACCTGCTGCTCCCGTCTGTCGGTACACAATTCCTCAATGATCGGTTCGTAGAGTCCGACCATCGACCCCAGCGGACCGGAAATGAGGTGCAGTTCATCCTGGATAATGAGACCGGGCGGTGAATAGGCTCGTGTCCCATCCTCGGCAATGCCAAACAGCGAGCGCGCCTGCGGCTTCCACGCAAGCATGGCAAACTTGTCCACGGTGCCGATGACAAGGGCCGGACGCGTTTCGTAAATGTCCTCATCGATGACATATAGTGGGAGCAACCCGTGGAATTCGCAGCGCCGATCGGGGCAGGCGTAGACGACCGTGTTGTTGCGGCGCACATAACCAATGACGCGGGGAACGCCACCCCTTCGGCCCCGCCCGCTGCGGGTGGTGAGGTTCACCGGCCCCATTTCTGCCCCGCACCACGGGCACCGATCCAAGACAAACTTGTTCTGTTCACTCCCGTCGCAATTTTGCAGGCTACGAAGGACAGAGCGGGCTTCTTCCCGCGTGTTCGGCGTTGTGGCACTGCCAAGCCAGATGCCGGTGGAGATTTCGGCCTTGCCCAATTCTCCGGCACATTGGCGCCGGACATATTCCATCGCGCAAATCAACCGGGAGGCACGCTGGAACTGCTGCGCGGTGAGCAGGCGGAGCGTGTACCTCATCAGTGTCTGTATGCCGGTGTCGGCAGGGTTCCGCAATCTGCGAAGGAAGATGCTGAACGCGGCCAGTCCAAGATACGCTTCAGTCTTACCCCCGCCTGTAGGAAACCAGATAAGCTCTACCCGTTCGCGGTCAGCGTCACCTGCATCCGCCGTTGACCGCAGAGTGGCGAGGATGAATGCGATCTGAAAAGCTCTCCATTGGCTCCCCCGCGCGCGTTCAGAGTTCAGGTCGAGCGATTCGTAAGGCTCGGTAAACTGGAGCGTCGAAGTTTCATGATCGAATGAGGCGGTGCGGGCTTCCCGCCTCGACCTCACTTGCTGCGTGACCATTGCGAGATTTGCGAGCCGGAAAGCGCGGCGGACTTGCTGGTCGCTTGCAAGCAATGAAAGGCCATCGCGCATCCGCCTGGCTGCTTCGGAGCATTGCTCCATGTGGGCTTCGGCGGTTTCGCGCAATTGCGCGCTCAGGCCGGGGATACGGTCCCGCTGCACCGCGATCCACGCCTCGTACTCGCAGACAATGGCCTCAAGCTGTTCGGTGCCGTCGGAACTCGGGTCGATCCCGGACAGCAATCGCATGGAAGCGACAAGCGGCTGGCCGTTGCTTGAAGGAATGTCCGGCGTGGTGCTCGGCGTTTCAAAGACTGGCAGGCATTCGGCTGAGACGCTATCGGCGGCGGTTACGGCGGTGCGGGTCCAGTCAGCCGCGCACCCGTGGCCTACCGCGAAGGTAAGCTTGTCACGGTACAGCAACTCTTGCGAGCGCTCTTCGCTGTCTAGCGGTTCCCCCGTCGGGTATGGCAGGATTGTTCCGGGAGAACCGGGGTTCAAGCGGACCTCGATCCGGGATTGGAAAAGGGATTGAGAATCTATGCGGCCACCGGCCGACTGGCGGTTAACCAGGCACACCGTGATGAGGTATTCGTCTGGCCGGGATTGGTACGGCCTGGCGAAGACTTCGATCCGCACGTCGAGATTCTCGACATTCTCCCGCAACGGATCACGGGCTTTGACGTAGCCGGTAGAGTCGGGGAAATCCTCGTGGTGGAAGTGGCTTTCAAGCCTAACCGGTGAGCGGAGCCACCATTCTCTCTCGCGTCCAAGAAGCGTCACTGGCAAGATCGTATACCGCCCCCCTGTCGCCAACACATGTAGCGCAGTCCGTTGTGGGAGATGCACTAGCAGGCTTACAGCCATGCTGCTAGCCTTGTATGTATTGGCAGACGAGAGGTCGAAATCGTCCGAATCGGCTTCCGGGAGCCGGTACTCGGCGCGCGCGGCGATCTCTTCGCAGTTACGCACGGCAGAAGGAGCCAGCGTTTCCCTGGCATTTTCCGGTAGCTGAAGTGCAGCCTCTTCATCCGGTGGGGGAAGCTGGGCATCAAGTTCGTCGGCCGCAACCAGGGCCTCCATCGGGTAAAGGACACCGACGCCGTAGCGCTTCGTTGGAGAGTCCCGCTGGAGAATCTCTTCGCCAGAACCGAGTTGGCGGTACGGCCTGTAGGCCGTCTCGGCATCCTCCAGGTGGATGGCCTGCACGCAGTCGATTTCCTGCCCGAGCGGGGACGGCCCGACGAGTTCCTCGCGGAGCGCCCGCAGCACTCCATCACGATTCGCAATATGTGGCACCGGTTGCTCCCCTTTCAATTTTTTTTTGAGACTCCGAGCAGTGACTGGATAATGCCAGCCTTGGCCGTCTCATGCACAATGATATAGAGCCGCTCCAGCGCCCGTGTTGTCGCAACGTAGAAGAGTGATGAGAACATGTCACCATCGACATGTTCGATGTCAGTGACGACGATGGCGGGGGAGTCAAGCCCCTTAAAGCTCTGAATGGTGGTATAGCGGATCTGGCCGGTTGAAGCAGTCTCGAAGGCTACTAGCTGGTTGGACCAGGGCTTGTCAGTAATACTGGCCGCTGCGCATCGCGTCCCGGCCTTCGGCGAAAGGACAACGATGTCATCGCCGCTGTAGGATTCCTTGAAAAGGCGTTCGAGTGTTTTGCCGAGTTCTTTGCGCTGCTGGGATGGCGTGGCGTAGTAACTGATAATCGGCTCAATGTGGTCATCGGGCCGGAGGATGCGCGAGTAGTTAGGCGTGAGGCGGCCTAGGAGGTGCGACAGCGCCGCAACGCGGGGCGTGTTCCGGCAATTCACGCGGAGTGCCCCCCTTGCAAAAGTACCACACCGTTTGCGGATCAAATCCTCGACCTGGTCGCGGTCTTGCCCGTAGAGCATCTGCCGCTCGAAGTCGCCGAACATGCGCCACGAACCGCCCAATATCCCACCTTTGAGGACCAGTTCCAGCACGTCGAGATAGGGAGGGTGAAGCAAGTCCTGCATTTCGTCGGCAATCACCATGTCGAACCGTCCGGTGTCCCGATGCCCGTCCAGCAGCTTTGCCATTGCCGCCTCCGGCAACCCGGCCTTCCAGAACGAGGCATCCGATCCTTCCGGCACCTTGATGCCGACGATTCCCGCCATGTACTGGTGCAGCGTTCCGGCTGTGATCTGGCCGCTACGCGTGACAGGGTGGTTGGACAACCACCTCCCGAGCAAGCGGTTGAAGCACACGAGTAACACGCTCATCCCGGTAGTTGCGGCCCTGCGAGCAACTTCCAATGCGAGGACGGTCTTGCCTGTCCCTGCCGGCCCAGTGAAAAGTACGCGGAGGTTTTCCTCCATCATGTCGATCGCTGTGAATTGTTCCTCGGTGTAGTAGATGATTTCCGCCTGCTTGCGCAGGCGGCGGTCCTGGGCTTTCTCTGCAAACTCAAAATTTGGCCGCAGGATTCTCGCAATCGCAGCAGACTGCTGGATGTCCGGCAGGTGGTCGCTATCACAGAACCACTTGGCCGATGACTGCGATTTCAGATGCGATCTCGCACTTCGCAAGATACCGCTGACCAGCGGCGCAATTTGCTTCCGTATGAATCGGGCCGAATCAACCACCTGCCACGGATGCCATTCGCCGGAGGCGGCTTTCAACTCGATGAATGGGAATGCAACGGCGGAGCAGAAGGGAACGCGGGAAAGCGAAGTGTCGTTTTGGATGACTTGCTGCCGGAGGCTGTGCATCGCCTCAGCGGCTTGCTTAAAAGGGCCGCGCGGGTCGCCCTTAGGATCATGGCCGTAGAACCAGAGTCCATCCCTTCGCTCAAGTGAATGGCACGCCTTCACTTCGAGGCAGAGTACGCCGAGCGAAGGCACGATGATGACAAAATCAGCCTCGCCGGACACCTGCCGCAAATGCTGCGCGATGTCGAGCGAATGGAGGACGATCCAGTCCCGTGTAGCCTCTTCTTGCTTGAGTTTGGCGAATATCTCCTGCTCGCCAGGGCTGGGGCAGGAAACAGGAATGGTTGGCGGGATCATCCGAGCCACGGCTATTCATCCGAATCCAGCAGGACACCGATGCGGTCTGCAGGAATCTCGTACTCCTCTTCCGATATGCCCGTGATCTGGAATGCCGAGAGCGTCCCGCCATCCTGCTCATCAAGGTCGAAGACCATTTCGCCGTCCCGTTCCAGCGGCTCCAGCGATGAGGTTGCAATCTTCTGCAAGAGCATCTGCCGTATTGCTTGGCCTGCCCTCCTGTGTGCCCGGTCGATTTCTCCCATCGCTTCCCAGAGGTCCTGCGTTCTGTCTGACATGCCCGCGAATGCCAGTATGGTGGTGAAGTCCTCTTCCTTTCGCGGGTGAATGCACTTCGCGGACATCCAATAATGGACATTCGCAGGGCGGGCCTCGGACAGATTCTGCGAGCGCAGGTTGCCAGCGACGCGGGCAGCAAGTTCGTGGCGACTCAACGGGCCGAATCGCTCTTGCGCCGCGGCGACTAGGCGGTCTTTCCATCCGGCTTGCTGCGCGCGGCGTTCTGCTGCCAGGGGGCCGAGAATGCGGTCGGCAAGCGGGGCGATGAAGTCGCCTCCCCCAGATGTTCGCAGCAGAAGGTACAGTTCCAGCTCCAACTCATCAGCGGGCACGCGCCTGACAACGGAATCGCCTGTTTCCGTCAAATCAATGACGAGCGAAGAAGAACCTTCATCGGCAGAAACAAAGACAGCGCGACCACCGCTCAAGTGGCAGAGCCGGGCCGGTAGCGTCTCGTCGCCGGCACTGGGTTGCCATCCAGGGATGTGCGAACCGGCTTGGCCCAAAGGGGGCAGGGGCGGGAGCAAGTCCACCGGTTGGAGATCGGGCAAGGTCTGGGTGGGTGGGACGGCCTGGCCTCGAAGCTGCGGTAACGCGCCGACATAGTGCTTCCGGCTCTTGTCAGCTGAGGAACCTGTGCCGTTGAGGAACACCGGCCCCGGCTTCCACGGGTCGCGTATCCAGCGGAATGACACTACATGGATTTGCGCCGCGCGCGGCGCTGAGAAAACATAGTCGGGAAACCACCCGCACGGACCAATGGCAACAAGCACGTCGCACAGATGCGCTTCTCGCAACTGCCGCGCGCTGACAACTGTGGCATTCCGCAACGCGGCGCTGTCAGCAAAGTACGCGGCCACAGCCTGGTTCATGCCGGGATTCCGGAGAACAACCGATAGGCCGCCGCTTTTCCCGTGCAACAATTCCAGCGGCACAGTAAAGGGCGAACCTGTTTCCGCACTTAGGCTTTGCAGTTTCTGCACAAGGCTGGCGAGCGCGGCGTGCGAATCGGGGTACAGTTGCTGGCAAAGCCGCACCTGGCGGTGTAGTTTGTCCCAATCAATGCAAGCGGCTACGGCCGCACGATCAAACGGTAGCGGTGTAGAGCAAAGAGCGAACGCGAGGCGGCTGACTGGGCCGAGCACCGACTGCCAGAACTCTTCTTCCGCTTCGGAATCCAGCGACTGGACCAGTGAACGGCGCGAACGCGAAACATCGGCCAGTCCCGCGTGATCTACCCAGTGGCGAGTGATCTCGCATTTGGAAGCGGTCTCGTAAACGCTGGTTGCGTTGCCGATTGAAACGGGCTTCATGGAATCTTCTCCCGGAAAGCGAGGACTTCCCCTCCTGGGGGGGGGACGCCACTTCCTGGCGAGGAAGTCAAAACATCGGCGCGATTCTGCGAAAACCTGGAATTGACGGCGCTGACCGCATCATCGAAATAGAGTTCTGTGCGGTCGAGGATGACAATCTGGTGCCGGTCCGGCCACATCGCTCCCCACTTGAGGAAGCCCGCCGCCCCATCGAACACGACCCCCATCTCAACCTTGCTGATAACGTCGCCGCTTGGTGGGCTGGAACCGACAGTCACGAGCGCGGAGCGGTAGGATTGCTCGCCCGCGGTGAAGCGATCTACGCGCAGCACATCCTGTAACTGGCCGTCCGCCTGCCAGTCGCCGTTGGCATGCAAGGCAAGAGGAGTGTGCCGGATTTCATGGTCGAGCGCGTTCTTCTTGCCCACGATGGCGAAGACGAGCTTTGACCGCAATCCGAGCTGAACCGGATCGGCGTCGCCCAAGAGGCTGTCAACAAAGCTGTTAGCGAACCGTTTATTCTCCGCGCCCTGCTTCTTAGGCAACTTACCGGAATGTTTGGCTGGCTGCACCTGGAGCGCTCGCGTCTCGTCTATCAGGTACGTTAGCCCGCCGCCAGTTCTGGCGTCCCTGGATTGCACCTGCACGCGCACATACAGCTTGCCCTTGTATTCTTCCGGTTCCTGCAACACGCCTTTCAGAACCTTACGCGCGGATTGGCGGAGGATGACGGGGGTGTCGGCGGGAAGGTCGAAGAGTTTTCCAAAGTGGGCCGCTGCGGAAGAGTGGTCGCGTGCGGCTGCATCGCTGATGACCATCCCCAGGCTTACAAATGCCGCGCAGTAGGCCCGCGTCGGTACGACAATGGCAATCACAATTCGGCTCTTGGAGTTGTCCGCGAATGCGAGATGCTTCCCAACGCTAATGAAATACTCGGCCCACTCCGGGAGGCTATACCACTCACCGGAGTCCTCGAAATACAGGTTTACTGGTGCAGGGACGCTCATGTTAGATAGTCTCAGTTGCTCTTCTCATCGTAAATTCCAGCCGTTCGCTTGTTCGGGCCCCAACGCGGCTCGTGCTGGTGCTTTTTGGACGAGCATGTAACACCGAACGATTCCATTTCTCGCAACACGGATTTAGCCCCTTTTCTCTCGCAGAGCGGCCACGATTTGGAAAAGCAAAAACCCCGACCTACATTTCAAATCGTAGGCGGTAGTAGAGGACTTGGCATGCTGCGACAAGGTGCCAATGACCTTGGCTATGATGCGGCTGACTTCAGACGGGGTGTAGAGCTGGCCCTTGCTCTTTCCGCTCTGGCTGGCGAAGTGCCGCATCAGGTATTCGTAGGCGTCGCCCAGGATGTCGCGTTTGGCACGATTCTTCGAGAAATCGAGCGCGGGATTCTCAAAGATGGTAATTAGGTTTCCGATCCGCTCCACTTGGGTTAACACGTCGCCGAGCTTGTTCGAGTCGTGTAAATCGGTACGGGAATGGTATTCGAGCGTTGGCATAAACCTGGTATGGGGGGTGTTCAGGTAATATCCAAAGGGTTTGGCATGCTGGAGCAAGATAGATAACCGGAAATGTACCTCAGGCATAAAAATAAGTACAGAAAAAACTTTTGGATTGAAGGCTTTATATTTTTTTCACAAAAATGGGGGAAATCCTTTTCGGATTCAATTCGGCGATAAATTTTCTCACAAGATTCTTCGGAGAATCGAAAATGAAATTTAAAAAAACTTGTTGGTGCGAAGCCTTCGGGTTTCAACCGCGAAATTTCGAGGGGGAATTTTCTAGATTCTGATAACTAGAATTGGGGGAAATTCTTTTGAAGTTATGATGATTTTATGATGGCTCTAGTTTGGACTCACGAGGTGGGCTTGAGATTTCAATGGTAGGGTGCCGGGGTTTAGTCCCCGTACGACGAGCCACTTTTGTTTCGGCAAAAGTAGCCAAAACCATGGACGCCCCGTCTGGGCACATGGAAGAGGAGGGACGCCCAACTTGAGAAGAGCGGACCAACTCGCTCTGCTCAAACAAGGTCCGCGAACTGCGAAGAGCGTCCCTCCTTGGGGCCAGCCGGCAGGCGTCGGGCCAAGATTAATGCGTATCGAGGTAAAACCATTGAGCGCGAGCCCACTCCTAGCGCTCAGGATGACCACGAGGGGAGAGGGATGGGCGAGGACGGATGGTGAGGATGACGGAGGAATTAGGATGAAGAGTCTGTGGCCATGGTGGAGGAGTCCTATGATTTTGCTAGATCCTTCGTTGGCCCTTGTCCTGAGCGTAGTCGAATGGATCAGGATGACAATTTGGGAGGGGGATGGGCGAGGGCTGATGGAGATTATGGGGAGGGCGGATTGAGGTTAGCGGAGGCCGTATTCTTTGAGTTTGCGCTGGAGGGTTTTCCGGTGGATGCCCAGGAGTTCCGATGTCCGGTTTTCGTCGCCTTGCTGCGCATCGAGGACTTTGAGTATGTGTTCCCGTTCGAGCTGTCCGAGTGTTTTCCAGTCCGGGTGGGATGGCGATTGATCGGGGAGGGCGGGAGGCGCGACGAGCGCTAACGGGAGGTCGTGAGACATGATGAGGGAATGCGGGGTCATGACCACGGCTCGTTCAATGGTATGTTCGAGTTCGCGCACATTTCCCGGCCACGAATAGTTGGTGAGCAGGGCTAACGCCTGCGGGTGCACTCCGGTGATGACCTTGTTGTTGAGCTGGGTATATTTGGTGAGGAAGTAGTCGATGAGTGTGGGGATGTCTTCGACTCGTTCTCTCAGCGAGGGCAGATGCAGCGTGACGACGTTGAGCCGATAATACAGGTCTTCCCGGAACTTGCCCGATTCCACCAGTTTTTTGAGGTGTTTGTTGGTCGCGGCAATGATGCGGACATCGACTTTGATTGATTCCATGCCGCCCACACGGCGGATTTCATGCTCTTGTAGGACCCGGAGAAGTTTGCTCTGCAGGTTCGGGGAGATATCGCCGATTTCATCCAGGAAACAGGTGCCTCGATTGGCCGATTCCAGGAGTCCTTTTTTGAGGGTGATGGCTCCCGTGAAGGCCCCGCGTTCGTGACCGAATAATTCACTTTCCAAAAGATTTTCTGTGAGGGTGCCGCAATCCACGGCGATGAACGGCCCGTCGCTTCGGAGACTGTTGGCATGCATGGCACGGGCAATGAGTTCTTTTCCTGTTCCTGTTTCACCATGGATGAGGACGGTGGATTCCGTCGGGGCGACCCGGGCGATGAGTTTGTACACGGCCACCATCGGCGGACTGTTGCCTTGTATCTGGTTGATGCCATTTCCTTTTGGCAGGAGTGGCTGAATCGATACCCGGGCCTCTTCCAGGGTGTGTTTATGGTCACAGGCCCGGCGGACGACGGAACGAATTTCTTCCAATGCGAACGGTTTGGAGAGGTAATCGAAGGCTCCGGCTTTGATGCCTTCCACAGCCGTGGACAACGACCCATAGGCGGTGAGGAGAATGACCTGGGTGAGGGGGCTGCGTTTTCGTGTTTCGGCCAGGAGGGCCAAACCGTCCATGTGTGGCATTTGAATATCCGATAACACCACATCCGGCGTTTGATCGAGGAAGGTGTGTAAGGCGGCTTGCCCACTCGTTGCGGTGTGCACCTGATAGCCTTCTTTTTCCATGATTTCCCGAAGCAGAGTCAGCGTGTCCGGTTCATCATCGACGATGAGAATGGTGACTTTATGCATGATCTGAGATTCTCCAGGCGGGTAACCGAATGAGAAAGCGGGTGCCCTGGCCCTTTTCGCTCTGCACGGTGATGTGGCCCTTATGTAATTGAATAATTTCGGTGGTAATGGCTAACCCCAATCCCGTTCCTGATCCCACACTTTTGGTGGTAAAGAAGGGGTCAAAGATTTTTTCGATGTGTTCCCGCGGAATCCCCGGTCCCGAATCGTGAATGTCGACGATTACCTCCGGTCCCGCGTGAGGGGTATCTTCGGCGTTTAGGGCTTGAATGGTCAAATGCCCGCCGTCCGGCATGGCATCGATGGCGTTATCGATGAGGTTGTTGATGGCCTCCTGAAGATGAAAGGCATCTCCCTGAATTGGCCACAGATCCGGCGAAAAGTGGGTGAGCCCTTGAATGCCGTGCTCTTGGAGAAGCGGGCGAAATAATAACAGTGATTGGTCGATCAGGGTCGGGAGGGAGACCTGTTCGACGGAGATGGTGGGTGTTCGGGTGAAGGTGAGTAAGTCCTGGATGCTGTGGGTGAGGCGATCGGTTTGTTTGAGCATGGTTCGCACTCGTTCCAGGACTTCCTGGGGAAGATGTGGATCTTCCTGGAGAAGTTGGAGGTGTCCGAAGATGGCTGTTAAAGGTGTGCCGATCTTGTGGGCAATGGTGGCAACCAGTTGACCCAGGACGGCTAACCGTTGTTGCCGGAGAATGTCACGTTGCGCAATGGAGAGGCGCTCGTTGACGGCGGCCAACTCTTCGTTCCGTTGCCGGAGTTCTGCTGTTGCATCCTCCACTCTGGTTTGTAGGACATCCCGTGCCTGGGCTAACGCCTGATTCAATGAGGCATTTTCCCTCATGACCTCTTGGATCTGTTGTGCCATTGAATTGAACTGGCGGGCTAAATCGCCTATTTCGTCTGTTTTTTCGATCGACACCAAAGTGGCCCATTTGCCCTTTTCGACTTCAGCCAGTCCGGTTTTGAGCCGCCCAAGGGGACGGATCACATGTCGATAGAGAAAGAAGTTTAACGCCACCACGATGCCGAATCCCATGATCAGACTGATGATGAGTGACCAATTGAGGAAAAATCGCGTGATGGTGGTGAGTTGCCCGGTCCAGTATTCGGCATAGATGACCCCGGTGGTTTTCCCCTGTATGGCAAGAGGCGTGGATAATTTGAGCCGATCATCGCCAGGTTGATTGTGAAAGCGGCCTTGGGGTTCTTCAAATTGGAAGGTGTGGGTGACCATCAACGGAATTTCGGATGAAGTGTCCTCGGTGTTCCCAACTTGCGTGAGCAGGATCGGCGGATCATCGGCCTTGGTGCCTTTCCCATAGACGCGGAGGAAGATGAGATCGGGATTCCGGCTCATCAAATCGTTTAAGTATTTCTCTCGCAATGTCGCATTGTGAAAATGCTTTTCTGATTGAAAGCGTGCGCCGATTTGGCGAAGGAGGACGAGAGACTTGGAGTGAATGACATCTTTGGCCAATTCCGCCACATAATATTGATGCAAGAGTTCTGTGACCAGAATGGCCCCGCCCACAATGAGGATGATGATGAGGGAGGCCTTGGCTTGGAGTTTCCAGGGATGGTGCCAGGAAATCATGTTTTGAATATTCGAGTTATCGTTTTTATACCGGAAAGAATCGTCTGAATTCCAATTGCCACATGGCTGATTGGATGTGGTGAAGACGTGTGTCCCATGGTTCTATCCAGCAACGTTCTTGTCATATATGGACTCCCCCTTGTTTGCAAGCAGGATTTCTTTCTGGATGAGAGAAGGGTCTGCGGTCATATATCCGGCTTCGTGATGGAACCTTGTTTGTTCCGAGCCTTGATGTTTGTCGCGCGGCAACTCCTCTGCATCCTGACGGCTTGATGGTTCAGCCGATGACAAATCTCAGGGTTTGCTCCCGCGAGGGGGGACCACTTTCGCCCATCAGTTGGTGTCTCCTGTTACGCACTCCTTGGAAGGGCTTCTCCATCTTCCTTACACGGCCTCGCATAGTTTGGCGACATCATACGGCTGGTTTTTGGATATGAGGGCGAACGCCATTCGCGCATTCTTGTTTGCTAAGGCCACAATCGCCTTATTCATCCCCCGTCGGGCCACCAAGCGTCGGAGCCAACAGCTGAGGCGATCGGATTTCTCCCCCACTTGGCGCACCACCGCCCGGGCCCCATGAATCAGCAACTGTCGGAGATACCGATCCCCTCGTTTACTGATCCCGCCGAGTCGGACCTTGCCCCCGGTGCCGGTGTGCTTGGGCACCAACCCCAAGGTGGCCGCGACATGGCGGCCATTCCGATAGGCCTGGCCCGCCAGTTTGGCCCAGAGGGCCGAGGCGCCTAAGGGCCCAATCCCCCGAGCCTGCTCGAGATGCTGACAGATCGGCTGCCGCGCATTCTCCCGTTTGATCTGGGCTGTCACCGCCTCAATCTTGGTGTCCCACTCCTTGAGCTCGGCCTGTTGGTCGGCCAAGAACTGCCGGACCAAGCCCGACCAGCGATCTTCGGTCAGGAGAAGAGCCAGCGTTTTCCGAACCGAGGCGACCCCCATGGGAATGGCCACGCCGTATTCCAGCAAGATGCCACGGGTCTGATTCACCAGGGCGGTGCGATTGTTCAGGTAGCGACTCCGGACCCGATAGAGGGCTTGCACGGTCTGCTGCGCTTCGCTGGCCATCCCGACAAACCGCATGCCCGGCTCTTGCACCGCCCGGCAAATCGCCCGGGCATCGGCCGCATCACTCTTATTGGTCTGCACCCACGGTTTGACATACTGCGGAGCGATCAGGCGCACCTCATGCCCCAACTTCGTCAGCTCCCGCGCCCAGTAATGCGCCCCGCCACACGCTTCCATGCCGATGAGCGTAGGCGGGCGAGTGGCCAACCACGGGAGTAGCTTCTTCCGCGAGAGCCGTTTCCGTTCCACGCTCGGCGTGGCTCCCTCTTCCACATAAAGCTCGAAGACCTGTTTGGCAATGTCGATCCCAATTGTTGTACGCTTCATGCTGACACCTCCTTTTCGTTGAACGCTGGGTACATGGTGATCCAGCTTGGCACACTCGATGCCGTCCTTAAAGGGGGGAGTCCATACCATTATCCTGAGTGAATCGAAGGATCTCGCTGAGGGGTGGGACAAATCGACTTGGGCACAGATTCTTTGCCTCCGGCTCGGAATGACCATGTAGCACGGGCTTATCGGATCACCTTACCAATGTTTCATGTCGGGTTGGTGCCTCTTAGATTACCACGCGATAGCGTTTGACACTCTTTCCCATCTTATTTCGGGCTCATTGTCTGTTGTATTGTAGAATCTGTGTGTTTGACGATTGGTGATGAACCTGGCCGATTACGGGTTTCTTGTTCGTTGGTAGTGTTGGCAGGATCGGACGAACGCCCGCAGGAGCTTTTGTGTGGTTTGGCTTCGTAGTTGTCGTTCGGGATGCCATTGCACGGTAAAAATATGGGGGTACCTGGGATGTTCCATCGCTTCAATCAGTCCGTCGCTGGCGATGGCGGCAGGAATGAAATCGGGGGCGAGGGTCCTGACGCCCTGATGATGTTCGGTGGCGACCACCTTTCGACCCTTTCCGAGGATTGTCGCCAATCGGGTGCCCTGAATGACCTTGATGGGATGCAGCCCGTTTTTCTTGCCTTCATGATCCACATGATAGCCCTGTTTAGGTGGATGAATATGTTGATGAAGGGTTCCTCCTTCCAGGACATTGATCAACTGCATCCCATAGCAGATTCCTAAAATGGGCAACCGCCGTGTTTTTCCAGCCTTGTAGAGCCAAGCTTCAAACTTTGACCGGTTTTTGAACGCCACTTTTGTGCGTTTTTTAGGGCGTTCTCCATACCAGCTTGGGTCAAGATCGTCGCCTCCGACAATGACCAACCCGTCAATGCCTTCCAGATAACGGTTGCGAAGGGTTTCCCTGTGATTAATCGGGAGCAACACCGGATGACCGCCCGCTTCGGTCACTGCGGCGGCATAGCGGTGGTCACATAATAAATCGTAGTTGGCGAAGTCCTTGCGGTTGGATACGGCTTCACAGGTGATGCCGATTAACGGGGCGGGAAAACGTTTACTCATCGATGGAGGCTCGCTTCCGGCCCAGCCACACCCGATCGGTACTGGGAAAGGGGACTCCTAATTCGGTGGCAAAATCCTGCAAGGTGTTGCCACTGAGCAAATGGCCTAATCCTGAGCGATAGCGTTTGGCAAACCGGCGTTGCCATGTTTGCGGGTGCTCACGAATGGCCAGGGCGACTGCATCATGAATGAGTCGAGTGCCGTTATATCTGCGTTTGAACAGCCGGAGAACCTCATAGATTTCTTCAGGAATATCCATGTCATCGATTTCTTCCCGGTGTTCCCAGAGGAATCGGTCCAAATATTCCGGAGCTGGTACCCATTCCCGTTTCCAGGGGAGGTTGGCTTTCATGCCTTTGGTCGCGGCTTCTGTTCTGGCAAGGAGGTAATCGGCATGGCTCATTCGATTGGCAGCCGCCTTCCCCCTGAGCCATCGCAAACACACGGCTTTCACCAGACATAAATTCGCCACGACAAATTCCGGAATATTGGAATCGAAGACCCGAATTTCCAAAGTGGGCGGTTTGGTTTTTCGTCCTTTGCTATAGACCAGCTCCCTGGTATCGACCGAAGTGAGATCCCCTCGTTTCGTGGGCGTGAAGTAGGTGGCATTTCCCCGAAGAAACCGGTTGGAGGCTTTCCCTGTGACTTTTTTGTCCCATATGGGAGAATTGGCCCCGGTGGCGATGAGCAGGGGGAGTTGATCATGGAGATGCCAACTGAGGGCTGTGGCTTCTTGTTTGGTGAGTTTGCGATTGGCAACAGAAATGTGCAAGTGGGTGCCCGCAAACCGGTTCGTCCAGCCTCCCACAAATAACGGCACACGATAGTCTTGTTCGTCTTCCCGACTGCGATACAGTCCGCGCAGGTATTTTCGCAAACCGGCCCTGAGTAAAAACAAGCTCTCTCTGACCGTGCTAAAGGGACGACTGTTATATTCGCTGCCGATGGAGGCATCCCGGGTAAAACGTTCTCCGGATTCGGAAAGACCGGGCCGGGGTTTGGACAGGCGTCTGCCGATTTTGTGATCGGTGACATTAATACTGTACGCTTCGATTTCGACGCCAATGACGATTCGTTGATGAAACGGGATGCGTATTATGCCTGCCATAGCAAGATAGGATGTCCTTATCTGTTGGGGTGGTCGGGGAACAGAATGGGTTTCGTGTCTGATGTCCTATCGGATTCGTGGATCCTTCCATTGGAGGAACCATCCGTTAGCGAAGAGCCATTCCTGCGAATTAAATAAGCTTGGGCCTGGTGACTGTACGGCAGATCACTGCGGGGTATCACGCTCAAAATTTCTCGAATAACTTTTAATGTGGAAATACGTTCACAAGAGATCAGAATCTCGGAAGGTCAATGGGATAGACTCCTGAGATCCAATTGTAGTCGTCTGGGTAGAAAGAGTCTAGAAGGGGCAAATTGTTCCTTGACTTTTTCTCATTTTTTCTGGTGTCCTCGGATTCAAATTTCAAAGCGTCTTCTGGGTTTCGTGTCCAAACAAAGTTATCCTCACTCAGGTCGGGAACACACATGCTCATTGGCAACTCTTTCACCCATTTGTCATCCCAGGCCTTTGAGGAAGGCTCTGTGCCCATATTGAGAATGGCATAGATAAGCGAGGTCCTTCGTGGATCATGGCCTGAGCCAATCCGACTGCATCCGGGACAGGCTTGTCGGGCGACTCGGGCCGACAAAGTTTTCCACCGGGTGTTCTCTCCATTCATGGTTTGCTATACCCGGAACAGCTTCTGAACCCTTGAGTGCTTTGTACCTATTAGGCGCCCATGACGGCCGCTTTACCTCTTTTGACAAAATTGTCAACTGTGTCTTTGGTATTGTCTATCCAGTCCTCGGCATGATCCAACGTATCGGAGGCAAGATCATGGAGGTCTTCTCTGGTTCGTTTCCCGGACTGTGGAGCCCACAACAGGCCTGCTGCGATTCCCAAGGTAATTCCGGACACAAAGGCCATGGTCCCGATTGCGCACCCTGAAGACATCAATTTCATTTCGACCTCCCTCTTTTAAACGTAGCCTGGTGAATGTTGGCCGTTCTGTACGGCTTACGGACTCTCACTCAATTTTTATATCAGAAGCAACTGATGTGCCAGTGATGGTTGTGTCTGTTCATGGTGAACCATAGTCTGATTGTGGGCGTTATGTGGATTTTACTGTTCGTTCATTTTTTCAAAATGGAGCAATTTGTCTTTGTGTGGGACGGGTTGTTTTTGCTAAAGGTTAGCGGTCCTGTTTTTCGGGGAAGAGGATGTGGTGGGATATGCCGTGTCCTACCCATGAGGTGAAATCTGTTGATTCGTTGGAGACCGTCATGTGTCTTGGTGGTCTGTGAGCCTTGGTCGATTGTTTCCGTGGCAGGAGGGTGTGGATGGCGGAGGACATGATGAGTGCGAAAATATCCCCTTTCATTCAGATTCACCATGCGACGGTGTATCGGGGAACTCAGCCTGTCCTCCATGATCTGTCCCTGGAAATTGGTCAGGGGAGTTCGACCGTCATCCTGGGTCCCAATGGGTCAGGGAAATCGACATTTATGAAGTTGCTTTCGAGGGAACTGTATCCGGTCGTCGGGCCGGATCGATTTGTCCGGCTGATGGGGAAGGAGCATTGGAACGTGTGGGAATTACGCTCCCAGATTGGGATAATTTCCTCGGATATGCAACAGGCCTATCCGGGCCACACCACAGGGTTGGAAATTATTCTTTCGGGGTTTTTCTCTAGTATGGCTGTGTATGACCACCAAACCATCAGTCTCCGACACCGTAACGAGAGCGCTGAGATGATGCGCAGGCTTGGGATTGCCCATCTTCGAGATCGCCCATTTGGGGAGATGTCTACCGGAGAACAACGGCGAGCTTTGTTGGGTCGGGCGTTGGTGCACGAACCTCAGATCCTTGTGTTAGATGAGCCAACCACCGGGCTGGATGTGCAGGCGTGTTTTCAATACCTTCAGATCATTCAAGATTTTATTCACCGTGGAGGTACGGTGATTTTAGTAACGCACCATGTCCATGAAATTCCTCCGGAGATTGATCGGGTTGTGTTGTTGAAACAGGGCCGGATCATGGAAGATGGTCTTAAGGGGGATGTGCTGAATGATCACCGGCTATCCGTCCTTTTTGAGACTCCTGTTCACCTTCTTCATAACCGGGGATGGCTCCAGATTGTCCAGGCCTCGCCCGACTAAGGTCGGGTTTTGAAGACCGTTTGAAGGGATGAGGATGACTTTCCCTTACAGGACGTGTTCTATTCCCTAGCAGGGTGTTAAAAAAGTCCGTAGCGGCGTTCTCGCCCCTTGGCCGTGCTCACGTACTTCTCTGTACGCTTCGCCCGTTCAAGCGGAAGCAGCCTTTTCTTCGATAAGCCTCAGGCCAATTCTGGACGGGTCTTTTTGAACATCCTGCTTCGCTCATGGGAGATCACAAAATTTTGGATTGCGAACGCTCTCAGCGAAATTTTGAATTTTTCAACAGCCTGCTAGAGTATCCTTGTTTATCCGGCATGGCCTAATTTTTTAATTTTTTTCTCATCATGTGTTAAGAAAAGAGAACGGATATGGTTGACGGGTTCCTGCTGTTTGCGGTCTTGGATGTGTGGCGGATGGTGTTGCCGTTAGGATTGACGCTTCTGTTGCTCGTGACGGAGTTGCTGTGTCGCTGGCAAGGCGATTCCTATCAAAGAGGGCTCCGGGAGGTTCTTACCTCCTTGGTCGTTCGATTGACGGTCGGTTTGCTGGTGATATCTTCAGTTGTCGGACTTCTTGTGCCGGCCATTCTTGGTTTCCCTCTGCCGGAATCTCATATTGCCGTGGGGCCGTGGAGCTATGAGGAAATGTTGGGTTTTGTGTTGGGCGGATTCTGCCTTTGGAAAAGCCTGCAGAAAAATGGTTCCGGAAAGCATTCGGGGATTGTCTGGCTGGGATGTGCGAGCGTCCTGTTCTTTGGAGCCGGTGTCCTCTGGTTAGCCCGATGGGATGCCATGGCGCATGAAGGACATGTGGCTGGGGGATGGTTTGTACTCGGATTGTCGACCGTGGATTGGACCCGAGTAGTTCCAAAAAGCCTCCATCTTCTTTTTGCCGGTTTGGCTGCTGGGGGATTGGTGGTGACGCTGCTGGGGCTGTTGGGATGGTCAGGCGGGCCGGTTGCCACTGACTCCACCTCTCCTTCACGCTTCCTCCCATCCGATGGACAGGTTCGGTACGGGATTGGTTGGATGTTAGCGGGGCTGGTCCCGCAAATGTTTATCGGTCCCTGGTTGTTTCTGGTCTTGGGTGAGGGGCCGAGAGGTGGCCTGATTGATGGCGCCGGCTTGGCCTCTGCATTCTTCATCGTGGGGGTGATGGCAGCCCTGGTGGCCATGGTGTTGTTAAATGCGTCATTTATGGTGCCGCATGTCAAAGGTCTTGTTTGGGGAGGGATTATTTGTACGGTGATCACCCTGGTACTGATGGGGATGGTCCGGTATGTCATGTTTTTGAGTACCTTAGAGGGGCAGGGGATTCCCATTGCGATTGGGAATGTGACCGTGTTTCATCTTCTGACCGTTCTGGTTTTGACCGGTCTTGTGGGCGCAATTCTCGTTCGTTGGTGTGTGAGACCTCTTTCTGTTTTTCATGCCAAGGCCGAATTGTGATAGAGACTAGACAAACGTGGGTGAGCGATTTAAGGTATGACCATGCATATTTCTGAGGTGTTGCGGACGCATCATCCTGCGATTAGTTTCGAGTTTTTCCCCCCAAAAACGGAACGGACGTTTCAAGAACTGTTTGAAGCGATTTCGGCCCTCATGCCGTTAAAGCCTGCGTATGTCAGTGTAACCTATGGGGCTGGCGGATCTACCAGGGAACGCACGCATGATTTAGTCGTGAAGCTGAAACGGGAAACCGATCTGACGATTGTGTCTCATTTAACCTGCGTGGGATCAGGCCGTCAGGAAATTCATCAGATTCTTTCGAAATACCAGGCCAGCGGTATCCATAACATTATGGCTTTGCGGGGAGATCCTCCCAAGGGATGCACGGCGGTGGAGATTCCTCAGGATGGCTTTCAGTTTGCGTCTGATCTGGTGTGGTTTATTAAGCAGCAGTTTCCTGAAATGGGCGTGGGAGTGGCGGGATTTCCCGAAGGACATCCCGGTACGCCCAACCGGTTACAGGAAATGGACAATCTGAAGCGAAAAGTTGATGCGGGTGCTGATTATATCTGTACCCAATTGTTTTTTGATAATCGGGACTTTTTTGATTTTTGTGAACGTTGCGAAGTTGTGGGCATTAAAGTACCGATCATCGCGGGCATTATGCCGATTGTTTCCAGGAAGGGCATGGCTCGCATGTCTGAGCTGGCGCTTGGGGCCCGTATTCCGGCAAAACTTTTGCGGGCGATGGATCGAGCGGAGAATGATGTTTATGCGGAAGGGGTGGGCATTCATTGGGCGACCGAACAGGTGGTGGATCTGATTGATCATAAAGTGAAGGGTATTCATTTTTATACCTTGAATAAATCGAAGGCAACCTTGAAAATTTATGAGTCTCTCGGTATTCAAAGTTCAGAAAGTCTTCAGCATCCGGTCGAATAAACCCTGCCTGATTTTTCCTGTCCGTTTCTCAGCACCCCTGTAATAGGCATTCCGTCTCTCGGTTCTCTCGACCTGTTCTCCGTGTTCCTTTCCGTGTGTTTTGTCGCCTGCGACCCATGCAAGTTTGTGGGCCAGGGGATTGGGGATTTTACCCTTTCCCCCTGTGGTGCATGTTGGGTAAGATGTGTCGGGTTCTAAAGGAGGATATTCATGACGAAGAATGCAGGGTTTCAGGTAACACTTGATTTGGATGGTCGCCAATGTATGGTGATTGGTGGTGATGAGGAAGCCGTGGAGAAGGTGCATCGGTTGTTGGATGCCGGAGCAAAAGTTACGGTGGTAAGTCCTACTCTTCATGTCGATTTGCGGAAATTGACTGCCTCAGGGAAAATTATTCATCGGGGACGAACCTTTCGATCCGGTGATGCTCAAGGGGTTGTGCTGATTATGAATGTGTTGAAGGACGATCTGGATTTGGCTAAGTCCCTGTTCGAGTTGGCGAAAACGGAACGCTGTCTGGTGTGGTCGATGGATTTGCCAGAATATTCGACGATCATTATGCCTGCGCTGGTCAAGCGCGGGAATCTTCGAATAGCGATTAGTACGAGCGGGACCGCTCCGGCTCTGGCGAAGGTGCTTCGTCAAAACCTTGAATTGCTGTTTGATGATGAATTTGACCAGTTCCTGGATTGGTTGGGCGCCCTGCGTGAAGAGCTAAAGAGTACGGAAGTGAGCGACCGTCGGCGTCGTGAGCGCCTGGCGGAAGCGGTCAATGGCTTTCAATTGACCGGGGAAATGGAGTATCCCAATAGTTGGAAGTTGTCCAGTGAGGAGCAGGTGGAACCCGTTGGAAAGGAAGGTGGGTAATGGTGCTGTTGGAATTTAGCATGTCGCCTCTTGGTAAAGGCGAGAGTGTCGGAAAATATGTGTCCCGGTCACTAGACCTGATTGATAAAAGCGGAGTGGATTATCGCCTCAATCCCATGGGAACTGTGTTGGAAGGCGAGTGGGATGACGTGTTTCGCGTCGTGAAAGATTGCTATACCAGAATGAAAAAGGATTGCCCTCGGATTTCTTGTGTGATTAAGGTTGATTATCGGCGTGGGAAGAAAGGCCGGTTGGCTGGCAAGGTGGCAAGTGTCGAGAAACATTTAAAGCGTAAGTTGAAAACCTAAAATGCTAAACCCTTTGCCTGAGTCAATGTGGTCGTGTGGGGAATGAATCCGTCAGCTAGGTGGTCATTCCAGGATTTTTTTTGCTGACGGTTTTGGTGCTGGTGACGGAGAAGAGTCAGGAATGTGGGGAAGGTAAATCCGGTTTGCCTTTCCTCCGATCCCGCATAAGACTTCATAGGGAATCGTTTTTAACCATCCGGCATGATCTTCGGCTGTTATTTCCCGCGTTCCCTGTTTTCCCAATAGCATGACCTCGTCTCCAACAGTTGGATGGGGGATGTCCGTGACATCCACCATCATCATATCCATGCAAATTTTTCCAATAATTGGGGCCGCTTCTCCCTTGAGTAGGACATGCCCGACGCCGGTGAGATGACGGGGAAATCCGTGGGTATAGCCCACCGGCAGGACGGCGATTTGAGATGGTCTCCGTGTGCGGAACAAAGCATTGTATCCCACAATTTCGCCCGGCTGAAGTGAGCGGAGATGGGCCACGTATGTGGTGGCTTGCATTACCGGTTCAAGCGTGAGGGACTGTGGCGAACTCTCCTGCCGCGGTGCGTATCCATATAACATTAATCCAGGTCTAACCATGCCCAAATGGGCAGTTGGATGAAAGAGGATTCCTGCGCTATTGGCCATATGAAGAATCGGTTTATGGATCCCCAGTTGCTTTGCCTGGTCGATAAATGCCAGAAATGATTGGATTTGCCTATTGGTTAATGTGGGGTCATGATTGTCGGCATCAGCAAAATGGCTCAGGAGGCCCTGTATTTCAATGAGAGGAGTTGAGAGTGATAGTCCGGTGAGTAGAGAGAGGGCTTGATCAGTTTCGAAGCCAAGTCGGTGTAATCCGGTGTCGACTTTGAGGTGAATGGGAAAGGGGGTGGCCCGAGGAGAAAGTAGCTCCAGAAGTTGTTGAACAATTTCGGCCCGTGAAATCACCGGTGTTAGCTGATGCCGAATAATCTCGGGTAGATGTTCCGGTAGCAGTGGTCCCATGACCAGGATGGGGCAGCGGATGTGGTGTTCTCGAAGGACTATGCCTTCCATGACCGATGCGACGCCAAATCCAAAGATGCCCAGGTGTTCCAGGGTTTGAGCTACAGGGATTGCCCCATGGCCATAGGCATCGGCTTTAATGACGGCCAGAACTTTTGTCGACGAAGTGATCGATTGCCGGATTTGTTGGAAATTTCTGGTTAGCGCATCAAGACGGATAGAAACGGTGATCGGAGGCGGAAGGTGTCGAAGGTCGGAAGGTGAAGGTGGCCTGGTCGGTATCACAAATATTCCTCAGATCGCGAGTATTTCCTCCTCCTTTTTCTTGGTGAGGTCATCGACGGCCTGTATGAATTTGTCTGTGAGTTTTTGGATCTCGGTTTCCAGGCGGCCCTTGGCATCTTCTGTCAGTGAGCTTTCTTTGTGAAGGTGTTTGAGTTCGTCATTGCCTTCACGACGAAATCCACGAATCTGTACTTTGGTCTCTTCCCCATATTTTTTACTGAGTTTGACTAAATCCTTCCGTCGTTCTTCGCTCAATGGGGGAATGGGGAGCCGAATGAGTTTTCCGTCATTGGAGGGAGTGAGTCCCAATTCCGAACTAATGATGGCACGTTCAATTTCCCGGATTTGGGAGGTATCCCAGGGTTGAATGGTGATCATACGGCTCTCAGGAATCGCGAGGTTGGCAACCTGCTTGAGGGGAGTGGGCGTCCCGTAATAATCAACGGTAATATGGTCGAGTAGTCCTAATGAAGCACGACCGGTTCGGAGAGACATGAATTCTCTCTTGAGGTGCTCGATGGCTCCCTCCATTCGCTGAGTAGTTTTAAGAATGGTTGGATCGTTCATGATCATTCCCCACGTTAAGTGACAAGCGCATTTTTGGAGACAATGGTGCCGATCGGTTCTCCCTCAAGGATTTTTCTGATGTTTCCTGAGGACGTCAGATTGAAGACAATGATAGGCAGATCATTATCCATGCACAGCGTGATGGCTGTAGCGTCCATGACTTTCAGGCTTTTATTGAGCACCGATAAAAATGGTAATTCCGTGAAGCGTTTTGCCGTGGGTGTCGTCATCGGGTCCGCGTCGTAGATTCCATCAACCTTCGTGCCTTTCATGATCACATCCGCACCAATTTCCATGGCCCGGAGCGCGGCGGCCGTGTCGGTGGTAAAGTATGGATTGCCGGTGCCAGCGGCGAAAATCACCACACGTTTTTTTTCCAAATGCCGAATAGCCCGACGACGAATGTAGCTTTCGGCTAACTGACGCATCTCAATTGCCGATAAGACCCTGGTGGGGACGTCTTTTTTCTCTAACGCATTTTGCAAAGCCAGAGCATTCAACATGGTCGCGAGCATGCCCATATAATCGGCCGAAGCTCGTTCCATGCCAGAGGCACTCGCAGCGAGGCCTCTGAAAATGTTGCCACCTCCAATCACAATGGCGATTTCCACCTTCATGGTCAGGACGTCGGCAATTTCGTCTGCGAGGTTATGTAAAACGGAAGGCTGAATGCCGTAGGTTTGTTCCCCAGCAAGCATTTCTCCACTGATCTTTAAGAGAACCCGGCGATATTTGAGCGACATTAGTCCTGGCCGAGTTGGTAGCGCGTAAAGCGACTGATCGTGAGGTTTTCCCCTAATTTTGCGATTTTCTGCGAAAGGAGATCTTGGATGCTGATGCTGGGATCCTTAATGAAGCCTTGTTCCAGGAGGCATTGTTCCTGAAAGTATTTTTCCAATTTCCCTTTGATGATTTTTTCCCAACTCGCTTCGGGTTTGCCCGATTCCTTTATCTGCGCGAGATAGATATTTTTTTCCCGTTCAATCAAGTCAGCCGGAACGTCTTCACGTTTAATATACAAAGGATGGGAGGCCGCGATTTGTAGAGCCACTTCTTTGACGAACGCTTGAAATTCTTCATTTCGTGCAACAAAGTCTGTTTCACAATTGACTTCGATCAGAACTCCGATTTTTGATCCTGAATGAATATAGGAGGAGATAATGCCCTCTTTGGTTTCTCGTCCTGCCTTTTTTTGCGCAGCAGCCAACCCTTTTTGGCGCAACAGATCGATGGCTTTTTCAACATTATTTTCTGTGTCTTGAAGGGCTTTTTGACAATCAAGGATTCCTGCCCCTGTTTTGCCTCGCAACTCCTTCACCAAGGCACTCAAGCTAGACATATGCATGCTCTCCTACTGAGTATTGTATTATAAATTTCGGTTCAAATTGATGAACCCGGGATCCTTAGACAGGCTGGGAATTCTGGTTTGCCGCAACTGATGGTTGACCTTGTTCAGGGTTGTCTGGAAGGAACCCCTCGCCATTTGCGACTGACTCCTGTCGCTTCCGGCGAATTTCAGTACCTTCGATGCAAGCGTCGGCAATTTGTCCCGTGAATAATTTGAGTGATCGAATAGCATCGTCATTCCCAGGAATAGGAAAGTCTACGCCTTCAGGGTCACAGTTGGTGTCCACGAGGGCAATAACCGGAATGCCAAGACGATTGGCTTCCTTGACCGTAATATGTTGGATACGGGTGTCTAAGATATAAATGCACCCAGGAATATCGTTCATGCCTTTGATGCCGCTCAAATATTTTTCAAGTTTGGCTTGCTCTTTTTTCATACGAACGATTTCTTTTTTCTTCAGTCGTTCATATGTGCCGTCGGTTTCTGCTGCTTCGAGTTTTTTTAGTTGATTGATGCTGCGACGGAGGGTCTGGAAATTCGTCAACATGCCACCCAGCCATCGCTGGTTGACAAAAAACATTCCACAACGATTGGCTTCTTCCTCCACAATGCCCATGGCTTGCCGCTTCGTCCCCACGAATAAGACGGATTCCCCTGCAGCCACCGTATCTCGGGTAAATTCGTAGGCTTTTTGGAAACATTGAAGAGAAATTTGGAGGTCAATAATATAAATGCCGTTTTTTTCCCCAAAGATATAGCGTTTCATCTTCGGGTTCCACCGATTTGTTTGATGCCCGAAGTGAACCCCAGCTTCTAATAACGATTTAATCGTGACCATAACGGACCTTCCCACCCCCTTTCAGAGATATACTGATTTAACACGAAACAGTGGATTTTTTAACGAAATTCAAAACAGTAATTTGGCTCAAATGGGACCGGCAGGAGACAATAAAGGCGGATTGTCTTATCAGGCAGGCTGTTCCAAGTGAAGAGACATTCATGCAATTTAATTGATGCTTAATAATTTTCCATTAAACCAAACGAGGTTAGCATAGGTGGAAATTCTAATTCAACCCTGATTATCTTTTAATAGGTATGCGACGGGAGCTTGGCCTTCGGCGGGCATCGTAGAATATAAGGAAGGACATGTAAAAAATCTTTTTGAATCAATGCAATTTTTGACTCCATGAGTCTTCATGGCTATAGTCAATCCGGTTTTCAAACATTTTTATGATGAAGGAGTGCGAAGGATGGTTGAAGTACCTCTGAAACTGTATGTGCAAGCGCTTCTGAAGGGAGCGAAGGAAGTTGCTCGCCCCATGGCCTGCATATCTCCTAGTGCGAAAAATCAGGCGTTACTGGCGATGGCCGAGAGTTTAGTCGATCATACTCAGGAAATTTTAGAGGCCAATGCAAAAGATTTGGCCGGCATTTCCAAGGCAACTGATCAACAAGCCCATCGTGAGGCATCAGAACGGATTCGAATTTCAGAAGACACGATTCACCTTATGCAGCAACGGCTGTTAGATTTACAGGCTCTTCCTGATCCAATCGGAGAAGTGAGTCATGCCTGGCTGACTACTGATGGCATGCAGGTTCATACGGTACGTTCCCCCCTGGGTATTGTGGCGGTGGTGTCGGATATGGGTCCTCTGGTGACAGTTGAGTCGTTTGGGATGTGCATGAAGACCAATAATGTCTGCGTTTTTCGTGGGGGAACCGAGTGGTTTCATACGAATGGTGCAATTGTTCACTATCTCCAGAAGGCTGCGGTTTCCAATGGGGTCCCCGAAGGGGGATTAACGTTTCTCGACCGGAGTTCCCCGGAGGCAGCCCTGGAAATGGTGCGATATCCTCAATACGTTCAAGCTGTGATTACCCGAGGGAGCGCTGGTTTGCGCAATGGAATCATGGAGCAGTCCAGAGTTCCGGTCATTGGCTTTGAGGGAGGTCTGTGTCATGTGTATGTTGATCAGGATGTTGATCTTCCCCTAGCACAAACGATTGCAGTCAATGCCAAACTTCAATCGCCATTCGAAGCGAATTCTATGGACACCCTTCTGGTGCATCAGGGCGTTTCTCGGCATTTATTGCCAGGATTAACACGAAGACTTCTTCAGGAATTTCGGGTGACCTTGCATGGCTGTCCTAAAACGGTTTCCATGTTGGGTGTTTTGGAAATGAGCGGGCATTTAGGGATTAAGGTGGCGGAGGAAACCGACTGGGGGAAAAAATATCAATCCTTGACCCTGAATATTAAAGTGGTGAAGGATAGTCAGGAGGCCATCGATCATATTGGGACCTATGCCCCAGGACATACGGATACGATTGTGACCCGGGATTATCAGCTGGCCATGCGCTTTGTCCGAGAGGTTGATTCGAGCGCCGTTATGGTAAATGCTTCGACCCGCCTTCATGGAGGACCTCAGTTCGGTCTTGGTCCGGATATCGGAAGTAATAGCACTCGAATGCAAGGGCGAGGTCCTCTTATTCTCTCGAAGCTCACGATTGAAAAATATATGGTATTGGGAACTGGGCAACTCCAACAGCCACACCCGGTACCTCAGGCCTACCAGGATGCGATGATGTTATCTGCCAAGTTTTAGTTGGCTTTTTGATGAAATATGCATGGCCCGGTACCGGTGTGTTGGCTATGCATATTCCCATGCCTTCGTTAGTCAAATCCCGTTGTTTGCCTTAATCGTTTTTCTCCGTTCCTCCGGTCTGCCATCGTTTCCGGTATTCAATTTTCTTTTGAGTGAATTTCTTGCTCGGGTTCATTATGGGATATGAAATAGAAGAAAATACTGAATATCATGCGGAGCTTTTCCCTTATTTGCAGTCTTGGGGATTGCGAGAATTTCGTGATGAGGCGTCATACTATGGCTGGCAACGGGAGACGCTTTCCAAAGAGGAATTGAACGATTTTCAACGATTGATCGAACATCGATACCGTGAAGAAAACGGAAAGGGCGACATTGAGTTTTATGATGGATTGGCACGTCGGGATCTTATGCCCATTTTGTATTCCCAGCGGTTGCAATATTTTTTGAGGATAGGAACCGCTGTGTGTCGCCGGATCGCACCGGCTCAACAGGTTTTGGACTATGGTTGTGGGGTTGGCATTCTAACTATATTTTTTGCCCTACAGCATCCTGACGTTGAATTTGTGGGAATCGATCGATCGCCTCGATCGATTGAAATGGCTTGTCTTGAGGCAGAAAAACGACAAATCAGAAATGTTCGCTTTGAGATCTCTCATGTGCCACCACAACAGATTTCCGGAACTTACGATCTCATTCTTTCGACGCATACGTTGTTTCAAGCGGAACGGGAGCCTGGGCTTCCAAGCCGAACCTGGGAAACGTTTCAACGTGCCAATGACCATCAACGACAGGAGCAGCTGGAAGTTCTGACGGGAGTACAGGGACGTTTGGATGCCTTGATGTTGGTATTAGGGTCGATTGGGAGAATGCTCCTTTTTGAAAAAACCTGGAATCTTGGTCGGCGTATTTTCTTTCAACGTGCGTTAGGTGCCAGAGGCTTGTTTCCCATATCTTCGCCGGTTTTCTGCCGGTATCGGTCAGTGGATGATGAGGTGACCGATGGACCCCTGTATGAGGTTGCCCGGATCACACAGGGTGTGGAGACTCTTGGATGGAATGAGGAACCATATCGGGCATCAGGTGAAACACTCTATCGGTGCATCGGGATTGCTGCCGAAAAGATGGGGCGGGTGTTGGCTACAGATCAAGTGAGTGCCAGTGTTTCGGGTGTTCACTCCAGTATGGGGTCCTGGATGTTTCGCTTCGGACTGTGGAAGGAAATCTTTGCTTGGGGTTTGTGTCAGTATTCCTCCGGTTTGACAGGCCTGGTTATTGGAGCTGGGGCGGATCGGGATCTATTACATCAATTGGTTGAAACTGTTACCTACATAACCGAGTCTGACTTTCAACAGTTGGTTCATGACTTTTGGGGCGGCATGATTCACGCTGGGGAGGATCAATCCGCGCCTTGTTACGAAAATCACCATTCCTCTGCACAAATCATCTACGAAGGACTTCCCTCCAAACACGTTCAACGGGAGTCGACTTTTCAAGATGGTGAGAGAGGGGAAATGCATATCGAGTTGGGGACCACAACCCATCTGACATATCTTTATTTCGCCAATGTTTTCGATCAACGTCAGCTTGTACTTATGGATGAAGGTCGAGCTGAGATTCTAACTGAACATTATCGAGAGTCCCTCCAGCATCGACACGGTCCACCTGCCTGAGTTCCTTCAATCCGAGTCTTCGGTTGGTTTTTTATGGAGTTTCAATAACCTGCAAGGTGCGCTGTTGCGTTTTGGCATAGCAGGCGACTGCTTCATATGTTTTCTGCTGAATGTCTGAGGGAAGGGTTGCCCAATCGGAAGTGAGGCCAACCGTAAGTATGCGGCCATTATCTCTTATTCCCTTAATTCTTCCTATCTGTAAATAATCAAGGAGGACGTCTCCATTGACTTCCCCTGAACAGGCTTGGGCTGTGAAAGTGGTGTTTGTGTTCCGATTCCCATACTCGATTGAGATGGTTACCGACCAGAAAAGAAGGCTTAAGAAGAAAATTATGGCTAATCGCATCTCACTATATCCCAACACTGTGAGGAGTCTGTCTGACAGATTCCTACAGGTAAATACCTCAGAGGGAGGAGGAGAGGAGTCACGAATTGACAGCGCGCCGGGCTCTGTCGAAGGAGATGGGATTGGAGGAGATCACTAGAGCAGAAAGCCTAAATCAAGGTTATTCAAGAATGGTTTTCTTAAGATGGTCTGGGAAATTTCCGACAAGAAGAGCGAGGCTGTGAAATGCATTCGCTAATGGTTTTATTGACTGCCTTAATCTGTTCTGTAGCCGAGAATATTGGGGGTGACCAAACACGATAGAGGGAGGGTCAACCCGCTTTAGGTGAAGAAGGAAGGTCTATGTATTACGGGGGAAGGATGTCTTAGCTAGATGAATGGTGAGACACTTTTGTTTTGGGTGTTGCTCGCAACCTGTCTGACGCATTGGTTGACGGTTGTTTTGCTTCTTCGTCGTGTACGTTCGACTGAAAATACCCTGGTATGGAATCTCTTAAGTGTGGCAGTTGGGCTCCTGGCTATTCAGAAGACTTATGGGATAACCATTCCCTCCCTTGAACTGAATCCTCCTCCAGTGAATTTTGTGAGTACATGGCTGGGTTTTGTTGTCGCCGGATTATTGTTAGCTGGAATCATGCGGTTGGGCCCATTTTTGCACCTTCTTAAACGCAATAAGGAGCTATTAGCCGTCATTGAGGAACGAAATGTCATTATTCTGCACTTTTATGAACGTATCGCCCGCGCCTTGCAAAAAATTCAAATGGCTATGGAGGTAGGGCGTCCCACCAACTGCATTATTGATCAAGTGGCCGAAATGTCAGAGATGCTCAAGGGGTTTTTGGAAAATCTCAAGGCCGGAGTTCTGTTGGGGAATAAATTCGAGGTGGCACTCAAGACACTGGTAGAAGATTTGAGTCAGGAAGCTTCATTCCCGATACTGGTCAATGTCGATCCCTCTTGTGAGGATCAACTGTCACGCGAGCAGGGTGCTCAGCTGCTACATATTGTACGAGAGGCCGTTCTAAATAGCATACAATATTCGCACGCGAAGAAGGGACAGGTGTCTGCGAAGATGACGGCTACAGACACGGTTGTGGAGGTGTCAGATAATGGGAAGGGTTTTGAAGTTGATCTTGTCCGGGCTCAAGGACATGGATTAGGAAATATGGTCAATCGGGCAAAGAAGATAGGGGCTCGTTTGAAAATCCACAGTCAACCGTCTAAAGGAACTTCGGTATTCATTGAAGTTCCATTAAATGAAGCGCCGGCTGAGAATCGTCATTCGGCATCAACCGTAGATTCCTCATCGAATGCGACCCAACGCGCTCCGGTCGGATAACTTTTGTGTCCTAATGTGTCCCAACGGGGAAGCGTCGGCTGTTTCCTGGGATCAAGGGAGAGGAAGGGAAATAAGAAACTTGGTGGCGGTGGAGGGATTTGAACCCCCGGCCCGCGGCTTATGAGTCCGCTGCTCTACCACCTGAGCTACACCGCCGTATTTCACCAAGAACGAAAAGATCTATACCATAGCTGAAGAACTTTGGACAATTCTTTTTCTGGGAATGATAAAAATTTTTGGCTGAATTTTTTAGTGGTGGTGTGCAGGATTCAGTGTAGCACCTCCTTTACTTATTCGTTTGAGGACCTGGTTATCGTGGGGATACCTCTAAAGTTGGTGATTTTTAACCTTGAAAGGTTGTTATGACTTTAACGGCTGCTCCAAACATCAAGCACTCCGTTCTGGTTGGGCGACAGGCCATTTTTGATCGTGAAAAAGGTGTTTTTGGCTATGAGCTCTTATATCGAGATGGTGAAGCCAATAGTGCACAAGTGATTGACGGGGATGAGGCTACCGCCAGGGTCATGGTGAATACGTTTTTAGAGATGGGAATTGACCAGATTGCTGGAACGGGTCAGGCGTTCATCAATCTGACAGCGAATTTCTTTTTAAGTCAAAATTATGAAGTCCTGCCAAAGAATAATGTGGTTCTCGAGGTATTGGAGTCCATTGAGCCAACGCCCCTCGTCCTCCAATCTCTTGTCAGGGCTAGGCAACTTGGGTATAAAATCGCGCTGGATGATTTTATCGTGCGGGATTCTCACCGAGCATTATTAGAAGTTACTGACTTTGTGAAAGTGGATATTTTGGCCTTAACGAGTGAACAGCTTCTGGAGCAAATTGATGTGTTGAAGCAATATCCCGTTCGATTGCTTGCAGAAAAAGTTGAAAATCAAGAGGTGTATACGTTCTGTTATGAACAGGGATTTGAATATTTTCAAGGATACTTCTTTTGTAAACCGCAGATCATGGAGGGAGTCAAGCTTTCCGGAAATCGTATGGCGATCGTGCTGTTATTGGCCAAATTGCAAGATCCCGATATTAAAATGGAAGATCTTGAGGCGTTGGTTGAAAATGATCTGTCGCTGAGTCTCAAGCTCCTTCGTTTTGTGAATTCTGCATCTGTGGGCCTTCCCCGAGTAGTCAATTCAATTGGACAAGCCGTTGGGATGGTAGGGACCGAACGTATGCGGCAATGGGCCTCCTTGCTTGTGCTGGCTAATACCGGCGGAAAGCCAAGCGAACTGATGCGCATTGCGCTGATCCGGGGACGAATGTGTCAAGGGTTGAGCCGGCTACAAGGGGAGTCCACAAGCCAAGGCTTTACCATTGGCCTATTTTCTGTATTGGATGCCTACTTTGATTGTGAAATGAAACAACTTCTTGCAGGTCTTCCTCTTGCGTCTGAAGTTCTGCTTGCTCTGACCGAACGGCAGGGATGCTTTGGAGAAATTTTAACCTGCGTGATGTCTTACGAACGAGGAGATTGGGATCAGATTGAGGATAGTCGATTTGAGCCCCACGTAATACGCCATGAGTATTTTCTCAGTACCGAATGGGCCAATGATGTTATGAAAGCGACTTTAGGGGCGGGGGACGGTACCTAGCGGGAAAGGATACGGGGAAAGGCTTGAAGGCCAGAATTATCCCCTTCGTTTATCGTCCTGTTCTCCTGCAAAATAATTCAAGACACCGACACCCTTTTCACTAAGCTCAATAGGTTTATCATCGGATTCGGGGGCCAGTTGATCATCAGGGAGTTGGGGGTAAATTTTAACACGTAAGCTTTCTTCCAATCCTTCATCTGAAAAATCCATATCATTGAGCAGAGCGTTTAATCGTTGGAAAGCTAAAATGGAACGGGCTTGGGAAAGCCATGTTCCGGAAAATTCCGTATCATTTACTTTGGTAATACTTGTCCAAAACTTGGATTCTTCAGGCTCTGACATACTTCCCTCGACAAATGCTCGCAATTGATCAAGCAACGCTTCCTCTGTTTTTCCCAAGCCATCGTATTCAACCATTGACTTTTCAAAGGGACGCTGGGACAAGAAGTCAAGGGCTTCTTTCCATAGGTTTATGGGTTGCAACGGCTCATCCGGCGCTGAGTGTTTGTCCTGATGCTTTTGTAATTCAGTCAGAAACTGTTGAAGGGCTTTGACCTTTCTGGCAACGAGACTCCCTAACGGAATTCCCCATATATGGGCAATTTCGTGATCCTGCAATGGGGAATTTCCTGAAACGATGAAATCATTTTGAGCAAATTTCAGGCGACGTCTGAATATCCCACGTCGTCGCAATAAAGACTGGTATTCCAGGACCAGTCGTTGTGCCTGATACTCCTTTGTGGACAGTTCCTGATTATCCCATCCACGATCTAATTTTCGGAGTTCCTGGCGAAGTAGGATCGAGGGTGCTTGGGTTTTAGCATCCTGCAAGCCATTCTGAGTCAATCCAAATTCTGATGTGAGTAACCGCTCTGCAATCTGAATGGTTTTATCAAGGATTTTTAATTCTTGAGTCAGGAATTCTATGTGCATTCCTGGGCGCTCACGTTTTTGCCGGTAGTAATCCCTGTACTGGTTCGCACGTGATGTGATATTTCGTTCGGCTTCCAGGGAGAGCGGGTTCCCTTTTGGCTGGTTGCCTGCCTGAAAGCGGGAATCGGGTTGATCGTTGACCATATAGGCGATGGATTCAGGACTCAGGTCCAGGTACTGCAACAAAAGAAGTTGCAGCATGGTGCGGCCTTGAGTTGAAAGTGTCTGAATGGCTGACTCGATATGTTCAAAACGTAGAGTTGTAGGCATAAGCATTAATGAACTCAAGTGCAAGAGTTCGGATTTTTCACCTTAAAAGTTTTATGGAGTGCCATTATCAAGAGATTCGAGACATGTGGCTGCGTATTCCCTTAGTTGCTGTACCGTTCCGTTGGCATAGAGTTCTCTGGGGATTTCAATTTTGACCAATTGCGATGGATCAACCCCCCGTTCTGCCGCCCAATCTTCGTCAATAAATAAGGTCACTGCGCCATCTTTGTCTCGGCGCACGAAAAGAACATCTTTTTCCCCTTCCATTCTGACTCTCCAAAAATGAAAATTAGGCTTTGGTTTTCTTGATAACACACCGCTTTGAGACCTGTCAAAATGGGGTCGTGGGCCTAACCAATAATTTCTAAAATCCAAGAAACTTTTAAATTGTTGGATGTCGCAGGTAAGAGGATAAGATAGGTGAAAAAACCAGGTTGCGTGTAGTAGAAATTCCCTAGCAAACGGTGTTTGTCATGAACCATCAAATGACCGAATGCTCCGTCCTCCTGTTTTTCTGTCTAGCAGTGATAATTTACGTCATCAGATTAGGGGACGTATATTGGGAAGCATTTACAGGTACCCTTCGGTAAGGGTACCTGTTTGAAAGAGTTATCCTGGGGTAGTGCCGAGTGGCTGTTCGAACATGCGGTTCGAGATTGATTGAGATAGGTTACCCGCCCACGGTTTCGACAACTTCTTTAAGACTTTTCATTATACAAGTGAAAATTGGGATGTCACGTTTGACGTAACGGCTGCCTTCGGTAGAGCGTAATTCCATGACGAGGTCCAGAAAGTCCTGGGGAGAGTCGGTTTCAAAGGCCACCACAAATTCCTGGTCATCCAAACCAAACGAATAGGTGGTATTGAGTTTGACCGAGGGGTACTTGTGCCCAATAGCAATATGTTCATCCATCATGCCTTGGCGGGCAGCTTTGGTGAGCAGATACCACTCTCTGGTTTTTTCAAATGGATACACAAAGATATATTTCGCACGGCCGGGAGAAATTTTCAATCTTCGACTTTCCTGGCCCTCATGCACATGATGGTCTACGTATATGGATCGTTTCGTCATGGAAAGATAGGAATACGGGGTAGTAAGGTATTGCCCCAATCCTGTAGCCAAGAGTTTTGAACTCATTTCTTGAAACATTTCCAGGTCATAGCTAATTCGCCACAACAGAAAGTCGCAATCGCCTCGAATGCCTGTTGTGGTGTAAGGCACGACAATGACTTTACCAGTATATTCTTCCGCTGCGCGGACAAATTCTTGTTTGCCCTGGTCCCGCACCTCTTTGGGAAGACGTCTCCATAAAGGGTCGACTTTATAGAAAGCAAAATTGACAAATTGTTGTTTGGCAGCCTCTTCGGCACCGGCCATATTCATACCTCCCCTGAAATGAAAACACGTGTTTTTTTAATCACTTAAAAAAATAGGTCTTAACATCGCTACCGCAATATTGTCAATGCGCACGTTGCGTGATGCCTGTTAAGATCCTTTTGGACACGGAGGAGTGCGGAGTAGGGCCTTAGTCCGAAGGGAGCAACATTTGTAGTTCATGGTTATTGATGCCAATCTTGTTATTTCAACTATTCCTCAAACCTGTGGGGACTATGGGTAGATCGATAAGATGTGCCGGTTTTTTGATGCTTTTTGAGGTGGGATTGGTCATTTTAGCTTCCTCTCCGGTGTGGGGCATTGTTTCAGATCCCTCGCAATCCCAAATTCTTGAAGCCGTTCATATTGGTCAAGAGGGAGCAAGTAGTCGAACTCCACCCAATATATTGTATCGGCATTTCGGTGGGTCTTCTTCTGATGTTCCTCAGGCCCAGGGATTTCTTATGACAAAATTAAATGGAATTGCGGTGTTGTCCTGTCATTTTGCTCTTCGAGGAGAAAATCCCGGCTCAGAGGATATTCAACGAGTCCTGGACGAAAAAGCCTTGCAAGTCGTGGTGGCAATTTTCGGGGATTCACCGACGTTTGCCAATAACAGCTATCTTTTGCTCAAACAAGAAAATCGGTTGATCAAGCCTGATCATATTCGGTTTGATGCCAGAGCTTCCCAGATCAGCCAAAGCCAAGAACTTCCCATATTTCGTGCAAAGATTGTGGCGTCCTTTAACTATGATGCTTTTGATGCCCTGGCTCATACCACTATCAAGGTTTTTCCTGGAGCGGGAGGCGAAGTGACCTTTGATCTAGATTTTGCTGACATTCCTTGAGGGTCATTGGATAAATAAACAACCGATTGATGCCATCTGACTGAATCCCTTGAACATGAAGCTTTTTCATGCCGAAATCATTGCCGTGGGCTCGGAATTGCTTCTGGGCGGGCGAATCGATAGTAATTCGGTATTTGTTGGACATCTTCTCGCGGAATGTGGGATTGAGGTTCGGAAAAAGATCTCTGTTGGTGATCAGAAAGGTGAGATTCAAGAAGCCCTTCGTGGGGCACTGAAGCGCGCTCATGTAATTGTCTTGACCGGTGGACTCGGTTCAACACTCGATGATTGTACCCGAGAGGCTGTAGCCGAAACCTTTCGATGTCCATTGATTAAACGCAAAAGAGCGTATGACAATCTCAAAGCGTGCTATCGACGATTTGGAAGACCGGTCACGCCAATATTGGCCAAACAGGCGTTTCTTCCTTCCGGAGCCACGATGTTGGCCAATACCGTGGGCACGGCATCAGGTTTTTTAATGCGCCAGGGGCAAACGGTCATTGTGGTGTTACCAGGTGTTCCTCGCGAAGCCAAAGTTATGATGATTGATCAGGTTCAACCGATACTCAGGAAGATTTTTAAGAGCAAAAGACACTATTGGTTGCATACCTTTCATACCTTTGGATTACCGGAAACCGATGTCCAAAAGGCATTGAGTGCTGTTTTGAGGGAAGATGGACCTATCCAATTTGGCCTCCTGGCCTCGCCCAGGGGAGTGACGGTGACGGTGAGTTGTTGGATGGTCAGCGACTCCCAATCTTTTGCGAAGGAAAGGTCCCCCTTCTTTCCGGAATGGGCTGACCTAGTCCGTCAGGTACGTGAATGTATAGGACCATGGCTCTTTGCGGAAGGTGAACGCACCATGGAGGAAATCGTCGGAGAAGCTCTGCGAGGTCTTTCCTGGACGGTTGCGGTCGCCGAATCCTGTACCGGAGGGTTAGTAGCTCATCGCCTAACCGGCGTACCTGGAAGTTCGCTGTATGTGGATAGGGGAGTCGTGTCCTACAGTAATGAAGCGAAACAAGAACTTGTGGGGGTTCCTGCATCGACCCTTCGGCGGTATGGGGCGGTGAGCTCGCAGGTAGCCTTGGCTATGGCCAAAGGAATACGAAGGCGAAGCCGAGTCAATGTAGGGGTGGGGGTCACAGGAATTGCCGGTCCTGATGGAGGTAGCCTAGACAAACCAGTGGGTCTGGTATATGGCGCGATTGATGGTCCGCAAGGTCCGCGGTGGTATCGTTGGCAGTTTCATGGGGACCGCGCGGAAATTACACTGAAGACATCTCAGGCTGTTTTGGATTTAATTCGTCGATATGCTAATGAAGCTTCATTCTAACCGGAATAGTCTGAGAGTTTTTCTTGCGGTGGAACTCTCCTTGGACCTGTGCCGGAAAGTGAGTGAGTTTCAACAACAGCTTCAGAACTTCTTGCCCCATGTCAATTGGGTTCGCCCTGAATCGATTCATCTCACCCTGAAATTTCTTGGTAATGTTGACGCTAGCATGGTGGACCAGGTTTTGACCGCTCTTGAGCCCATCGGAAAAAGTCAGCCGCCTTTCACATTAGAGATTCAGGGCCTGGGGGTTTTTCCACACGTTCGACGTCCACGGATATTGTGGATTGGATGCACGGGAGACATTCCTGCCTTGCTTAATCTTGTTTCCGGGGTCGAGGGCGCGTTGGACCCGTTAGACTTTCCCTCCGAGGAGAAGCCCTATGTTCCTCATTTGACCCTGGCCAGGATTAAACATGACAATTCTCAGGTGGGTAAGGTACTGACTCATTCGGGCTTGTTGGAACAACCTCAGAATCTTGGGATATTACCTGTTGCCCGGATCACTCTTTTTCGCAGTAATGTGACCACGATCGGTGTGGAATATATTCCTCTGTGGGCGGTGCCATTAAATGAGGCAGTATCAAATTTCTCAAGTTAAGATAGCCATTTACCTGTTAGAGAGGGTGGGGTAAGATAGCCGCCACTTTGCACGACCAGGGATATTGAACAAAAGGACACCTAATGGCAGAACGCGTAACTCCTCAAAAAGAAACACAAAAAGACGGAAAAAAACGAGCATTGGATTTAGCTCTGACCCAAATTGAAAAGCAATTTGGCAAAGGGGCGATCATGAAGCTAGGGACGGACAACGTTCCTCATGATATTCCTGTTATTTCTACAGGGTCTCTTGGGCTTGATATGGCGCTGGGAATCGGTGGGTTGCCACGAGGTCGCGTCATTGAGGTGTTCGGGCCGGAATCGTCCGGGAAAACCACGCTGTGCTTGCATGCGATTGCCGAAGCTCAGAAGGCCGGAGGGGCGGCCGCCTTTGTTGATGCTGAGCATGCGTTGGATATTTCCTATGCCAGAAAGCTGGGTGTGCAGACGGATGATCTGCTGGTGGCCCAGCCGGATACGGGTGAGCAGGCTTTGGAAATCACCGAAACGTTGGTTCGAAGCGGAGCGTTAGATATCATTGTCGTGGATTCAGTTGCAGCCCTGGTTCCTCGTGCCGAAATTGAAGGGGAGATGGGCGATTCCCATATGGGGCTTCAGGCGAGATTGATGTCACAGGCCTTGAGAAAATTAACCGGGGCCATTTCAAAATCTCAAGCGTCGGTAGTGTTTATCAATCAGATTCGTATGAAAATTGGGGTGATGTTTGGTAGCCCTGAGACCACGACCGGCGGCAACGCGTTGAAGTTTTATTCTTCAGTGCGGTTGGATATTCGCCGGATTGAATCGATTAAAGATGGTCAGGATGTGATGGGGAGTCGGGTACGAGTGAAAGTGGTTAAAAATAAAATGGCCCCACCCTTCAAGCAAGCCGAATTTGATGTCATGTTTGCGGAAGGTATCTCTAAAGTTGGGGAATTAGTGGATTTAGGCGTTGAGCGTCGAATCGTGGATAAAGCCGGAGCCTGGTATTCGTATAAGGAGGAACGGTTGGGGCAGGGCCGGGAGGCGGTCAAAACATTTTTGAAAAGTAATCCGGATATTGCCAAGGATATCGACACGCAATTACGAAACAGCTATGGCCTCTCCGTGGAGGCTCAACAAAAAGAGGAATCATCTCCCCCTGCCAGTTCTAGTGGAAAAAAATCAACAGGGGATCGTGACTGATCTGGCCGAGTGGCACATTCATCTTGACCGAAACCCAATGATATGATTGCAACATCACTTGAACTTCGACAGGCGTTTGTCAGCTATTTTTCGACCCGTGGGCACACCGTGGTTCCCAGCGGGCCGCTGATTCCACAAGCAGATCCTACTCTCTTGTTTACTAATGCGGGCATGAATCAATTTAAAGGCGTGTTCTTGGGCGAGGAATCTCGACCGTATAGCCGGGCCGTCTCCATTCAAAAATGTATGCGGGCCGGGGGTAAGCACAATGATTTGGAAAATGTGGGATTTACCCGCCGCCATCACACCTTTTTTGAAATGCTGGGCAATTTTTCCTTTGGAGATTATTTTAAAGAAGAGGCGATTGCGTTTGGGTGGGAGTTTCTCACTCAGATTGCCGGATTGCCGGCGGACCGAATGTGGGTGACGGTGTTTCGTGATGATCAGGAGGCCTATGACCTTTGGCACACACGAATGGGCATCTCAGAGAGTCGTCTTGTTCGTCTGGGTGAAAAGGATAATTTTTGGCAAATGGGGGAGACGGGTCCCTGTGGTCCTTGTAGCGAAATCCTCATTGATCAGGGAGAGGCATTCGGTTGTGGTCGACCGACATGCGCCGTTGGGTGTGACTGCGACCGATATCTCGAAATTTGGAATTTGGTGTTTATGCAATTTGATCGGGATCTGGCTGGTACTCTTCATCCTCTCCCGAAGCCCAGCATTGATACGGGGATGGGGTTGGAGCGGTTAGCTGCTGTGACTCAAGGAGTATCCTCAAATTATGATAGCGACGTGTTTCTTCCTATTTTGGAAAGAATAGGGAAAGCCACTAGCCAGGAGTATGGTGCTTCCTTGTCGGCTGATCGGTCGATGCGAGTCATTGCGGACCATCTGCGGGCGATGACATTTTTAATCACTGATGGCGTGTTGCCGTCGAATGAGGGGCGTGGCTATGTTTTGCGACGGATCATGCGTCGAGCCTCCCGGCATGGTCGATTATTGGGCATGGAGCGGGAATTTTTATATGACCTTGTGCCTTCCGTGGTTGATCGCATGGATTCGGTCTATCCGGACCTTCGTTCAATGAAAGATACGGTTTGCGAGATTGTCCAGGGTGAGGAAGCGCGCTTTATTGGAACGTTAGAACAGGCATTGCCTCTTCTTAATCAAATCCTGACGGAGGCGAAGCAAAAGGGGAGCCAAATCTTAGATGGGGAAGCGGTCTTTAAGTTGTATGATACGTACGGGTTCCCGCTTGATTTGGTGGAAGATGCTGCCCGGGAAGAAGGGCTAGCCATCGACCATGACGGTTATCAACAGGCACTAGAGGCGCAACGTGATCGAGCCAGGAAAACTGCGAGGTTTAGCCAGGGGGACTCTCGAAGCGCATTGGTGAGTGCTCTTGAACAGTTTCCTTTAACGCAATTTGTGGGTTATGCCCAACAGGAAGGCAGGGGGAGGCTCCTTGCTCTGGTGCAGGATGAGCATGTCATCAAGGAGGCTAAGCAAGGTGAGACGGTGGAGTGTATCTTGGATGCGACTCCATTTTATCCTGAAGGGGGTGGACAGGTCGGGGATCAAGGCGCGTTGGTGGGTCCGTCGGCAAGAATCGCCGTTGAGGATACCACTAAGCTGGCGAAGGGGTGGTATCTCCATAAGGGCCGTGTCATCGAAGGATCTGTCCATGTTGGCGATGTTCTCATCGCGACGGTACAGGGTCAATTGAGGCAGAATGCGGCGAGAAACCATACGGCGACTCATCTTCTTCATGCTGCCTTGCGGGAAATTTTAGGTCCCCATGTGAAGCAACATGGGTCTTTGGTAGCCCCAAATCGATTGCGGTTTGATTTTTCGCATTTTAAAGGATTGACTCCCAGAAATATTGAAGAAATCGAAGGACTGGTGAACGAACAAATCCGTCAAAACCTGCCTGTTATGGTTGAAGAAATGGGAATTCAGGATGCTCTGAGTCGTGGAGCGCTGGCTTTCTTTGGTGATAAGTATGGTGAGCGGGTTCGGGTCGTAGAAATGGGGTCTTTTAGTCAGGAATTATGCGGGGGAACGCATTGCGTTCGAACCGGAGATGTCGGCCTGTTTCGCATCCTGTCCGAAGGAGGAATTGCGGCAGGCGTCCGGCGCATAGAGGCACTCACAGGGGAAGGAGCGGTGCTTCAGACTCAGCATCAGGAAGCCGAATGGAGAGAATTGGGCGCTGTGTTGAAAGCCGGTCCAAATGAGGTCGTTGAAAAAGCCAAGAAACTCTTTGGAACTCTTCGTGAAACTGAGCGGGAACTAGAGCGCACGAAACAAAAATTGCTTGATCAGCAAGGTGCTGGTCAGGAAACCTTAATTCGGAATATCGGTGGGATGCCGATCCTTATCCAGCGGATTGATGGCCTGACTATTCAGGAATTGCGAATCTTTTCCGATAAGCTCCGCCACAAAGTGCCTTCTGGTCTTTTGGTTCTGGGATCGGTTAAAGAGGGAAAGGTTTCGTTGTTGGTCATTGTGGGCAAAGACCAGACTCACAAAATTCCTGCGGGGAAAGTGGCTCAACATGTGGCTCAACTCGTTGGAGGTTCTGGTGGCGGCCGACCGGATATGGCTCAGGCGGGTGGAAATCAACCCGAACAGTTGGATGCGGCGTTGCAGAGCGTCTATGACTATGTTGCCTCACAGATAGGTGCCTTGACGGAGGAGTAAACTCCTTCAGCAAAATGGTGTGCTTGAAATGTCCCCCCCTCATGAACCGACCGGAGCAGTAGGAAAGAGGGCGTCGTGACGTGATCCTTGTTCGCCGGAGAATAATAAGCCTCTTATCGGGTGTAGTTCTGGTCATGGTTGGTTTTATGTGGCTGAATCAACCCGTTGGTGGACCAGCTCAGCCAGTTCTCGTCGAAATCCCACCGGGTACTCCATTTACACAGGTTTCCGACATTCTCGATCAACATCACCTTATTAAATCAGGATGGTTTTTCACTTTTTTGGGGCGAGTGCAACGGGTTGATCGAAATATTATTCCTGGCGAATATGAACTGGATGCGGGAATGCAACCAACTGAATTACTGAATAAGCTTGTGAAAGGTAAAGTGTATCAATATGCCATCACTATTCCCGAAGGGTTTACCGTGGCACAAATTGCGGACATCCTTGATTACAAACGTCTTGCTTTGAAGCAGGATATTTTTCGATTAAGTCGTGACCCGGTATTTATTCAAAGTCTGAATGTTCATGCGCCAACCCTGGAGGGCTATCTCTTTCCTGATACCTATCATTTTTCTCGCTTTACTCCACCAGAGACGATCATTCGAACATTTGTGAACCGGTTTCATGATGTTCTGACTCCAGAACTCAAAGCTCGGACAACGGCCATGGGGATGACCCTTCAGGAGGTGTTGACACTAGCCTCCGTGGTGGAAAAGGAAACGGGGCTGGCAGCCGAACGACCATTGGTTTCCGGGGTATTTCATAATCGCCTCCGGCTAGGTATTCCTTTACAGAGCGATCCCACCGTTATCTACGCTCTCGAATCATTTGATGGAAATATTCGGAAGACCGATTTGTCGGTCGATAGTCCCTACAACACCTACAGGGTACGCGGCCTTCCTCCTGGACCCATTGCCAATCCGGGTTTGGCGGCCATTCATGCGGCGCTCTATCCGACTCAGACTGATTTTGTGTATTTTGTGTCAAGGAACGATGGGAGTCATCAATTTTCTGTCACGTTAGCGGACCATAATAAAGCGGTGGATATCTATCAACGACGATTGATCGGTAAGCGTGCATCGTAAGTGGGGGATTGTGTCATTTTATGGGTATTCATGAAACATTGAGCCGACTAGGATTAACGCTTCCAGAAGCCCCTTGTCCTGTCGGGTCATATGTCCCGGCTCGTCAGGCAGGAGATTTAATCTTTGTGAGTGGTGTGCTGCCTTTCCGTGACGGGAAAATTGAACAACCTGGAAAACTAGGGCGGGAATTGACGGTCAAGGAAGGGGCTGCCGCCGCTCAATTAGCCATGCTAAATGGCTTGGCCATTCTCCAGGAGATGATGGGAGATTTTTCGTGTCTCAATCAGGTGGTTCGTCTCACGGGGCATGTGGCGTCTGTTGAAGGTTTTGTAGATCAGCCTACGGTGATTAATGGGGCTTCGGATTTGTTAGTCAAACTGTTTGGAGATACCGGGCGTCATGCCAGATTGGCCCTTGGGGCTTTCGAATTACCTCTTCATGCTCCAATTGAACTTGAATTGATCGTTCAAGTGTTTCCCCCAAAAGCCGGTCCTTAAAACGTATTCATCTTTTAACAAGTTCAAAGCCCGCCTATGCTTTTCGTCAGGAATCACCCCTCCTGATCCTGTAGCAACCTCATTTGAAATTTCACCCTTTGCTTTGGCTCGCTTTTTGAAATTGTTTAGTTAGGTTTTCCTCCTTTGCGGTTGTCCTATCTGAAAATTCATTTTGAAATGGTAGAAAAAATTTAAATGTGGTGTGAGACTTTTTCCCTTACCCATTTGGTCTCTGATGGGCCTGGCGAACGAAGAATTTTCATAAAAATCTTATGATATAAGTGTGAATGTTGATCTTTCTCCCTGAGCGGTTCTACAAAATTGACGCCTGAAAAGATCGCTTGATATAGTCTTTTGGGCAACCGCTCTGACTTGGTTCCATCCCCTGTGTTGGTAGCCACGAAGTTGGGTTGGCTTCTCTTCCCGGTTCGATTTGAATGAAGAAGTCCATTGTTCATACCTAATTTATTTTTAGAATCTCTAAGCAAGGTCTGGTACTTATGAAACGAGTTCGAAGTCTCATGAGCGTCGCTTTAGGTTTTCTTCTTTTTTCATCCATAGCCCATGCTGAAATGTTCCCTTCCGATGGTCCTCCCGGCACAACAGTGACGATTAGTGGGGAAGGATTTGGAGAATTCCGAAATACTCAGGCTAACCGAGTAGAATTTCAGGGTGTCTCGGCGCTCATTCAATCCTGGGAACCTGATTTTATTCTGGTCAAGGTTCCTTTGCAGGCTCGTTCCGGCCCGGTGATGGTTATAAACGGTTCAGCGAAACGGGAAGCCGGAATTTTTTCCGTCACCGATGTTCGTATTTCCAGCTTGAATCCTTCACAAGCCGAAGCGGGTTCCTTGCTCACGATTGTTGGTGAACACTTCGGCAACACTGCCGGATCTCGTGATCCCAATACCATGTTCGGGGTCAATCAAGTGATAATCAATGGGATTCGCGCAGAGGTTCGACGGTGGCGTCCTACCAAAATTGAAGTTCTCATTCCGGCCAATGCTAAGACTGGAGATGTAGAAGTGCGTTTGGCCTCAAGCGACCCATTACCGGATGGTTCGTGCTGTGCTCCTGTCGAGTATGCGGTCAGTAATGCCGTCCATTTGACGGTGATTCCTCCTATTGCCTTTGATCCTACTGAGGGTCCGATCGGGAGTAAGGTCGTATTGTCCGGTCAGGGATTTGGGGAAAGCCGCCCTGAAGATGGACGAATATTTTTTGGGGGAAAGCCTGCGATCATTGCGCAATGGTCTGATCGAACCATCGTGGCTCATGTGCCGTTAAATGCTCAATCAGGTTTCCTGATGCTTCAACGGGAAGGAAAGGAGCGAGAGATTGGAACTTTTACCGTATTGGAGAGTCAGGTATCAGGGATGAATCCTGCTCAAGGACCAATTGGGACGCTTGTGACGATAAAGGGAAAAAATTTTGGATTATATTCAGAAGCCGGCAGCACTGCCTATGCCTTTGATTTCCTTTCCGGGGGCAATGGGGTGGAAATTGGGGGAGTGCCTGCTGTCATTCACCGATGGCTTGATGACCAAATCGATGTCTGGGTGCCCTACAGCGCGAAAAGTGGACCGGTGATTGTAAAGCGCGGAGGAGCCATCCCTAAAACTGATGGCACCTGTTGCGAACAACAAGAGATTGTGACGCTAAAAGCCGGAACTTTTACCGTTGTTCAGCCGGAAATTCATTCCTACTCTCCGAAAGAGGCCGGTTTGGATGAGGTCGTGACTATTACGGGCAAAGGATTCGGTGAATTCCTTAAAATTTCAGAAGCGACTCGCTTATCGCTCAACCAGTATGCTCATGACTGGAAAATCTACGAGCTAGGGCAAGATGTGTCTCGTAGTGAGGTATTGGTGAATGGAGTTGCCACGCACATCGAGACTTGGACCGATACCGAGATCACGATCCGTGTCCCTCGCCGTCCGTCCTATGGTTTTGGAAATCCAAAAGGTTTTGAGGCTGATCTGAGCAAAGGAGAACTGATTCTTAAACGGGGGTCATGGGATATGCTGGATTCCGGAGAATGTTGTACACCTAAAAAGTATATTTCGATCGTTGCGGGGCCATTTACGATTTTGCAAAGAGGCCTTCCTAACAAGGGTTATTGGAATGAAAAAAATGGCGAACGCAGTAATGACTAATGGCATAATTTGGATTTGGAACAATGATTTTATGAAAACTTGCCATGCGTGGAATCAAAAGGTGAAAAGCCTGTGTGCGTTGGGAGTTTTTGCAAGTTTAGGCTTTTTTGTAAATCTTCAGCCAGCCTTTCCTCAATCGCCTCCCTCTGCTCTTTCCCTGCAATCAAGTCCTACCAAGGTGACGTATCTTGGTGTGCATTTCCTGACCGCTAGTAAGGGATGGGTTGTTGGAGCAGGTGGGACCGTACTCCATACCGATGATGGCGGAGCCTCATGGAAGTCGAACCCACGCCGGACTAACGCCTTATTGACTGCGGTGACCTTTGCGGATGCGATGCACGGATGGATTCTTGGACAAAACGGAACAGTGTTGCATACTGTCGACGGTGGAAAACAGTGGATTCCACAAGATAGTGGGACAAATGGAACTCTTTACGCGGCTGATTTTCTCACAACCGATCATGGGTGGGTGGTTGGTTCCCGTGGGGTAATTCTGCACACGGAAGACGGGGGAGAGAGCTGGGCCGATCAAGTCAGTGGTACGACGGCAGATCTCTTCGGCGTCCATTTTCTGAATGAAAAACGGGGGTGGGCCGTGGGTGCTCTTGGTGTCATATTGGCCACTACTGATGGGGGAAAGAGTTGGGGGCTCCAATCCACCAATAATCCCGCAACATTCTTTGATATTGTGTTTACGGATAATGTGTCGGGATGGGCTGTTGGGACGCAGGGAGCCATCTTCCAAACGTTGAATGGTGGGGAGGTATGGGTGGATCACACTCGACCCTGTGGAAGTCCATGCATTAAGCCCGCTGATTTGGTCAATATACAGTTTTTGAATTCACTGGTTGGTCGAATTGTTGGTGAGCGTGGGACAATCTTGGAGACTCAAGACGCTGGATTTACCTGGCAGGAAATTGAGCCACTAAACTCTGAAACCCTATATGCTCAATCATTTCCTGATCTTTCTCATGGTTTTGCCGTGGGAGACCATGGGACAATAATTCATTTTGAAACCGCGTCACCACGACCCTAATTGTGGACTTGTCCGGCGCGGGCATCAAAGATAATTGAGTCTGGCCTGGAGAATGGCCAATGAAGCCAGGCTGGCAGTTTCTGCTCGCAAAATTCCCTTACCTAAGGTGGCAAAAACTACATTTAGAGATTGAGCCGCTTGTCGTTCTTCTTTCGTCCAACCGCCTTCCGGGCCGATGAACAGGGTGATTCCGCCTTGAATTTCCGGTGGTAAGAGTATTTTTGATAGCGAAATGTCCTCCCACCGCTCAGCTAACATGATTAGTATCCCTCCATTTTCCCGCTGTAAAAATTCCTGAAATGTCTGAATGGGAAGTATCGTCGGCACGTTCCATCGCTCACTTTGTTGCGCTGCTTCCAAAGCAATGCGTTCCCATCTTTCCTGGAACTTGGGTGCGTGTACTGGAGACACTCGAGGAATGATCCTCTCTGTCACGAGTGGCGCAAGCGCATGGACTCCGAGTTCCGTTGCTTTTTGGATAACCCAGGCCATTTTCTCTCCTTTTAAAAGAGCTTGTGCCAAGGTAATGGGGGGAGTGGAAGAGGGTGAGGATTCTTGAATGCTTAGAACATTGGCGTAAATAGCCTGTTTGGTTATCTGATGGATTGTTGTCTGGTACCGTCGACCTCGATCATCATTGAGAATCAGCCGGTCTCCTGGTCTCGTTCGTAAACTTTTTGACAGATGGGTGAATAAAGGGTTGCCAATTATGACCCTTTCATCCTCAACCTGGGTTGAATGGATGAAATAAACTGGCATATGTTCTAGACGTAATGGGGAGAAAAGATGAGAGGAAGGTTAATCGAACATATTCTTGACTTTATCGAACAGGCCTTCTCCTTGTGTGTCCGTAGAAATTCCGCACTCCTCCGCATACGCGGTAAGGAGTTCGTGTTGCTTTGGAGTCAGTTTAGTAGGAATTTCTATTTTAGTCCGAATCAGTTGATCACCACGAGATTGGGATTTAAGCCCAGGGGCCCCCAATCCTTTGAGGCGGAGAATTTGATCATGTTGGGTTCCTCCGGGGATCTTCACCATGGTGGTTCCATTTAATGTTGGGACTTCAACTTTTCCTCCAAGAGTCGCTGTGACGAAATCCAAGCGTAAGTCATAAAGGATCTCTTGGCCTTTTCGTTGAAAGTGTGGATGGGGCCGAACACTAAGTGCCACATACAAGTCACCGGGGGGTCCGCCATTCATCCCATGCTCCCCTTCGTGGGAAAGGCGAAGTCTCATGCCGGTTTCGACCCCAGCTGGAATGGTCACCGCCAAGAGCTGTTCCTTGTGAACGCGTCTTTGCCCTCTACAGGTTTTGCATGGGTCCGCAATGACTTGTCCTGATCCTTGGCATTGCCCACAGGTTCGATTGATGGTGAAAAACCCCTGTTGCAGACGAATTTGTCCAGCTCCACGGCATGCAGAACAGGGTTTGACGGCCTGATCGGATTTCGCACCGGTTCCATGGCAGGTTTCACAGACTTCCCAACGAGGAATTTTGAGTTTGGCTTCCTTGCCATTGATGGCCTCTTCAAAGGAGATTTCTAGATTATATTGAAGATCATTGCCTTGTTCGGCTCGATTTTGTCCTCTACCACCACCAAAGAAATCTTCAAAAATATCGCCAAACACATCTCCGAAGCCGCCTCCACCAAACCCGAACCCGTCAGCTCCACCTCCTTGCCCGGCGGCTGCATGTCCGAACATGTCGTATTTTTTTCGGCGATCTGGATCGCTGAGCACTTCATAAGCCTCTCCGGCTTCTTTGAACTTTTCTTCCGCTGTTTTTTTGTGATTGGGGTCGGCATGCAAATCTGGGTGATGTTGCCTGGCCAGCTTTCTAAAGCCTTTTTTGATTTCTTCTTCCGAGGCATTGCGGTCCACCCCGAGAATTTCGTAATAATCTCGTTTTCCGGTCTGTGCCATCAGTGTTGTCCAAAGGATGGAAAAATTTGGCCGTAATGTTTAAGCATGCACATCAGTCTGCTTGAAGAATTTTTAATTCTTGCCTTTATCAACTTCTTCAAATTCGGCATCCACAACTTTTTCCTCATTGCCGGGACTTTCGCCACCGGATGGTCCAGGGCCGTCCTCCGGTCCGGTCCCACCTGAGGAGGCGTCAGTAGAGGCTTTCTTGTACATTTCTTCAGCTAATTTATGCGAAGCTGTGGTGAGGTTTTGCATGGCGGTTTTTATCGCTTCCAGGTCGGTCTCCTCCATGGCTTTACGGAGTGCATCCACTGCCCCGGTGATATTAGACTTTTCCGATTCCTCAATCTTGTCTCCATGTTCGCTTAAATTCTTTTCGGTACTATAAATAAGAGTATCGGCCTGGTTCTTGACTTCAACCAATTCTCGCTTCTTTTTGTCCTCTTCGGTATGACTTTGAGCTTCCTTAACGAGACGCTCAACTTCTTCCTTACTTAATCCACTCGAAGCCGTGATCTTGATTGATTGTTCTTTCTGTGTCGCCATATCTTTGGCTGAGACATGCACAATTCCATTTGCGTCAATGTCAAAGGTGACTTCAACTTGGGGAACGCCTCTTGGAGCCATAGGAAGCCCCACTAAATCAAACTGTCCCAATAGCTTATTGTCATTGGCCATCTCCCGCTCACCTTGGAAGACTCTGATGGTCACGGCAGTTTGGTTGTCGGCTGCGGTGGAAAAAATTTGGCTTTTTTTGGTGGGTATCGTGGTATTGCGTTCGATGAGTTTCGTGAAGATTCCGCCTAGTGTTTCAATGCCGAGCGAAAGTGGTGTGACATCTAACAACAGGACATCTTTGACGTCGCCTTTCAGTACTCCACCTTGAATTGCTGCACCGATTGCGACCACTTCATCAGGATTCACTCCACGATGAGGTTCTTTCCCAAAAAATTGCTTGACTCGTTCAATGACTTTTGGCATCCGAGTCATCCCACCCACCAGGACGATTTCATTGATGTCGCTGGTGGTCATATCAGCATCGGCAAGGGCTTTTTTGCAAGGTTCCATAGTTCGCTCAATTAAATCATTCACCAGTTGCTCGTATTTTGATCTGGTGAGCTTAAGCACCAAGTGTTTTGGTCCACTGGCATCGGCGGTAATGAAGGGCAGATTTATTTCGGTTTCTTGGGAGGAGGAAAGCTCGATCTTTGCCCGTTCGGCCGCTTCTTTCAGTCGTTGAAGGGCCATTCGATCATTCCGTAAATCGATTCCCTGGTCTTTTTTGAATTCTTCAACCAGCCAATCCATCACACGAAGATCAAAGTCGTCTCCGCCCAAAAAGGTGTCACCATTAGTGGACTTGACTTCGAAGACCCCTTCTCCAATTTCTAGAATTGAAACGTCAAAGGTTCCGCCACCCAGGTCGTAGACGGCAATACGTTCATCTTTTTTCTTATCGAGCCCATAGGCGAGTGACGCTGCCGTCGGTTCATTAATGATGCGCAAGACATTTAAGCCTGCAATCTTTCCTGCATCCTTGGTGGCTTGCCGTTGGCTATCATCAAAATAGGCGGGAACCGTTATGACAGCATCTGTCACCTTTTCCCCTAAATAATCTTCAGCCGTTTGCTTCATTTTTTGAAGGATCATGGCTGAAACTTCTGCTGGACTATAGCTTTTTCCTCGAATGGTGACGTGGGCATCGCCATTAGAACCTTCCGCTGTTTTATAGGAAAGCCGGTTTGCTGCATTTTTGACTTCAGGAGAGGAATGCTTTCTCCCCATAAGGCGCTTTACCGAATAAATAGTGTTTTCTGGGTTGGTAATGGCTTGCCGTTTGGCAATCTGTCCGACTAATCGTTCGTCTTTGTCCGTCAAGGCCACGACCGATGGTGTGGTCCGTGCGCCTTCCGAATTGGCGATGACAGTCGGATCTCCCCCACTCATCACAGCAACGCAAGAATTTGTTGTTCCTAGGTCAATCCCAATAATTTTGCTCATACCTGTATTCCTCCCTCTTCACCAGATTCTTCCGTAGAACATGGTTGTGTCAGTTCTGATTTTTCTTTCGCTACGCTTACCATAGCCGGGCGTAAGATGCGATCGTGCAATAAATATCCTTTTTGAAATTCTTCAATGACAGTATTTGGATCCACGCCTTCGGATTCCACCTGGGTCACTGCTTGGTGAATAGCAGGATCAAATGAATTTCCCGTGGTACATAGTTGTCGAACGCCAACTTTACCCACGGTCTCCAGGAATTGTTTGTGGGTAAGCTCTACCCCTTCCAGTAATGGCCCGCTGGTTCCTGTATCTTTCGCGCACTGAATAGCTCGCTCAAGATTGTCTATAATAGGAAGCAAATTTTTCAGTAATGATTCATTGCCAAATCGAATCGAATCGCTTTGATCCCGTTGCGCCCGACGTTTGTAGTTTTCAAACTCTGCAGCCAGACGCAAAAATTTATCTTGGGAGATTTGGAGTTCTTCTTCTGGCGTTTCGCCACTTTCCGAAGTATTTCCTGTTGTGTCCTCCGTTGGATCTTCTTGAGGACCGACTTCTTCTGCAGTCACTTCTTCAGTTGTTTCATCTGTGGAAGACATGGATTTACCTTTTCCCGTTTGTTGCGTCATGAATGACCAATATGAAGAGAGAGACATTTCAAACTGCTTATCGAAGTTAGATAGTCACTTCCTCTGGCAAGTCAACCCATCCTCTTAAATTTCTTATGATTTTTGGTATAAAGAAAACAATAGAAAATAGGGAGAAAAGTTATCCACAGGAAGGAGTCATGCGATCATAGAGGAGCTTTAAACCCTCTAATGTAAGGTTTGGTCTAACTTCCTGAATAGTCTGAGAAATTGGAACAATCGTCTGAGCCAGTCCACCTGTTGCAATGACAAGCGGGGAATCTCCAATTTCATGTTGTATTCTCCTCACGATTTCATCAACCAAACCAGCATATCCATACATAATTCCTGCCTGCATACTGGAGGTTGTGTCTTTGCCAATTACGGAGGCCGGGATAGCCAGATCAACTTTGGGAAGCTTTGCTGTTTTAGTGTGAAGGGTATCTGCTGCGCTTTTTAAGCCAGGGGCAATGGTTCCGCCTAGGTACTCGCCAAGTTGGGTGACGATACAGAATGTGGTGGCGGTCCCAAAGTCCACAATGATCAGATATCGTCGATAGCGGGCAAAGGCCGCAGCCGCATTGACGAGACGGTCTGTCCCAATTTCATCGGGATTACTGTATTGAAGGATGAGCCCATGAGGACATGCGCTCGTGACCATAAGGGGTTGTTGTCCAAGTAAGGATTGGGCCAACATGTCAAAAATATGCGTGAGTGGGGGGACCACACTCGTAACTATACAGCCTGAAATGGCTTCCGGCAGGATTTTATGAAATTGAAGGAGGGAGCGAAGAACTATGCTGTATTCATCAGGGGTCTTGGAATGGTCGGTGGATAAGCGCCAGTTTGAGATCAGCGTGCTGCCCTGAAAAATGCCACACACAATTTGTGAGTTACCAATGTCGATGGCTAAAAGCATAAAAAATTGCCATTTCTCTTGAGCCATCCTTCAGAGATGGGTCATTGTTGGGCGGTTGTGCGTAGATGAAGGATTTCCCCTGAATGAATATCTCGCATCCTAGACGATTGTTCGTTTGGATCGGAAGGGGAGGGGATGACTCGGAGTTGGCCATGTTCTCCTATGGAATGGGCCAGTCCCTGTAGTTGGCTTCCATCAGGGAACTGAACCTGAATCGTGTGTCCAATGGTAATACACCAATGGTTGTATTCTTCAAGTAAAGATTGGGGACCATTGGACCTCAGGTTTTCCCAATTTTCTTCCAAGGATGTGATCACTTTGGTGATCAGCGCTTCTCTATCCAGAGGGCAATGGCAGTGGATATGAAGGGAAGTCGCACTGGTTTGGAGTTCTGAGGGGAATTCGGATTGAGAGAGGTTAACGTTAATCCCGAATCCGATCACGACGCATGTCTGGTGTCCTGCATTCCGAAAGGAATCACATAACACGCCACCAAGTTTACGTCCTCCTATTAATAAGTCATTGGGCCACTTAAGATCGATACGAATTCCTGTCTGTTGTTCAAGTGCCTGGGCAATGGCCACACCGGCCATGTGGGGAATCCATCCTAAATATTGAATAGTTGTTTCAGGAACCAAAAGGAGAGATCCGTAAATATTGGACTTACCTGGGGAAAACCATAACCGGTCTAATCGACCTCGCCCCGAGGTTTGTCTGTCGGCCAGAACGACGGTTCCAGACAGTGCCTGGTCCCTGGCCCTTTCAATGGCAAATGCATTGGTTGAAGCTAACTCGTCAAAAATATAAAGGGCCTCGCCAATTTTTTTTAAAGGAAGAAGTTGGGCTAGTTTTTGGGCGGATAACACAGATGCGACAGTGGGTTAGAGTAAAAGTCAGGCTCGGTATTTTCGTTTTTGAGGAACGGTTTTGGTTCGAAGCGGAGTCATGTCCAAGGAGAGGTCCATGGACGGGGCGGAATGTGTGAGGGCCCCAATCGAGATAAAGTTCGGTCCGGCTTCTGCCATTTCTCGAATATTGTCCAGGGTCATGCCTCCTGATACTTCCACCAAGGCCTGTTTTTGAATGATGTCTATGGCCTGCCTGACATGATCGGGGGTCATGTTATCCAATAAAAGGACATCGGCTTTTCCCTTCAAGGCCTGTCGGACCTGAGCAATCGTTTCGACTTCCACACAAATTCGAAGGCCATGCGGGGCATGTTGCCTGGCCCATAGACAAGTCTGGGTGATGTTCATACCTTGGGATGCCATGACCATCAAGTGATTATCCTTAATGAGCATACCATCATAAAGGGAGAAGCGATGATTTTTCCCTCCGCCTAGGCGGACGGCCCATTTTTCTAGGGCTCGAAGTCCCGGGGTGGTTTTCCTTGTGTCCACTATTGCGACCGGATAATCGCGAACAGCCTCACAAAATTGAAAGGTGAGCGTGCTGATCCCCGAAAGCCGTTGGAGAAAGTTCAGGGCGATACGTTCGCCTTGAAGGAGCGACTGTGCCTTCCCTTTGAGGGTGAGGACAGGGGTTGATGGGGGCACCCTTGTTCCATCGTCAAAATGCGTGGTGAATGCGATAGTTGAATCGATTGCTTGAAACACCTCCTTGGCAACGGCCACGCCTGCCACGACCATGTGGCTTTTTGCGACAATGTCGGCTTGAGCTAACAAGGTTGGTGGAATGAGAAGGGTCGAGGTCAGGTCTCCGTAGGCAAGGTCTTCCTCCAGAGCAGCACTGATTACGCGCCGCATTGAGGAAAGGGGAGGAGGCGAGGCAAGAGAAGGTGCGCTCATCAGGTCTTCATTGAAGCCAGTTGTTGTTCGGTCATATTCAGAATTCCCAGCTCATCGACCAGTTTGGTACGACGGTCTTCTGAATCCTGGATTACGGAAGGCTCTGCCTTTTCCCTGAATTCAGAAGAGGATAACCGATTGCCAAGGCGTTGCACTTCCTTCTCTTTTTCTCCAATTTGTTTCTGGATTTTTTTGACAACTTCATGGAGGTCAATCTCTCTGGGAACGGGAATACCAATGGTACTAAAATAACCTGAAGGCAATTGTAATGTGCGGAGAGAAGGAATTCCCTGGTCTGTGATGACCGATGAGCGGAGAATTGACTCAATATAAGGCGCAAGAAAGGTCAGCGTGGCCGTATGATTGGCCTGGGTACTCGCCCCGTAGATCAAAGGTGTTTGAGTGGAGGAAATATTCAGGAAGTTTTGTCCGGTTCTCGCCGTGTTGACAAACGCTTGGAGAAACAAGAAAGCCTGTTCGGCTTCAGCATTGGCCCATTCCGGTTTTTCGGTGGGAAAGGGTTGCGTCATGATTGATATCCCTTCGTGCGGGAGGGATTGCCAGATTTCTTCGGTAATAAATGGCATCACGGGGTGTAACAGTCGTTGGATGATTTTAAATGTTTCCAAGAGCGTCTGGCGGGTGGCGGGTGCATCAGGATGATTTCCCTGCTGGAGGCAGGGTTTGGCGAGTTCTATGAACCAATCACAGTATTCATGCCATATGAATTGATAGAGTGCGGAGGCGGCTTGGTCAAAGCGATAGTTTTCAAATGCTTTGGTTACTTCATGGATCGTATGGTTCAGTCGGCTGAGAATCCACCGATCCGGAAAAGGCCGGAGTCCTGTGGAGAGTGATACACGTGGTCCCTCAGCGTAGAGATGAATAAATCGCGCCGCATTCCAAATTTTTGTGACAAAATTTCGATATCCTTCGATGCGTTCTTCGGCAAGCTTAATGTCTCGTCCCGGTGAGGCCATTGAGGCCAGGGTAAACCTCAGCGCATCCGTTCCGTATTGGCGCATTTTGGTCAGGGGATCAATGACATTTCCTTTTGACTTGCTCATCTTCTGGCCCTCAGCGTCCCGAACCAAGGCATGGATGTACACATCGCGGAATGGGACTTTTCCTGTAAATTTCAGGCCCATCATGATCATTCTGGCAACCCAAAAAAACAGGATGTCCAATCCCGTGACGAGGGTCGCTGTTGGATAAAAGGTTTTCAGGTCTTCCGTGTTTTCTGGCCATCCGAGGGTAGAAAATGGCCAGAGAGCTGAGGAAAACCAGGTATCTAATACGTCAGGATCTTGAAAAAGGTTGGTCCCTCCACATGTTGGACATGATTGAGGTGGGGTTCTTGATACGATGGGTTGAGCATCTGAAGCTATAAAGCAACTCCTTGTGGGCTGGGCGGAAGGAATAACCTCCTGGTCAGGTGCTTCCCCAGCTTGGCTGGTTTTTGGCAAATGGTCTGTGTTGCAATTTCGACAATACCAGGCGGGGATTTGATGTCCCCACCAGATTTGGCGAGAAATACACCAATCTTTAATCTGGCGCATCCAGCCCAGGTAATTATTTTTCCATTCATCGGGAATAATACGAATGTCACCCGCTTCAACTGCTTGGATAGCTGGAGTCGCCAAGGGTTGTATCTTGACGAACCATTGTGGGGAAAGATACGGCTCAACAACGGTTTTGCATCGGTAGCATTTGCCAATGGCCATGGCGTGATCTTCGACCCTTGAGAGAAATTCCTGTTTTTCGAGGGCTTCTATCACAATGGCCCGGGCTTCCTGCACGGACTTGGAGTGGAGCTCCGCTTGAAGCGGGGGATTGGCTTGGGCTTCCTGGAGCCCCATGGGACTCATACGAGCTTGGAAGTCAAGTATAACCAGGCGTGGAAGCCCGTGACGTTCGCCTGCTTCAAAGTCATTAAAGTCATGCGCAGGGGTTATTTTTACGGCCCCAGTTCCAAATTCCCGGTCAACTAATATCGGATCAGCCACAATCGGAATGGTTCGTGTCGTCAAAGGGACCCGAATTTTCGTTCCAATGTACTTCTGGTAGCGAGGATCTTCAGGGTGGACGGCCACTGCGGTATCTCCCAGAATGGTCTCTGGTCTGGTGGTGGCCACTATGAGAAATTGCGTGGAATCGTCAGCTAGGGAATACCGAATGTGATAGAGCTTTCCCTTTGTTGGTTCATGCTCAACTTCAATGTCGGAAAGGGCCGTCAGGCAGCGAGGACACCAATTAATTAAGCGTTCCCCACGGTAAATGAGGCCTTCCTCGTACAGGCGAACAAACACTTCTCGAACCGCCAGGGAAAGGCCTTCATCCATGGTAAACCGAAGGCGAGTCCAATCGCAGGAGGCCCCCAACTGTTTGAGTTGTTCGATAATGGTATCTCCGGATTGATGTCTCCACTTCCAAACCCGGTCGATGAAGGCTGGGCGCCCAAGGTGTTCTCGTGTTTGACCTTCCTGCGCGAGTTGCCGTTCAACCACATTTTGGGTCGCAATCCCTGCATGGTCTGTTCCGGGAATCCATAAGGTGTTTAATCCCTGCATGCGTCGCCAACGAACGATAATGTCCTGGATAGACGTATTGAGTGCATGTCCTATATGGAGGGAACCCGTCACGTTTGGCGGGGGAATGACCAGACTAAAGGAAAGGGCGGGGTTGGTTGGGTCAGGCTGGAAGAGTTGGTGTTCAATCCAGTATGACCCCCATCGGTTCTCGACTTCACCGGGATTGTACGTTTTTTCTAATTGTGAAAATGCCATAATGGTATCTTGAATGGGCGAAAAAAGTCCGATGTTATCACGGGCTCTATGGCCCTGCAAATACAACCTCTTGTTCCCCTCATGATGCCTATGGTAAAAGTGGGGCACAGGAGTCTTAACAATCTCAATTAACTCAGGAGTATTGCTCATGCCACGTGGTCGGCAAAAAGATCGTGATTTGCGAAGAAAACATCGAAAAAATCAACAACGGGTAAAAGGTTTGGAAGTTGCACGGCGCGAAAAAGGCAAAAAGAAATAATAGGTTAATTTCTTGTGGTGGTCGTTGAATTTTTAATAGAAGATTGCCTCACTTCCTAATTTCCTTCCTTGCGTTTGTTCTGATTGAACAACTTCATGAAACCTTTGGTTTGAGGCAAAGGTCGGTCCACCGATCTTTTAGTCTTGATCCTCTGGTAACTCATCTTACTCCTAATGAGTTCATCTCCCATAAAAGTCATTTTTTTTGATGCGGTAGGGACCTTATTTGATGTGAAGGGATCAGTAGGGGAGGTGTATTTAACCTATGCCAAAAAATACGGCGTTCCAGACACCGAACAGACCCAACAGGCATTGAATGTAGCTTTTAAGCAAACGATGAGAGAGATGCCTCTTCCGGTTTTTTCGGTGGAGCGGCCGGAAAAACTTAAACAATGTGAGCGGTTATGGTGGTTTGATGTCGTACATGCCGTTTTTTATCGGGTGGGTATGTTCGAGGGATTCGATGATTTTTTCGAAGAGGTATTTGAGGCGTTTGGGCAGTCTACCCATTGGCAACTATTCCCTGATACATATGAAGTCTTGGGTCATCTAAAGCGTCAGGGATTTGAACTTGGAATCATTTCCAATTTTGATAGCAGGTTTTTTCAGGTTTCCCGTGGGCTTGGCCTCGATACGTTTTTTGATTCTGTGACCATTTCCAGCCTGGTCGGAGCTGCAAAGCCGGCCCAAAGGATTTTTTGTCATGCACTTGATGAACACATGTTAGTCCCTCAAGAAGCTCTTCATGTGGGTGATCATCCTATTGAGGATTTCGATGGGGCTCGACAGGCTGGTCTTCATGCTGTCTTGATTGATCGTTCTTCGAATGCCGCCTCTCATCCACACACACTTTCAAGTTTGACCGAACTCTCTTCATATGATCTTTTGAATTCCTAAAGTACATCCCCTCCATTCAAATTTTCCTTACAACACTTTACTATTGTGAATCCCATGACAGACCTCCTATGAGGTTGTTCGGTCCTTTTATGATGTCGTGGCTATTAGGTCCTGCCTGATTAATGTTTGCCCGATGATAGGGTTTGTCGTATGGCACCTGGTGCTGCCACATGCGGAAAATGATCTTCAGCCATTTCGCCCTTAACACTCGCAGTGTGTGGTTGTGCTGCTGCGACCGGGCGCGACATTGTTGAAAATGAAGTTTCGCCCATTCACCGCGTCTCAGCGACTGAAAGGCCAATTACCAAATCGCTTGCCGGAGGTGCTTGTTGCCTGCGACACAGAGCCTGCCGTGACATCATTTCCCACTCTACCCCGTTAATTGCACATGGCTCGATTGGGCTCGTTTCTGGCTCCACGAGGTTCAAAGAGACCCAGGGCCTCCCCCAGTTCGGCCCACAAGCGAGGGATCATGGTGCAGCTGAGCCCTCCCGACAGCGTCTGCATTCACTCAGCCGCTGGGAGGTTCTTGAAAAACGTGGAATCTCCGTCTGATAGTCCCTCATGAAACGGGAGGCCACTAACACCTGCGCGATCAGCATATTCACCAAGCGAGCTTTGGTCCGGGGGACATGCTCGGGCACGGAGACTTGGGGGGCTTTGAATTGGGCCCACCATTCGATCGTCCTAGCCGGTTCAATCCTTTGCTCGCGTGCAAACCGCGTTCATTGCCTCGGATCAAGCGTGATCAGCCTGGTCGGGGTTGGATAGTTTTTTAGAAAATCCAACGCCAGTTGTGGGATAAAGGCGTCAAAGAGCTCAGAAGCAATGGCATAGCCGAGAAGAAACCGGACCGATGAAGGGGGGCAAGAGCTTCCCAGCGCGGGTGGCCCCCGGAGCCAAGCTGAGGAGGCGAGGGGGGCGTATTCCGCTCATTGCTCACAGAGCCCGACGTCTGGATCAACACCCCGGATCCCCCCTCCCATATGCAGGAAAACGGCAATCGGGACAAACCTCTGCCGGCGAAGCCATCGGACCGGAATCGGCCTCGAGTGCGGACGCTCGTTTGCGTCAAACAGGTCTTCGGTCACCACGCGCCCGCGATGGGCGGCATACTCATTCCAACGAGTGAGGGGGCCGAGCTCGAGGCAGAATCGGGCGTAAGAATCTTGGCGATAACGTCCAACGGGTGCCGTTTCCCACGGCTACCAGTCGGCTGCAGGGGGCCTTCTACAGGGAGCGGGGAATGGTCGTGAACGGACTCCAGGGAACCACACCCTCTCACGCACATGATGTTCAGGGCCTTCCGCCCATCGCTCAAACAGGCCCGGGAAGGGAGGTCCCGAAACTGTGAGTTTTTAGGGGTGCCCTTAGATAGGATGAGGTAAACAAAGGTTAAAAGCATATCAAGCTTGCTAGCCGGTGATAAGGAGAGAATTTTCGGTTTTCATGAAAGACCAATATATTATGTTTTGGCTTTTGTCCCAGATCATAACCTATAAACCATAGCAACAATGCTTTGAGTTTTTCTGCTGTTATATTCAAACGTTAACAGTGCCAAAATTACTGAATACTTGACCATTTTGGCCATTCAGGTTACGGTTTAAAATCAAATTGGACCCATCAAGGCTGGTGCGGCCTTTTATTTCATGATGACCTCTTTCCTGGTGCGGAATCCTTAAGTTCATACTCCTTCGTTAATAACACGAAACCCGTGGAATTTTTTGCCATCAGCGGATTGTTAAATGGATTAGCCGCTAGCGGGTTGGCATCCTTTGTCTACTTTCGCGCTCCCTATGATCCCAGGCATTGGACCTTTGGGTTGTTTGGAATCGCCACTGCCTTATGGAGTTTTGGGTATTTTGCTTGGCAAGTATCAGATTCAGAGTTTTATGCGCTTCTCAATCTCCGCATTTTAATGGCAGGAGCCATTTTTATTCCCATCACCTTCCTGCATCATGTTCTGTATTTACTTGGGAAAGAAATTGCTTTTAGTGGCACCATTAAATGGAATTATCTTCTGGGTGGGGTTTTTCTTCTTACCGATTTCACGCCTTTTTTTATTGAAGGTGTCCGTCAAATTTCTGTATTTCCGTTTTGGGGTGTGCCTGGCTTGATCTTTCATTTTTGTTTGATTTGGTGGGTTGGTCTTGTAATCTTTGCTCATTTTCTTCTCACTCAAGCCTATGTGAGGGAAAAGGGATTGCGTCGTAGGCAGTTTTTGTATCTTCTCATCGGCTCTGGCATTGGATACATTGGTGGGGCGACAAATTATCCCCTCTGGTATGGGATTGAAATTCTGCCCTACGGGACGATTGGTTTTGCGGTATATATTTCAATCGTAGCCTATACCCTGTTGCGGTTTCACTGGTTGGAATTTTCGGTGTATGTTGAAAAAGGATTGTCCTATTTTGCTATTTTATTATTTGTGTCCCAGCCTGTTTACCCCATGCTGCTCCTTGCTCAGAAATCCCTCCTGGGTGCCATTAATGTCAGATTTTCAGTCGTGCAACTTGTGCTTCATCTCATGACAGTTGTGGGTGTTTATCAGATGAAAGTAGGCACGAAAGGCGCCGTCGCGAGAACTATTCTCAAAGGCAGGGAATTGAGGACTCAGGCTCTCTCCAGATTTTCGTCGAAAGTCGCAAACATTCAAAATATTGACGATTTGGGGCAGGCCATTCTAGAAACCGTTGGAAGGAGTGCTGGAGCATCGAAAGCCGCTCTCTTTGTTTTGCAGGTCGAAGAAAATCGGTATAGAGCTGTTTCAAGCTTCGGATTTTCCCATGATCATCCTGTTATCCAGAATGGATGGGCAATCTCCGATAATCTGCCACAATTATTACTATTTACGCAGTCAAGGGTCTCCATTAAGGAGTTAAAGGGAATAGACTCCAATGAAGGAGAGATGCGTATCGCTCAAATATTAGAACAAGCCGGCTTGGAGGTGTTTTATCCAATTTTTGGGAATAACCAATTATTGGGAGTTTTGGCGCTTGGCCCCACCTCCAGTGAAGCTATTCGGATGATGGGTGGAAAAACATTTTGGAATATGATTATTCAGGAATCCGCCCTAGCTTTAGAAAATGCCATTTTGCGAGAAGAAATTCACCGATCTCAAAATTTGCTTTGCCAGGTGGATCGTCTACGGTCTCTTGAAGCCATGGCAAATGGATTAACTCAAGAACTTCATAATCCATTAGTCTCGATTAAAGCCTTTGTTCAAGTGGCTGAATTGCGACGGCATGACGGAGAATTTATGGATAGGCTTCATCGTATAGTTGGAGAAGATCTTGCGAAGATAGATGCATTAACAAAAGAAATCAGAGAATATGTCAAGCCGTTATCGGGTTCCTTAAATGCAAAAACCCATGTTCACGATATTATTGATTCCTGTCTGATGTTTGTGGCAAGCAATCCTTCTTACCAAAAGACGATGATTGAGAAGATCTTTAGTTCCGATGTCCCGATGGTCTCTATAGATCGACAAGGGCTTATGCAGGCCATTTTCAATGGACTGTTATTTCTTTTAAAGGATCCCTCAAAATTGTCTGGAACTTTGCGAATTGAAACAGAAGCTGATCGATTTGTTAGGGGACAGAATTGGCTTCAAGTTTCGGTGTGGTGGAAAGCTGAAAAAGCGGTAATGGATTCGGAGCTGGTTTCAATCGAGGAATGGGGCTTTGATGATTCCTTTATTGATGAGCCTGATCCTTCCGCCACCCAAGGATTAATCCTCGCTCATCAAATTATTCAACGCCATTCTGGACGGTTTCAGGTGTGGACCAATAAGCGTGGCATTCTCGGATTTCAAATCCAACTGCCCCTTAGTCTCCCCTCTAACAATGTGTATCCCTTGACTTCCCTTCGTAATCCCGCCATTCCTCTCAAGCCAGTGAAGGTGTCCCCGGAGTCTGGGCCTCTTTTTTCGTAGAAAAATTGGTAGAATAGGAACAGTTGAGAGCTGACTTTCGTTGAGTCAGATCGTTGAAATAGCGTCATTCTTTGTTTATGAATAGTTTTTTGCAAAATGAGCATGCCGCATTTGACCAGGTACCACTGGTTGTCTATCGGTGTATTCAACAGGGGATTGACCGAAGGTTTGAATTTGTGACCCCGTATGTCTATTCGTTGCTTAACCTAACTTCTGAGCAACTCATCCAAGATTCTAAAGCGTTTTTTTGTCGAATACATCCGGAAGATCGGAACATGTTTTTGAGAGGTTGGGAGAATCACACCAATTTGCCCGCGACAATTCGGTTAGAGTATCGGATGCTCGGTGAAGGGAATCGGGTGATTTGGGTTCAAGAAAATAGTGTGATATCCCAGGGGAGTATTGAAAATGAAATAGTCTGCCACGGTGCGTTAATTGAAATGCCTCATCACCAGCAGATTAAAGAGGAACTGCAGCGGTGGGACCGGGAGCTTCAATCCTTGACCGACAATCTTCCCGATATTGTCGGACGATTTGATCGAAAAAATCGTGTGATGTATTTAAATCGTTGGTGGGATAGCGTGGAACCATTTCCCCCAGAAAAGTATTTGGGAAAGCAACTCATCGAGTTGGGGATCTCTCAAAAGGTAGCAGATATTTTTGAGGAAAAAATTCAATCGGTTTGTGCAAATGGCAGATCAGATTCTCTGGAGATTTCCCATCCCACTAAGCAGGGATTGAGAAATTTTGAAATTCGATTTTGCCCCGAGCCTAAAATTAACGGACATATTTCAACCGTATTGTTGATCTGTCGTGATGTGACAGATGTTCGCATGGCGGAATTGGCTTTTAGAGAAAGTGATGAAAAATTTCGCCAATTGGCTGAAGCTGTGGATAGTGTGTTTTGGATCTGGGATGTAGACCTACAACAAATAGTCTATGTGAGTCCCGCTTATAAACGCCATTGGGGGGGAGACCCCCAAAAAATCATGAGTAATCCGTTTGATTGGCTGACCATCGTCTTTCCAGAAGATCAGTCCAAAGTTGAAAATCTGTTCTTGAAAAGAATTGATGTGAAATGCCTGGATATTGAATATCGAATTGTTACTCGTCACGATGAGCTCCGATGGGTCCATAACCGAACCTTTCCAGTGAAGGATTCATCAGGCAGGATTCACCGGGTCATTGGGCTTGCTCAGGATGTGACAGAAAGAAAGAAATGGGAAGAGGAAAGATTGAGGGGGGCCAAACTCGAATCGCTTGGGCTCTTGGCTGGTGGACTTGCTCATGATTTCAATAATTTGCTGACGGCAATTTTAGGGCAGCTGTCGCTTGCGAAATTTTCATTGGACTCAACCAATCCTTTATTTAATCGGATTTCTGAGGCCGAACATGCCTCTTTAAGAGCGCAAGATATTTCACGGCAACTTCTAACCTTTTCTAAGGGAGGGGCTCCGGTAAAAAAGACGGTCCTTTTGCAAGAAATCATAAAAGAGAATGTCCAGTTGGTGTTGTCAGGATCCAATGTTCGTCCAATTTTTAATATTGCTGATGATTTGTGGCCAGTTACTATCGATGCAGGCCAAATTTGCCAAGTGATTCATAATCTTGTGATAAATGCCCGACAGGCGATGGAAGAGGGTGGGGAATGTATTATTCAAGCTCATAATGTTAAGGGAGATATGGTCGAACGATCGGGATTTGGACAAACGGCTTTACACGATGACGAATGGATTGAAATCCGATTTATGGACAAAGGGGTTGGGATTTCTAAGGAAAATCTAGAGAAAATATTTGATCCCTATTTTACGACAAAGTCAACAGGGTCAGGGCTCGGTCTTGCAACCTCCTACTCCATCGTTAGGAATCATGGAGGAGTGTTGGCTGTAAATTCAACGCTCGGGCAAGGTAGTACTTTTTCTTTATTTCTCCCAGCTATACCCATCCCAAAAATGGCTTACGAAGTGCCTGAGAGGCGGGTGAAAATGGGCCAAGGCAAAATTCTGATTATGGATGATGAAATTCAAATCCGGAAAGTTCTTGGTGAGATGGTGGAAACGTGTGGATACAGTTACCAGACAGCCAAGGACGGGGAAGAAGCCTTGAGGGATTTTTGTGAGGCGTGGAAAGTTGGTTCTCCATTTTCAGCCGTCATTCTTGATTTAACCGTGCCCGGAGGATTAGGAGGAAAAGAAGTCCTCAGTCGGCTGTTAACTATAGACCCCCAAGTCAAAGCTATTGTGGTGAGTGGTTATTCAAATGACCCTGTACTTGCCAATTATCAAGAATATGGTTTCAAGGGTAGAGTGGCAAAGCCATTTAATCTTGTGGATCTGAGTGTTGTGCTGCATTCCGTATTAGAGTAAACGACCTCATGCGCCTTGGCCTAGGGTAGGTCCTCGGTCTCTGCATCATTGTTCCTCAAAAAAGGGGAATCCTCATTTGTGAAGGATTCCCGCTTTTTTGTGGCCACTGATTTTAGTGATGCTCTGCCTACAGTTTACGAAATGAGGTTGTGGACCTGGTCTGCTGACTAATTCTTCATGATAACCAAGAATAAGTTGACTCCTTCGGGTTCCTGTTCAATGCGAATTTGATTCTCTGTAAACCCGCATTCCTGCGCAAGCCTACGAAGGTGCGTTTTGCTTCGATGAAATAAATCCCATTTAAAAAGTTCCATATAGCCTCGACTGGGATTGTCAGTCGTGAAATTTCCAATGACCATTTTCCCATTTGGTTTCAGAAGAGTGAAGAACCTTTTTAAGGTACGCTTAAAGATATTGTCATTGAAATAGTCAAATAAACCAGCCGACCAAATAAGGTGGTATGTTTTGTTTGGTGAAAAACGAAACACATTCTTGTGGGTAAAGTGAATGTGAGCAAGGAAGTCACGACAAAGGTCCTTGGCATAATTAATGGCATTCGCGTCTTGATCAACGCAATCGATCTCAAGTTTTGAGGTCCCTAGAACCTTGAGGGCTTCATACATATCCCGTCCAGGGCCAGAGGCTAGGTTGAGAATATGGCTGGTTGAAGAGGTTTCCATTTTGGTCCTCCATAATTGATCAAGGAAAAAAGATAACCGATTTCTGACTGCTTTGGGTGCTTTTTGGGAATGAAAAAACTGGTCCCACTTTGTTAAAGAAGGGTTGGAAGATGTGTAGTAATTGTATATTTTTTCAATGATTTGATAATCTCCTGCATATCCTAACGGTTTATGGTACGCCCACCCTTGAATGGTTTCGGGGGAAAGGGCTTCTCCGAAGGCAGATCGAATGGATCTTATTTGATCAGCGGAAAATACCTTGTGGATGTTTTCTCCTGAAAATTGTCCAAGAAGCGAATTTAGAATGGGATAGTCTGTTGGATCAGGTCCTCCTTTTTTTGAGAACCCGGAAATGAGTTCAATCGTGCTTTGGGAAAGTTTTTGAATTTCGGTGGCACTCCTTGGGAAAAACTGGGAAAGTGGGATAGTGTGTGGAAACATAGGAAACCTCCTTTTGGTGTTTGAACAAAACAGATGGTTGAAAATTCCCTGGAACGTCAAAGACGGTAGGGTGGGGGATGCACAGCGTGACAATGGGAAAAGATTGTGAACCGAAAAATATCTTAATGATCCCCTGATGATGAGGGGACTGGGAAAGGGTAGTTCCTGGTCCGGAATTCGTCCGCATAGTAGGACAAAGACCCGGGATTCTGAAGGTTGACCGCTAATAAAGATTTGGATATTTCATCGGACTTCGTCTATTCTGCCAAACCTTATAAAATGAAGGGATATGTGGAGGGAGAGCATATGAAAATGGATGGAATGATCCAAATTAGTGGACGGGACATTACCCGATCTTAATGACGCCTGTCTAGAAAAAATTCTGTGAGTTTTGAGTTTTCCGTAAAAGTTAAAGTAACGGATTATACTTTTTGGTCTGCTGGCTAAAATTGAATTTTTGGTTTAAATTTTGATTCATTCGTAGTATGAGAAAATCGGCATGATTGAGGGAAGGGCTTCCGCTATGGTCGCTAAAATACAAATTGTAAAAAATAATTTTTGTCGATGGCAAAGATGAAAAAAATAACAGGTAAAAAAAAATCTAATCCCAGTGTCAGGGTTGTTTATGTCATTCCCAAAACTAAAAAAGCACAGTTTCAGAAACGTCTTCTGGCGTGGTATGGGGAATTCGGTCGGGATCTTCCATGGAGGAGAACATCCGATCCATATAAAATTCTGGTTTCTGAGGTAATGTTGCAACAGACGCAAGTGGACAGGGTTATTCCTAAATTCCACGAGTTCCTTGGTAAATATCCCACTCTGCAGGATCTGGCGGAAGCTCAGCCAGAGGATGTTCGAAAGACGTGGTATCCCCTAGGGTACAATATTCGACCATATCGTCTTCAAGGCATTGCCTGTGAGACGATTGAGCGTTATGGGGGTGCTATTCCCCATAAACCTGAGGAACTCCTTTCCCTAAAAGGCATTGGTCGCTATACCGCAGGAGCAATCAGATCTTTTGCCTTTAATAAAGATGCGCCCATTTTAGACACCAATGTGATGCGGGTATTGCATAGGATATTTATTGGGAAAGGGGAGGCTAAGAAGCAAAAGGCGGAGTTATGGTTACTCTCTGAAAAACTCATTCCCCGAGGCAAAGGATATGATTTTAACCAGGCGTTAATGGACTTTGGGGCCATGGTGTGTACGGCCAGGAAGCCGATTTGTTTATTATGTCCCATGCGGAATATTTGCCTTACCGTCTCTTTAGATGAAAAGTAATGAGCCTCAGGAATTGCCACCTATTGTTGTGGCGGCCGCAATTATCTGGCAGAAAGATAGGGTTCTCCTGTCAAGGAGAAAACCGGAATCCTATCTAGGGGGGCTTTGGGAATTTCCTGGGGGAAAAAAAGAATTTGGAGAGACTTTGGAGGATTGCCTGCGCAGAGAGGTGAAGGAGGAGTTAGGGGTAGAGATTAGTGAGCCTGTTTGGTTCCATTCTCTTCAATATCAGTATCCGGAAAAAATGGTGGAGCTGTATTTTTATACCTGTTCAATCATTCTGGGGATTCCTCAAGCGTTAGAATCCGCTGAAATTACTTGGGTTCGCAAGCATGAATTGATTTCCTATGAGTTTCCTCCTGCAGATATTCCAGTCATAAACAAAATTATGCAAATTTGAAATTCAGACGAATCAGTATATTTCCATTCATAACCAGGTTTTATGAGGACATGAAGATTGTCCTTAATATCTAACTTGCTCAAGCTATTCAGCCAGGATGGATGAAATTGTTAGGGAATGATCTCTTGTCTCCCCCCATGGCTGCTCCTCACCCTGAAGCTTCCATTTTTGCCGTTGCGAAATACGAAGGATGAATCCATAAGGGAAATGAGCGGTGAACGCTCTATCGCTCTATATTGTAAGCTTCCCCGTCAAGCGGACAGTTCATATGTAGAGTTTTCGGGCGTTAATTTCTGATAATGATACGGAGCAGCTCCCTGTAAAGCCTTGTGGGGCCGGTGTTCATTGTAGATGGTCCGCCAACCGGCTGTGATCTCCCGCACTTCTTCCACACTCCGAAACAGATAGAGATTGAGCAACTCTTTTCGATAGGTGCGATTGAATCGCTCGATAAAAGCATTCTACCTGGGGCAACCTGGTTGAATGTGATAGATCAACACCCGATTAGCCTTTCCCCATTCCTGGAGTGGCTGAGCGATGAATTCTGGGCCGTTATCCACGCGAATCATGTGGGGCCACTCGCGTTCTGCCTTCAAGCGGTCAAGGACCCGAATGACTCGCTCAGCTCGTAGCGAGGTATCAATCTCAATGGCTAACGCTTCCCGATTGAAGTCATCAATGATATTCAAGGTGCGAAATCGGGCACCATGGTATAACGCATCACTCATAAAGTCGGCGGACCACACTTCGTTTGCACCCTCGGGTACAATGACTGGCAGGGAGGGCCATGTCGGAAGGCGGCGTTTGGTTTGCCGGGGGTGGTTCAGCCCTAACTGGCGATAAACTCGGTCAATCCGTTTATGGTTCCAACGCTGGCCCAACCTTCGTCACCGAGCAATGTATTTCTAGGCACCCCATCGCGGATGGGCTTCAACCAATTCAGTGAGCGCCTCACTCACCTCGGCATCACGCACCTGCCAATCAACTGGATATTGGTAGTAGGCTGACCGGGCGAACCCGACAGCGGCACAACTCCGACTCCCCGAGACCCCGTGGGTGTCATGCATCCTCTTAACCGCCGCCCGATTGCCGGACGGCGTGAAAGCTTTTTTTCGATCAAATCCTTCAGCGCCCGATTCTCTAAGGCGAGATCCGCATACATCCGCTTGAGTTTCCCCAGCTCGCCTGCGACTTCCTTAAGTCACGTGAGATCCGACGCCTCCAGCCCGCCGTACTTCGCCTTCCAGTTGTAATAGGTCGTATCGCTGATCCCGTGTTCCCGACACAGATCTTTGACGTTGATGCCGCCGTCGCCTTGTTTCAAAATCGCGATAATTTGGGTTTCGCTGAATCGAGACGTTTTCATGAGAACCTCCTGGGTAAAGGATGCCAGAAAGCTCTACTTTTGGTCTGTCCTCGATATGGGGAAGCTTACAATATTACATGGAACCTTCAGTCGAATTGTGGTCATTGACATCTTAGCTTTCTCAGATGGCGTGTTACGTCAAGTGGGGTTTAATTGGAATGTCGACAATGACCTGGAAATGCTTCGCCAGTTTTGGAATTGCACGGCTCAGGCTCAACTGTCTCTTGTCATTTCTCACAATGGACCGGGCTTTATTTGGCGCTTCAGAAAAACGGTCCATGATTCATCAAGAAAGGTCGCCCTTTGATGCCAATCTACCAAATTTTCCTCCGAGCTCGGGTGAGAGGTCATGCCCAGGCCGGATTGAATTCATTCATGGCAGTAAATGAATGGATGTAGGAAAATGATTTATTCTATCGAGAGGAACTGTCCTGAAGACGTCGAATTTCTTCAGCTTGTTGGTCCACTATTTTTTGGAGTTTTCGTAATTGGGAATTCAGTGAATCCATTGTCATGGGTGGTTCAGCCTTATTATTAGGGCTTGTCTTTGGACCAGGTTGGGTTACTTGATTCTCCTTGTTGTTTGGATTTGAGGGTTCGAGATTTTGATAATTGATGGCAATCCTATGATACGTTGATGGAACTGTCATGAAAGCTTGGACTTCCTCAACCCTTATGACAGCTTCCTGGTGGGAAAAGGTCAGAGAGGTTGTCTGGACATTTCGAAAGGAAGGTTGCATTTTTGGAGATACGGCAGGGTTGGGTTTCGAATCTTTTAAGGTCACCAGTAGAGAGGATGGAGAAAAGTTGGCGAGCGTTCCCTGGACCGGAAAGACCTGCTCATCGTTCGGTGGGCACTTGAAATGGATAACTTCCTCAGGGGTGACTTGAGAAAATGCCATGGATATATGATGTGGCAAGAAATCTATTTGTGAGGGAGAGAATGCTGGAATGGGGTCATAAGTTGAAAGCAGGATTTGTTGGAGTATGCCTTCCTCTTGACTAATGGCTATTCCTTTTAGAATTTTGGCGATAAGAGACTCTGAAAGAATTGCTGGATGACTGGGGGTCTTCTTTAGAATGTGGGATGTTTTTAGTGAAATAATGCACTCGGGCCCGTCCTGGAGAACTGTTTCTACTTCAGGGGTCCAAGAGCACTGCAGATTGAAGGTTGTTAGGGTAGCGATAAGCAGACATCGTCCGGTAAATCCTCTCGGCTTGAAATGATGTAATGAAGGAGTGAATGCCTGTAGAAATGCTTGGATCACTTCACCAGTGGTTCAGAAGTAAGGATCTAGAATTTTAAGGACAGCAATGGAGAAGGAAAGTTGATGGTGCTTAAATCTGTCGAATTCCACAGGCACGCGCAATTCCCTCCTGATATCGTGACCACAAGTTCAATGCTTCTTCGAGGAGAGAGAGAACTTTGACCTGATCATTGCTTTCATCTGTGTGATGGGTAACCATGTCATAGACAGTTTTGCGGGATCCTGCGGAAAACATATGTTGTGCACGAATATAATCCATAAATGCCGGCGATAAGCTTTGGTACTGACTTAAATAATGTTTTCGGACGATATCTTCAATCTCCTCCTGGTTTTGTGCCGGCTTCGGATAAAGCACTTCTTCCGGATCGTTGGAAGTCCCTTTAATGAAAATTGAGAGCACTGCCGCTCCCACCGACCAATCTTCTTCTTGGCATATTTGATTCAACCATTCTCGATATCCACGGCTCGATGCCAACAATTCCACATCCCGAAACCCAGCTCGATCAAACCCAAGTCCATTCATCATGTGGAGAAACAGTTCCTGGTGAGGCTGGCCAAGTGAAAACCCACCGGTTTCTTCTTCATAAATTATTGTGGCGAGCAGCCGGCGTGCTTCCCAAGGAGGATTTTTCCCGAGAATTTGAGCAAGAAGCACAGAGAAATCTCGAACATAGACGACGTATTCCTGATGAAAGTAAATATTCAATTTTTCTTTGGTGATCGTGCTTCCTTCCAAAAATGGAGTAGCCCAATGGTGTTTTCGGCGAAGCACATCAAATATGCGATCACGAAATTGTTCTGGTGAAAGTTTTCTCATATTGAGGGGTTATCCCTTATTACGGTCTATTTTCATGAAAAGAAAAAGGTAGGTTTTGAATAGGCATGGGATTATGGTAGACATGGTAAGTGCCTATGTAATGAAATTATATTATCACATATTAAAGGAGTCAGTAACAATGCAACCCATTAATCTTGCGGATCCTGGTGCCATTTTAGAATTATTAGCAAACGTGACTTTGCGTGGCGAAGGGGTCACTGCAGAGAATCTAATGGAATATGTGATGGATGAAGGATTTACCGAGCCAACTTACTTAAGTGCCAAAGGGGAAGATTCGCTGGCATTTTACCAGGGGCAACCAAATGCTTGGGGAATTTATCAAATCCGTGAATGGAAACGAGTCTTAGTTATTTCTGGAGGAACAGGAAAGATAAGGCGAGCTCAAATTACCGAAACTCCTTAAGCAAATTCCAATCATGGGTTAGATAAGAATGGGGAGTGCCCTGGCCTTTTCTGATGAGTCGTGCTTGACCACAGAATCTGTTTGCCAAGCACATTTCTCAATACCAACCTCCTATTAATTTCCCTTCTTCAAAATAGAGATATCTGTGCTTAATTGTGCTTGAATCCAGCCAGTCTTCATAGACCCATTCTTCTCGTCTGATCCCTTTTTCCGTATAGCTGACATTCATTTGATAGGGGGAGCCCCAGGCATCCATTACTTGCTCACGACTCATGCCAGCCATAACAGATTTATCTTGTAGGTGCTGTTCGAAGGTTGGGTCGAGTAATCGAGGTACGACACCCCATCCGAGCATCCATAGCGCAAAGGCTACCAAAAACCCATAAATTGTGATCCGAACTGGGCGTCGGCAGATCCATGGCGTAACTTGAGATTCGCTGCTTGTCTGCTTGGAAAACTCTTCAGTCTCCTGGGGGGAAATGCTTCCATCTTCAGATAGAGACGGAGGAGAAATTTTTATATTTTCGTGTGTTATCATAATTAAGGTAATTTACTCATTACTCTAGCAATGGATTTCAAGGTGGGTCAAGGAAAAGGTGTATGTTTCTCGAAGTTGAACAGAACCCCAATTTTGAAGGCTCATATTTCCTACGGTTTAAGGAGTTGGGGCCTCCTCGGAGTGTATCACACGTGAAATCCTATGATCGGATTTCCCAGGGAGAATGGTGTGCGGTGACGGGGTGGTGTGAGGATGTTGATCAACCAATCCGACCTGCTTATGCCCAAAGGGTAGAAGATTCCGGTTCCGGTTCAACATTTATTGTTTTTGGAGGCAACTGGGGGATTCGATTGAAATTAGAAAGCGATACCAATAATTGGAATATTGAAGACCCCAATCAATGGGGCGAGGGATATTTATCAATAGGAGAAGAACGGGATCTTCGATATGAGTAACGCTGAGGAGTGGTCAAGTTCCATAAAAAAATCTTTGCAGAGGGTCAATCATCATAGTGAGGTTGAGGAACGGATTTGATCGGTGGCGAAGGAGGAGAAAGACTTTCCTGAAATTCAGGTGAATAGGGATTGAGGGTGGATTCATGGGTTAATCGTTGCTGGGTCCTCACGATTTGGAGGCTTTGAGTGGTGATTTCGAGGCGGTCGATCGGCGTGTCAATTGAAAGAACGCTGGGAATTCCATTAATAGCAAATAATTGATAGGCTAGAGACCATGCGAGATTTCTTTTTCCCTGTTCTTTGACGATGAAATCGGCCTCTCGTGAAGGCTCACCCTTAAAAATCAGGACCCAGAGATTGGATCGAAAGGTTGGGGCCGATTGTTCTGTTGGGGGGATAAATTCAGGGACGAGCGAAGGAATGCTTTTTAGGGGAACCGAAGGGGAAAATTCCACTTCACATCGTTGCACATACAGGGTTGGAATGGTTTTGCCTTCATTTAAATCAGGAATATAAGCGAAGGAATACCGAACTTGGATACCATTCCGAACGTAGGTGTACACATCCTCGCCATTTCCTGGTGAAACCAAACTTTTGAAATATTTTTCCCAATCGGGGAACGTATAATAGCTGAAAACACGAAGGGCGGCCTTTCGTGATCGAACTGCCATCGGTATTCCTAATGTTTGGCGTAGTTCTTCCTGGGTTAAACCTAAATAACCATCTTCGAAGTAGGGTTTGGCTATAGCGGGGGTAGGCCATAAGAATCCCCCTGTGCTACAAAGTAGGGAGGCCAAGATAGCAAAGGCTACCCATGAAGTAGGCCTTTTACAAAGTGAGAAGAAAAATGTCATAAAAGGATGAATGGCAGATTTGTCATCCTATTTCTTGAAATTCCTGGAAGTCAAGATTAATGATGCTTGAAAATGAGGGAATAGGGCTCAGTTGTTGACCGTGAGTTGAGATGTATTTTGATTGATGAGGGGGTAAGAATGAACACACTGGAAGCGGCGTTAGAATCTCGGATCCTTGTGCTGGATGGTGCCATGGGAACCATGATTCAAGCCCATAATTTGAGTGAATCTGATTTTCGCGGGGCACGTTATGCCAACCATGTCTGTGATGTCAAAGGGAATAATGACCTGCTGACTCTGACACAACCAAAGATTATTGAAGATATCCACGTGCAATATCTGCAAGCCGGAGCCGATATCATTGAAACAAATACCTTCAATTCCAATTCGATATCTCTGGCTGATTATCAGATGGAGGGTTTGGCGTATGAATTGAATTTGGCGGCGGGGCAGGTGGCAAAGCGGGCTGTTGCTCGGGTGCAAGCTGAACAACCTGGGCGGACGTGTTGGGTCGCCGGAGCTTTTGGTCCTACAAATCGAACGGCCTCGATGTCACCGGATGTGAATAACCCAGCATTTCGAGCAGTTACCTTCGATGATTTAGAAGCAGCTTACTATGAGCAGGTGCGGGGTTTGGTGGAAGGGGGTGTTGACCTTCTTATTGTTGAAACCATTTTTGATACTCTAAATGCCAAGGCCGCCTTTTATGCAATTGCCCGGTATTGTGATGAAATTCAGCGTCAATTGCCCATTATGGCATCGGTAACCATTACGGACCTTAGTGGCCGTACGTTATCAGGACAACTTATCGAGGCCTTTTGGAATTCTATTTCCCATGCCAATCTTTTGAGTGTGGGGATTAATTGCGCATTAGGGGCCAAGCAAATGCGGCCCTATATTGAGGAACTTTCTAATGTGGCGCCCATCTATATTAGTTGCTATCCCAATGCGGGTTTACCCAATGCCTTTGGCGGGTTCGATGAGACACCAGAACGCATGGGCGCGGATCTCAGGGATTTCGCCAGCCAGGGATGGGTCAATATTGTCGGCGGGTGTTGCGGGAGCACACCCGAGCATATTCGGGCCATAGCCGAAGGGGTCAAGGATTGCGCCCCGCACAAAAAAACGCATGTTCCCCGTATGACTCGGTTAAGTGGGTTTGAGCCTTTAACCATCAGACCGGAATCCAATTTTGTCAATATTGGAGAACGTACGAATGTGACGGGTTCGCCAAAATTTTCAAAATTGATTTTAAACGGAAAACTTGAAGAAGCTTTGGCCATAGCGCGTCAACAAGTCGAAGGGGGTGCGCAAATTATCGATGTGAATATGGATGAAGGCCTTCTGGATTCGGAAAAAGCCATGGTGGAATTTTTGAATCTCATCGGATCCGAACCCGATATCGCTCGTGTGCCAATCATGATTGATAGCTCTAAATGGTCCGTCATTGAAGCTGGCCTGAAGTGTATTCAGGGAAAAGGTGTGGTGAATTCCATTAGTCTCAAGGAAGGCGAAGCTCAATTCCTTGAGCAGGCTCACCTGATTCGTCGCTATGGGGCCGCTGTTGTCGTCATGGCATTTGATGAAACCGGTCAAGCCGATACGCTTGATCGAAAAGTGGAAATCTGTACTAGGGTCTATCGTCTCTTGACCGAAAAGCTCAACTTTCCGCCGGAGGACATTATTTTTGATCCGAATATTTTGACGGTTGCAACAGGCATGGAAGAGCATAACGCCTATGCTGTGAATTTCATTGAAGCCACTAGACAAATCAAAGCCACATTACCTTTCTGTAAAGTCAGTGGGGGGGTCAGTAATATTTCGTTTTCATTCCGTGGAAATAATACAGTGCGCGAAGCCATTCATTCTGCGTTCCTCTACCATGCCATCAAAGCGGGAATGGACATGGGGATTGTGAATGCCGGTCAGTTAGGAGTCTACGAAGAAATACCCAAAGATCTCCTTAATTTAGTAGAGGATGTCCTGTTGAATAGACGGTCAGAAGCCACTGAGGAATTAGTGACCTTTGCTGAGACAGTAAAACAACAGGGCAAAACGATTGTGAAAGATGATGCGTGGCGGCAGGGAACAGTAGAGGAACGTCTGGCCCATGCCTTGATTAAAGGGATTGTTGAATTTATTGATGCTGATGTGGAGGAAGCCCGTCAGAAGCTCAATAAGCCTCTGGATGTCATTGAGGGCCCATTAATGGATGGGATGAATGTGATCGGAGAGCTATTTGGTGCGGGGAAAATGTTTTTGCCTCAAGTAGTCAAAAGCGCGCGGGTCATGAAAAAAGCTGTGGCGTATTTATTGCCGTTTATGGATGCGGAAAAAGTTGAAGGCGAGAGCAGAAGCCAGGGTAAAGTCCTGCTCGCCACAGTAAAGGGTGATGTGCATGACATTGGGAAGAACATCGTTGGAGTTGTACTGGCCTGCAATAATTATGAAATTATTGACCTGGGTGTGATGGTTCCTTGTGACAAAATTTTGCAGACAGCTCGTCAGGAAAAAGTTGATCTGATTGGGCTCAGCGGACTGATTACACCTTCGTTGGATGAAATGGCTCATAATGCACGAGAAATGACTCGAGAAGGTTTCTCTATCCCTCTGTTAATTGGGGGAGCGACCACCAGCAAGGCCCATACTGCCGTAAAAATTGCGCCAGGCTATACCAGCCCGGTTGTACATGTCTTAGATGCGTCCTTGGCGGTCAATGTCGTGCGCAAATTAATGAGTCCGGACGAGAAGGATGCATTTGTGCAGGAAGTTCAAGAAAAACAACGGAAAACGCGAGATGCGTATCTGTCCAAAAACACGGCCAAAAAGTTCGTATCACTGGAGGAAGCAAGAAAGCAGCGGTTCGCCATAGATTGGAAAACGACAAGTATTGCTAAGCCAACTTTCCTTGGTGTGAAAGTTCTTGAGGATGTTTCCCTGGAGACCCTTGTCCCCCTAATTGACTGGTCTCCATTTTTTCGCGCCTGGCAATTACGTGGGAAATATCCAATGATTTTTGAAGACTCGGTAGTTGGGCCAAAAGCCAAAGAACTCTTTGATGATGCTCAAAAGCTTTTGCAGGAAATCATGGACGGAAAGCTCCTCACGGCAAAAGGTGTCTATGGATTATTTCCAGCTAACAGTCAGGATGATGACATCATCATCTATTCCAATGAGACCCGTTCGGAAGCGGTATCGGTCTTTCATACCTTGCGTCAACAAGTAGAAAAACCCAAAGGTGACACGTACTATGCGTTGGCCGATTTTGTGGCTCCAAAGTCCAGCGGTATGGCTGATTATATTGGTGGGTTTGCGGTTACGGCCGGAATCGGCATCGAAGCTGTTTGTCAGCGTTTTGAAAAAGACCATGATGATTATAATGCCATCATGACTAAAGCCTTGGCTGATCGTTTGGCCGAAGCCTTTGCCGAATGGCTCCATCGTGAGGTCCGGCAGGTATGGGGATTTGGCCAAGATGAGCAATTGACAAACGACGAACTCATTCAGGAAAAATATCGTGGAATTCGTCCAGCACCCGGGTACCCGGCCTGTCCCGACCATACGGAGAAACAGCATCTGTTTGACTGGCTTCAGGTAGAGAAAACGGTAGGTATTCAATTGACCGATTCGTACGCGATGTATCCCACTGCGTCTGTTAGTGGTTTCTACTTTGCTCACCCCCAAGCCAAATTCTTTTCTGTTGGTAAATTAAAGAAAGATCAAATCGAGGATTATGGTAAGCGGAAAGGGATGGATGTATCGGATGTAGAACGGTGGCTCTCCTCAAATTTAGGGTATGACCCTACTTGAGGATTGTGGTGTGCAGCTTTTGACTTTTGAATTTACGGGATCGTTCTATTAAAACCTCAAGGAAAAAACCGGAAGAGGAGTGCGATGATGCTGGTTTGAAAGCTACAAGTGCTAATCTGGATCAGAATATCGTTGGCCCCGTTCACCCGACCATTTGGTAATTCCGACCTCTTGAGATTCCCATAAGTCCTGCATTTCTTGGGCTGCCAACTCTGCTTCCTTTGCCCGCTTTTCCACTTCTGGTAGTTTCTGGAATTCTTTTGAACGGGCTTGGTCTGGTTCCGGGCCCCTTCCTCGCGGTGAATTTTTAAGTAATACATTGATTGGCATATTTACCTCATAATGTTTCGTAAGGTTTCATGGATAGCGCCTCGTCACTTGGACTGTCAAGTCTGATGGAAGGAAAGACTGTCTGGCTAGGGTAGCCGGCAATGAAAGTCCCATCTAAGTGAGACCCTTTCTTGTATTTTTGGTGCTTTCCTTCCAAGCAACCCCACGAAAAATTTTGTCCTGGGATGGTCGCGTTTTAATTGAGCCTTCTTTAATGGCCCAAGATGGGAGTAGTTTCGCCCTACCTGGCTCTTTCGCCTGTGCCCTAACAAGTATGCTTAGTCTTTAGACCAGTATCGGTTGGAGGGTGTCGGAGCATTCAAGCATGGAAGATTCAATGGGGTGTCCAATGCTCTGAAGGGCTTTCACGATCCATTGATATCGTTCTTCGGCCCAGTTATCGAACGCAGAGGAATTTTCAAATACCAAGTCCCAGGCTGGCACCGAGTCTAATAGTAACAATTGGTGCGGAGCGTTTTGTCCTGGAAAATACACGACCAAAACTGCCGATTTTCCCATGAGACTGATATCCGTAAACATATGAATCATGGCTTGGCCTGGAATATTAACTGTGCGGGAGGCGGCTTCAACGATTGGTCCATAAATACGGTGGAGGAATTGTTGTATGGTTTCATAAGGGGATTTGCTTTGATGGAGATGCGGATTGGGTGCCTCACCTAGCAGGTTAGTCACGAGATATTGGAGGGCTTCCCATGAGGGCATTGTTCCAGCATTGACTAGTGAATCCATTAAGTACGACATCCAATTCCGGCATCCAGGCATGATTGTATTGCTCATTGTCATTTCCTCACGGCTCATTTCTAGGGATCCTAAGAAATTTAAGAGTTGTTGATGAAGGGTACGCTACCAGACAAGGAAGGAATTCCAAGGGCAGATAAGTGATTTTAATATGAAGATATTATTCGGTCAAATAATTATTCGGTCAAATATTTTAAATTTTCCTATTACGGTTCTCCTATGCAATTGCCCTTGACCATGGTTTTTTCAAGGACTTAGAATGGTGAATCTATCTGATGTAAAAAATATTTAAAATCAATGGGTTAGTTTAGATGTGAATATAGATGAATAGGTTTATCATCATTCTGGTTTGATTGACCTAATCGCGAGTAAACCATTTTACCTAGGGTGTAAAAATGAGGATAAATTATGATAAAGGTGGTTTGATTCGCCCTGATAAAATTCAATTACCAAGATCAACCAACTTTAAAGAGTCATCCAGTAAGGCCAAAATCCTGTTGGTCTTCCCCCCGGACTGGTATCCTTCTGAACCCTATCTGAGCCTTCCAACCCTAACGGCTTTTCTTCGATCTGCCGGTCATGATGTCGTTCAAAAAGATGTTAATTTAGAAATGTACGACTGGTATTTTAGTCGGGATTTCCTCCGTCGCATTCTTAAAAAAGTTCCTCAGCAACTTGATCGCCTCAAAAAGATTGGGAAGAGTCGTGAGTTAACGGATGCGGAAGTGGATCTTCAGTTAGCTCTCTGCAATTGTACCCGAGGCTATATGAGCGATTTAGCTGAAAGAGCTGAGAAAGCAAAGGAAATTGTTCGAAGCCAAGAGTTTTATGAAAGTGAGAAGCTGGAATGGGTGATGAATACCTTTAGGGAGGTGACTGCCACAATATCCTTGGTGTATGCCCCCGCAAGAATCTGCATGCCTCCCATGGAAACTGATTTATCCTATAAGCTGTTTATGTCGTCCGAAGTGCTGGAAGCCGTTGAAGATACTCAAGTCAATGTCTATCGGGACGTATTTGAGGAAATCCTGAAGCCTGCCATTCTAGCTGAAAAGCCCGATGTCATTGGGATTTCAATTGTTCTTCGACAACAATTGTTTTCCTCTATGACATTTTGTGCACTCATTAAGGAGCAATTCCCTGATATTCATATAACCATTGGAGGCAATACCGTAACCCGCCTGAGGGAAGTGCTTCCAGATACTCCAAAGTTATTCGCCTTATTTGACAGCGCGATTGTCTATGAAGGTGAAACTGCCCTGTTGCGATTGTTGGAAGCCATAGGCTCGGATGGGGATTTATCGCATGTTCCTAATTTACTATTCAGAGATGCAGCGGGAATTCATGTGAATTCCGAATCCTACGCCGAAAATATGGGCGAGTTGCCTCCCCCGGATTTCGACGGATTGCCATTAGAGAAATACTTTGTACCTGAGCCGATTCTTCCCTATTTAGCCACTCGGGGATGTTATTGGGGACGGTGTGAGTTCTGTGACCATGGTGAGGGTTATACGGCAGGGTACCGGACCAAAAGGGATTGGCAGATTATTGAAGAACTCACCTATTTGAAAAATAAGTATCATGCCCGGAGTTTTCATTTCACGGATGAGTCTTATCCACCCGCCTTATTCAGGAAGCTTACGAAGAAATTGATTGAGTCGAAATTAGATATTGCCTGGACCACACATATCCGCTTCGAAAAGAGTCTTCTTGAGGATCAAGTCTGGGCGGATGCCCAGACTTCTGGATGCAAATTTCTCCATATGGGCTATGAATCCGGAAGTGAGCGTGTGCTTCAACTTATGGACAAGGCAACCACGACGGAGGTAATCCAGCGAAGCTTGGAGTTGTCCTCCCAACATGGGGTTTGGAATCATGTCATGGGGTTTTTTGGGTTCCCAGGGGAAACATACCAAGATGCGAAATTTTCTATCCAATTTTTAGAAGATAATCGAGAACACGTCCATTCAATTGGATTTGGTACCTTTGATTTGAGCAAGCATACTCCCGTCGCGAAAAATCCTGAAAAATTCGGCATTACCTATTATAAAAATCCGGAATGGGATTTGGCCTTGGATTATTATTTTACGGTGAAAGAAGGATTGAGTGTTGAGGATGCCGAACGGGTATTCGAAGAATTTGAACAAAATCATTATGCGGGGTGGGATTTGAAAATCTTTATTCGGGAATATGTGTTTTTATACGTGACCCACTTCGGAACCAATAAATTACCTTCTCTGCAATTTCGCCTCGACTCACATGATTCCTCATCGAAATTAGCCTCTGTCTAATGTCAGGAGTGTTGATCATATGACTGAATCCTTAATTGAAATCGAGCGTGGTGGTTCCGTCGATAAATCCAGACGGACCTTTAAAACGATGTTGCTCTTTCCTCCGGAATGGGTTCCAACCGCTCCTTATCTTGCCCTGCCAAGTCTAACTGCCGTTCTTCGCTCATATGGACATGAGGTGATACAGAAAGATGTCAACATCGAAATGTATGACTGGTTTTTTAGTGATACCTTTCTAATCTGGGTCAAGCTTCGAATGGATCAGCAGCGACGAACTTTGAACGAACGGGACGCCCGAAATGAATTGACTGATTTTGAACGAGACCGACTGGCCTGTTTGAGATCCCAAGATGCTATAGACGTGATGGAATTGGCTGAACGAGCTATTGAAGCCAAAGTCATCGTGAGAGGCGAGGCATTTTATGATGCAGAAAAATTGGAATGGGCCTTAAAAATATTTAGAGATGTTATGCAATTTATTTCTGCAGCCTATTTTCCTGCTTCCCTCGTCTTCTATCCCATGGAAAGTAATCTGGGGTATCGCTCGGGAGTCTCGACTGAAGTGTTGGCATGCCTGGATGACGATCTTGTCAACGTGTATCGGGATGTGTGCCGCCAGTTAGTGCTCCCTGCCATTCAGAAAGAGAAACCGGAAGTGATAGGAGTTTCCGTCGGAACCCAAATGCAACTCTTGGCGGGCATGACCTTTTGCAAAATGATTAAAGAGGAATTCCCTGACATTCATGTGACGGTGGGTGGCAACGTGATTACCCGGTTAAAAGATGATCTTCCCAAACGGAAGAAATTTTTTACGCAAGTCTTTGACTCGGCCATTTTGTATGAAGGCGAGCATGCGTTGGTTTGGTTGCTGGAAGCTCTGGCGGGGGAACGAGACTGGGAAAAGGTCCCTAACTTGATGTGGCATCAAGAGGGGGAGATTCGTGTGAATGAGGAAATATATACAGAAAAGACGACCGCCTTGCCTCTTCCGGACTTTGAGGGATTGCCGTTGGATGCCTATTTCGTCCCGGTTCGAATTTTACCTTACCTAGCCACACGAGGGTGTTACTGGGGACGATGTACCTTTTGTGATCATGGACAGGGATATTTCGACCAGTATCGTGGAAAACCCGCGCATGATGTAGTCCGAGAAATCAAAGCATTGAAAGAAAAATATCAGGCAGAGCACTTTTTATTTTCAGATGAATCCTATCCTCCCGCGTTATTGAAAAAAGTGTCGCAATTGTTGATTGAGGAGCAGGTGGGGATAAAATGGACGACATTAATCCGGTTTGAGGAATCATTGCAGGATCCTGAAATTTGGAAGCAAGCCGTTCAAGCAGGTTGTTGCACCCTGTATTATGGAATGGAATCAGCAAATGAGCGTGTTTTGGAGCTCATGGATAAGCATGCGAAAAAGGCTGTGATTGAAAACAATCTACGGGAGGCTGCCAAAGCCGGGATCTGGAATCATGTCATGGCTTTTTATGGATTTCCAGGTGAAACACGAGATGAGGCGGAGGAGACACGGGAATTTCTTCTTGATAATAAGCGATATATTCATTCTGTGGAATTATTCTATTTTGTGGCCTACCGGCATACGCCAATGGTTCGGAATCCCGATAAGTTTGGTATCACCATTCATAAGCAGGAAGAGTATGATATGCCTCTCGATTACTATTACACGCTTAAGGAACCTGGTGGGATCACTTGTTTAGAGGCCATGCAATTGGCAGAGGAGTTTTATCAGAAGGACTTTGAACCATGGGCTGTTAGAGTCAATGCTCGTGAGCATGTATTCCTCTACATTTCTAAATTCGGTACGAATTACCTACCTCAGATCTATGCGATGAAAGCCGGGCAGGATGAACCGCGAATCGATGGGGTTCAAGGTCTCATTACTTGGCCTGTGTCTCATGCGCCCTCCGAGAAAAATTCAAAAGGTGAGCCCGGAATGTCCCGGGTGGTCAGTCATTCTGCTCCGTGATCATATTTTTGTGGAGAGGAACCGGAATTCCGCAGATGATCGGATAGAATTTGATAGGCTGCATGAATTTCTTTAGTTTTGGTCTCTCCCTTTTTGTACATTTCCATATATTTCGCTGGATTATTGGTGAGGCCCGCGTAACGTGATGGGAACCAGATTCGCCTGGCATCTTCATAGCGTTGCTGTAAGACATCATGCGAAAACGGCTCGCTTAGATTGAAGAGAAGCAGTGCGTATTCTAGGGTCATAAAGTTTGAATCCCTTGAGAAGGTATGAATTTTTTATCAGAAGGTCTTATAATACTCAGCAGGCCGATTAAGATTCTCAAGTGTTTCAAAGGAGCAGTGGTACTGTCAATTGGATTTCAGGCTACCCACAGTCGGTCTTTTTTTTAGAAAGGGTTGACGATATTGCGTGAACTTCCAATATTAGAAGCTCCAAAGCTATTTGCCGGACACGATTACCGGGACGTGTTGAAGCGGGAAATGGATGCAGGAAAAATTCCATTGAGCCTAGGAAAAGAATGTCCTGTCAAATGTGCGTTTTGTTATGAATTAGATCATTCCTACCGAGAAACGCTGGACCCACCAAAAACCTCCCAAGAGGACTGGCAGTTCATTTTGAATTATATTAGCTCCAAGCCAACGGATCCTCTTCAGTTCTGGTGCCTTGGTGGTAATGAATACATGGAATGGACCGATTTGTTTCTTCATCCAAAGGCCATGGAGTGGATCGAAGATTTTTTGAAATTTACCGATAAAAACATTCAATTTTTTACGGTTGGTTTTGTCCATGTTCCCAAGATTCATCGGTTGGTTGACCAATACCCTGGAAGAATTAATTTTGAGTTATCTGTCATTACCCTTGGAGAGTATCGACAAAAACTGATGCCGCATGCTCCATCTGTGAAACATCTGATGAAGGTCTTGGATGGCCCAGCGGTTTCTTCGGCAAACTTTTATGCTTTTGATAAAAATACGATGTCCACAGATGCGGAAAAGATTTCCCGGATCAATTCTCGATGCGTACTGTGGATGGGATGTTTGACGCCGGTGGGCGGGATTCAAGAGGACACAGCTCGTGTGATGCGACAAGGTAGAAAATATCTTGCTGTTGAAGCGGAAAGAATATACGATGCGGACCTTCCAAATTTTACGACAATTCATACGGAAGCCTATGTGACGGCTTTTTTGAATCGGAAGCGTATTGTTAGTCTCTTTGATTCTTTGGAATTGGAAAAGCGTGATTCAATTGTCATGGCGGGTAGTGTGTATCGGATTTTAGCCATGTTCAGGAAAAATCGAGCCAGGTTCCTCTCTGTTCCGAATGCCACGCTTGGAGGAGATTCTGATTGTACGGTCTTGCTGACCCTGAATGACATAGCCAAACGATTGACAAAGGAAAAATTTATCCATGTCCCTCAATGTATTGTGGAGTCAGGAAGAGGTCCAGGTCGCGATATTGCGGGGGTTCACATTGACGACTTTGTAAGTAAGACCGGAGTGAAAATAAGGATTCTGCCAAAAATTAGTACTAAGTTTGCCAATAATCGATTGTATCGCAATGGATCATTGCAAAACTATGTGGAGGATTATGTGCGTAATCCCTTGGTTCGTTCGTATGAAGCGATCGCGCCCATAGTGTAAATTGTCTTAAAGTTTTGTAATGGAATTTGATGGGAGGGTAGGTGGTCCAAAGCTACCCGACAAATAAAAATTTCTGAGATTATCCTGGTGAAAAAACTAAGAGGATTTTTATTTTTTTTGTTACTACTTGGGGCTATAGGGTGTTCCGGAAATCTGGAAAGCCAAGAGACGTTTAATCTGCAGAAAAATGAAAATGATTCTTTTAGATGTGAAGAAATGACTAATGCAAGGTTAGGGGGTAGAGGCGTTCCTGACTGGCAACGAGTGTATGAAGAATGCATGGTCACGGGAGGGCAGTAAAAGTGTTCGGATATTATGCAAAACCATGTAAGGTTTTGTGGATTTGAAATTCGTGTGACATGTTTCTAATCCGTCCTGAAATGTTTCTCTAGTTGATTATGGATTCTCCTAAAAACTGGCTGCAATTTTATCAGGTTGATGTATTCACAAGTGAGCCGTTTGGCGGGAATCCTTTAGCGGTGTTTCCCTCAGCGGGAGAGCTTAGTGAACGGGAGTTTCAACAAATTGCGCGTGAAATGAATTTGTCTGAAACGGTGTTTGTCCTACCGCCTACCGATCCCAAGGCTGCCGCTAAGGTCAGAATATTTACCCCTCTTCAGGAAATTCCGTTTGCAGGCCATCCAATTTTGGGGACATTCTATGTTCTCGGAACAATGAAACATCTGGCCTTGCAGGAGCCCGTGACGAAAGTTTTCTATGAATGTACCCTAGGCTTGTATGCGCTTGACCTCATTGTTCTGAGGGGGCAAATTGAACAGGTCATTATGTCGCAACCCTCTCCGCAATTTATCGATGTCATCACACAGGCGGAAGCCATTTATGATATTGCCAAGGCTTTGGGAATTCACAGATCGCTCATTGCCGACACAATTTTCCCTGTTGAAGTGGTCTCGACAGGATTGCCGGTGCTCGTTGTGCCTATACGAAGCTTGACGGCCGCAAAATCCATGGAGGTTGATCATTCTGAAGTTCTAGAGATTTGTGCTCGCTTTGGGGCCAATGGAATTATGATCTTCACGACGATGACAGTGGAGGAAAGCGCCACTGTTCACACTAGAATGTTTGCCGATCCAATTGGTATTTCCGAGGACCCTGCAACCGGCAGCGCAAGTGGCGCCCTTGGTGCCTATTTAGTCAAGAATGGAGTCGTGGAAGTTGGTCCAACCACCGAAATAGTTATGGAGCAGGGGTATGAAATTGACCGGCCATCCCGTATTTTGGTGCAGGTTTTTTCTGATGATGATGTGATTAAGGAAATTAAAGTGGGAGGGCAGGTGGTAATGGTGGCGGAAGGAAAGATGGTTTACTAGCGTGTAAAATTCCTCCCCCGCTCGCGTTAGAGGTGTTCTGAATGTTCCATAATGAGGATAAAAACTGAATTTTCAGGAAGATGCTTAGATTTGCCTACTTCGTTAGCTCTCCAGTTATGTGCCCTATTTCAGGTAGAATAAGTTGCTCCATTGCTAGGCGGACCGCCCCTTGAGAACCTGGAATAGAAAAAACGACAAGCTTTCCATGTGTCCCCGCCACGGCCCGACTTAACATGGCGGGGGATCCAATATCTTGATAACTCAAAAACCGAAAAATCTCCCCAAATCCATCAAGTCGTTTTTCTAAAAAGTCATCAACGGCTTCAAATGTGGAGTCTCGCCGTGAGATACCTGTCCCGCCATTGATAATGATAACCTGAAGGGCCTCTTGACCAATGGCTTGGAGAAGGAGGGCCTTAATTTCGGTCGGTTCATCTTTAATGATCCGGTATTCTGCAATGCTGTGTCCTTGCTCTTTTAAAAGATGACAGATTAACTTTCCACTGGTATCAGATTCTGGCGTTCGGGTATCACTACAGGTGACCACCATGCAGGATAAAGAGGGTGCTTCCTGTATTTTGTGTGTGAGGTGAGATGGGGCTACGGTATGGGATCCTTGCCCTTCATGATGTTGGTGGTCACGCATGGTTCCCAAGGTGGCTAAACCTGGCTTAGGCCCAAACGGAATCCGGTTTGAGCTGTGCAGCAGGCTCTCCTTTTTTGATGTGCTCATCTAAAATAACCGCTACATCGGAGTCTTTGACCTGGGAGTACCAAGTTCCTGTCGGATAGACGACCACGTTTGGGCCACTTTCGCAAGGCCCGAGGCAAGTTGTCCCAGTGACTAATACCTCGCCAGGTTGAACCCCACGTTCAATCAAGCCCATATTGAGTGCCATTAATAAATTTTGAGCTCCCGCAGCTCCACATGAAGGCTTGGGATGCCCAGGAGGACGGGAGTTCGTGCACACTAGAATATGATACTTCGGTTTTGGCATAGAAACTCCTTCTTAATGAAAAAATAAAGGTGAATGGAAATTCAATGATAAATGGATAAAAGGCTCATTTTGAGCGAAACAAATCCCACATGTCCACGCATTCATCCGGCAACTTCCAATGCTTGACTCCCGCGAGAATCCAATCTAAATAATGATCTTTGGCCTTAAATCTTCCAATGCTTTGGGCTACATGTGTGCTGACGAATTCCTTTTCTCCATCCTCAGTGAACACATGTACTTCAACATGACGAAAAGCTCCTTCGGGAAGATCTCCCTCGAACTTGTCCATTTCCTGGACATCCTCCGGGGTAAGGTCAAAAACCCCTCCCCACACTCGTTCACCAGCAGAAGGGGCAATAGTGGCCAATCCACAGCGCCATTGGTTAGACCAGCGCCCAAATTTGATGGTGTGGTCTGGCACGTATGCCTTAAATAAAAATTGTGCTTCAGGAGCACGTCGTTTAAGCTGCGTGGGATTCAAATTGTCTGCATAAATGAAAAAGCGCATGGTTTAAGTCCTGTCTGTTTAGGGGAAAGGTAGTATTACCATACTGCCTTCGCGAACTGTCAAGAACTGATTTTCGATATCCTAAGGGCGGTAACTGTATTTTGTATGGTCGGGAAGGATCTGAAGCAGAGCTTATGACCTGGCCATAAAACTCTCAAACCAAGGATTGGGGATGGGACTTAGGTCAAGATTGATGGAAAATGGACATCAAGGTAGAGATGGACCGGGCTCTTAGGCCTAAGTCCTTGGCGAGAGATGTAACTGTTGGTTGGAATGGTCCAGACGAACAAGAAAATGATCAAAAAAACTGAGACCCAGTAGGCCATCAATCCCGTCTGGGAGGTCCGGGATGGTAAATATGACTACCTGGACATTTTCCCTTCCTGTATTTCCCACACGAATTTTTCGTGCGATGCCTAACTCGGCCTGTACTTTTCCCCCAACAGTAAAGAGGGTAATCCGCGAATTTGCCAAATCTGAGCGAATTCCTGCATCAAATGCCAAATTTTCAGAAATGGTCGTATATGTTGCCCCCGTATCAACAATGAGTCTGGATTCATGGAAGTCATTTAATTCCACTCGTGCCACCCAAACACCTCCTAAATGTTCAAGGGGAATCACAGAATCATTGGATTCAGCAGTTATTGGGTTTGATTTGTATGAAGGTAAGCGAATGGAGAAGGGGGATTGGTCTAATGATAGTCGACTGAAAATTGCCTGGCTACCCACCACTGTTACGATGGCTATTCCCAAAAAGGTAATGAAAAGTTTGTTGGCAGTCCCCAATGCTTAAATCCCTTGTTGAAGGAGCAGGTGTTAATGATTCTTTCCTTTGTATGGACCTCAGAACGTTTGTCGGTTGGGTCGGGGATAGCCTTAAAGACTGAAGTGAACAGTGAAATGGTTCTAGTTTTTCTTGATGGAGTGGTGTAGGGGGTTTTATTGGTTTTATAAACGGTTGTCGGAAATTGGTCACAGACCCATGCTGTAAGTAAGGCAATGGTGTAGTTGCGGGCGATTTGATTTTTGTTGCAATTTAGTTGCAATTAATGTTGACTCTCGTAAGGCCATTTGGTATTTTCGCCCGCAAGGCTTTTATTGACCAAAAACTTCATGATCCGAATGCCGCCATCTCCAATTTCTCGATGTAATATCAGCTTATCCCTCGCACTTGCTTTGGTATTGTTGAGTTCAATACCGTTTGTGCAGGCCTTAGAAATCCATCATGTATTTGCTGAGGTGGATTATGATGGGCATCAACATTCTGATGATGATTTGTGCCAATGGGTACAGCACCATACTTCCAATTCCCTAGTTTGGGATGCCACGGGTTTATCTCATTGTTCTGTAGCCTCCGGTTTCCTTTCCCCTGATCGAGAAGAGAGGTATCGGTCTCTCACCATTCCTCTCGGTAACCCTCGCGGTCCTCCAGCTTCCTTCTTCTCCTAATTTTCTTTTCCACAACGGTCTTCCACCGCCGATTCATCCATGCGCGGCTTTCCTGACGGGGGTTGCCTGTGATGACGCAAGGGGAGAATACGCCTAATTGATTATTAGATGCTGGAGGTTTCTGTATGTTGATCGGGGATGGTAAATGGGGGGAGTGGTGTGCCCTTGTTCTCTGGATTTTCGGATTGGGGACGTTTATGGGTGTTGGTCTTGTCCAAGCTGTGGAACAAGACAATGACAAAAAAGTCTGGATTGTAACCGGTATAGTGCAATACGAGGATTTTCGCCGAGTTCCTCAGGTAACGGTGGAATTGCGGGATCAGGAAGGCACCATCATTAATACTCAGGTGTCGAATGAAGGGGGGGAGTTTATTTTTGCTCCTCCTGAGTCTGGTATTTATTCTATTCAAGCAACCCAGTCTGACTTATCGAGCGAGTCCACTATTCTTAAGATTGAAAATGATCCTTTGCTCGAGGTCAAGTTAACCCTGGCACATCGCCAGGAACTCACTCTTGATGTTGTGGCGTCATTGCCTCCCATTCAGAGTCGTCTCTCCGGAGAATCCTATTCGGTGAGTCGTAAGGATATCGAGGAATTACCCCGAGGGAATAATATTGCCCTTAATGATCTGCTTTTAACCCTCCCTAGTGCTGTAGACGGGGGACTGAAGCAAGTGCACATTCGTCAGGATCACGCTAATTTTCAATTTCGGATTGATGGGGTCCCCGTTCCGGATACCGTATCTTCTGTCTTTACGGATGTCATTTCCCCACGTACCTGGGAGCGCGCAGACATTATTTTGGGTGGGCCGGAAGCGCAATTCGGGAATAAAACCGCGGCGGTAATTGACATAACGACGAAAAGCGGGACCCAACCCGACTCTGGCTCATTGCAATTCTTTGGTGGCTCAAACGAAACACTGAACCCTTCTTTTGAATATGGGGGAACCGTCGGCTCAGAATTTCGGTATTACCTGATGAATAGCTTTATCTCTACAAACAGAGGAATTAATCCTCCCACTTTAGGAAAAAGCGTATTTCATGACCAAAGTAACCAAAACCAATCCCTTTTCCGTGGAGATTGGCAGATTGATAATCAGAACAGTGTCACGGTGTTGTTCCTGAATTCGATTGCCAAATTTGAGATTCCCACTCAACCTGGCCTAGCGGCCAATCCTACCTTAGTTGGACTGATCCAGGGAGAGAATCCAGGTTTTGAGCCGGTTAATTCTCAAAATATAAATGAATACCAAAAGGAAAATAATCAATATTCCCAGCTCGTCTGGCGCCAGGATTGGAGTCATGATCGGTTTTTCAGTCTGGCCGGATTTTTTCAGCATTCCCGAGCCACATTCACAACCGACCCCTTCAATGCCTTATCGTATACGTCAGATCCTGACGAACCTTTTTCGGCCGGAGATCAGGACCGATGGGCCTATACTGGAGGGATACGGTTTGATTACAGTCATCGATTAAATTCGAATCATTTAGTGAAAACGGGATTTCAGATTCAAAGGACCCAAGCTGTGAATAAAACCCGGCTATCGGCATTTTTGAGAGATGAAGCCGGTGATCCGGTAGGGGGAGTCATCTCTCGGAATGGCGATAATCGCACCATTGGATGGCGCGAGGAATTCTGGATTCAGGATCAATGGACTCCCTGGGCTCAATGGACCTTTAATCTTGGTGTTCGCTTCGATCAAATCCAGGCGTTAACCAATGATATGCAAGTGAGTCCGCGGATAGGTGCTACATACGCCATGACTCCAAATCATGTCTTTCATGCCTTCTACGGGAGATTGTTTACTCCGCCAAATATAGAAAGTGTGCCTTTTCTTCAACTGAACACGGTAGGAACTACGGCGGAGCCAGAGAATTTGACTAATACCACGGTGAAACCCGAACGGGCTCATTATTTTGAGGTCGGTTCTGCCCATGCCTTGGGGGATTCTTTGTCAATAGAATTGACCGGTTATTATAAATTAAGTAAAAATTTATCCGACGCCGGACAATTCGGAACAACCCCGCTCCTTAATTATTTTGCGTTTAAACGCGGTTGGCAGCGGGGAATCGACTTGGCTGTGAAAGCCAAGTTTTTAGAAAATCTATATGGGCGTGGGAATGTCGCATGGGGCCAGTGTCGAGGGAAAAAGCTTCAATCAGGTTTTATGTTGTTAGAGCAGGAAGAAATTAATGATATCAATTCCAGCAGTGGAGTATATTGTGATCATATGCAACTGGTCACCAGTTCGGCTGTCCTAACTTATCGTCCGTTCACGAAAACAACTATCACTGGGCAAATGTTATTTGGGTCGGGGATGCGGACAACAGACGGGGGAGGAAAAACCAATGCCACCCATAGCCCGTCGTATACCACTTATAATCTTTCCATTGAGCATCTGCTTCCTCTATGGGATAAGTATAAACTGTTGCTTGGGTTTGATGTCATTAATCTGCTCGACCAACATGTGTTTTTAAATGATGGAGAGGGAAGTATTGGGCTTGGTGTGGCACATGCTAATATGCCGCGATCTTTTTTCTTTCGTGGGCAATTCTTTTTCGGTGGATAATTTTTTATGAGTGGTTCGCGAATTCTTGTCTTCTCTTTGTCCATTTTCTGGCTGGTGAGTCTTCCCTGGTCATCGTATTCGGCTGAATCCGATTTTGCGACTCATGATTCTGACCACGAGGATGATCGAGAGGTTGAGACTCTTCCTGCTGTTCATGTTCATGGATTACGACTAAATAAAGACCAACAAATAGGACCGGTCCCTCAACGGACACCCTGGCCGACGGTTCCGCCCACCTTAGATGGGCAGGTCCTAGATGATTGGCTCAAAGCTCGAATTTTGGTTAGTAAATCTTCCGAGGTGACGGTCGTGATCCTTCAACCTGCCACGCATCGAGAACTCACTCAATCCTCATTGGCAGCTCTCAAACAATGGACGTTCTTACCTCAAATGGATGGAGATGAACCAATTGATGGTGAAGTCTCACTCCGTATTCACTTCCGCACTCAGTAAGCCATTCCTGTCCCCTAAATGCAGGACAAGTTGCCGACCAGTTTCCATCAGATGGCTAGAAACCAATTTCCCAATGGTCCTGAAATGTTGCAGTCTTTCAAGAAGTATACTGATTAATTTGATGTGATTGTGGCGAATCGACCCATGCATGGGATGCCGGCCGAATTGCTGGCTCATCAAGTCATGAGGAAATGTCCAGAATTCTCCGTTACTTCGTGGGCAGGATTTTGTTCTACAATGAATAAAGAAAATTTTTTTGCTATGGGTCCCCAAGTGTATTTGTCCAAGCCGTTGTAAATAGTCGATAGAGCGGAGACGCTTCAAGGTAAATCGCGTTCGCTCTTATCCTCTTCAAGACACGTGATTGTTTCTTTGATTTATTTTTCTGTCACGTGTTTGTCCTGATCTTATATTTGAAGCTGCTTGACGATTGATTCAGGTTACTGACCCAGAAACCCTCTCTGGAAAAACAGGCCACGGTTAATATCTCCAATGCTGATCATTCCCAGAAGCTTCCCATTTTCAGCAACCGGGATGCGACGAAAATGTTTTCTCCCCATAAATGAGGGGGCTTCAAGAATTGGGGTATGTGGGGCTACGGTAAGGGGATTTTTGCTCATAATTGATTCGATTTTTTTTCGAAGGATGTCCGGGTATCCCTCCTCCATTTCCGTGAAATCTCGGCTATGAACATTGTCATGTATATAATCCCCAAAATTAGGGAAGAGGGGAAGCATGACATCTCGAAGAGCGACGAGTCCGATTAAGTTTTGATGTTCGTCAATGACAGGTACTGCTCCGCAATGGCGGCTGAGCATTTTAATGACGACTGATCGTACTGAATCTGTTGGTAACGCGGTTACGACTCCAGTGGACAGGACTTCTTGGACTAACATGGCATCCTCCTTCTGTGAACATGATAGAGGGATATCCCCCAGACGGAACCACAGAGTCATGAGGGAATTTCTTTTCTCCTCCTGATGCATCCATCGTGAAGCCAGTTTTTTCTAAATAAGTGCAATTTTAAACAACAATAATGGGAGTGTTTTTTACCTTTGAATTTTACGGCGTTCTTTTCATTCTCCGCAATAACAAGGTCTGAAGGGGTTGGAAGAGAATTAAGGGTTTTTTTTGTGCCTCTCAAATCAGGCATCTCGGATTTTGCTACCGTGCAGGTTAGGGAGACAAGTTCTGAGGATCCCTCTGAAAATGCCTTCTTGAGGTGGAAAATTTCGATTAACTCCGAAATCTTGGTGAGACCATTCGAACTCATCCCAATTAGCTGCCGGCGTGGGTTGCAGTACCCCTACCATAACGAGTCGATGAGCCTATGATGAACCTTCCTATTCAAAAAAGTTGGGATAGTCAAAATTCGATACTATTGGGTCAGGGATTATCTTAGAGCCTTGTTCCGACTGGTCATCAAGAAGACCTCCTATTTCTGATCTACTCTTATTTGAAAACCCATAATCTGTTAGATCTTTTTGTATTTATTTCAAATTTGTCATATTCGCTGACAATTTTTGCATCTGTTTTGTTGACTATGAGGAACTTCTATTTAGATGTTGGCGGAATTACCTGCGTCTTTCCAGGATGTGTCGAGGTGTTTGTCAACTGAGTAAGGCACGGGTGTTTCCGACTCTTCCTCATAAGGACTAGCTGGGAGAAGAGAATTCAGACAAGCAAGTGGAAGTAATGCAAACGAGGCGTTCTGGGAATTCGGTTTACCGTTTGCATTATGGTTGTATACAGCAAAGCCTACAGAACAAAAGTGGTTTTAGAAGGAGATTGCGAGCATGGGTAATTTTTTTTCCAATGACCAGGGGACGGCAGCGATAGAATATTCCCTACTTTTAAGTTTAATCGGGATGGCGGTTATCGGATCTCTTCAGTTATTAGGCACCAATGTGTTTGATGGTATTTCTACTCTGAATCAGGTGTTTGTATCGACCCAATTAAAGGATGACTCGTTGCCTCACCCTTAGAGAGAAATTTCATACCATACCTTAACCCTCTGCGACCTAAGGGGGTACCTTCCTTGTGCTTTTCGGCAATGTATATTGAAACAAATTTCTAGTTCTGTTAGTCGCCAATTTTGGAAAAAATTGGTGAAATCATTCGAGGGTAGGAAAGCAGCTTTTCCTGCTAAAATTTCTAGTAAATGAGGCCAAATAGTCCGATTTAAATACAACGATCTTCTTTAAATCTTAAGTCTAGGGGGTGGCTTACCGAATAAATTGAGAAAAAGAAGGGAGTGTATATATGTTAGTACGATTTCTTGTGATCCTTATGGTGTGCGCCACATGGGGTTGTGAATCATATTCGATGAATCATCAGGCTTTTGATACCTTGACTACAGGGCCACCCCAGGCCACCATGACCTCTCTTTCGACATCGGAACTTCAAGGCTCCTCGAGTCTTACCCAACGGGTGAGCATTTCTCAAGCCGCGAAGAACGGATTATCTCAGGAAAAAGACATAATAGACCCATTCCCCACTGTGTATTTCCCTTTTGATAGTTGGGAGATTTCGTCAGAAGTTCAAGACCGTCTGGATGCCACTGCTAATTGGATGAATCGCTTTCCGAATTATGGCCTCACTATTGAGGGGCATACCGATGTACGTGGTACAGAAAGTTATAACATGATTCTTGGTGATCGACGAGCAAGAGCCGTCAAAGAATATCTAGCGGATCTAGGAATTTCACGCAAACGTCTTGATGTGGTTTCTTTTGGTAATACCTTGGTTCTGTGCGAGATCGATGATGAGCATCAATGTCATCAATTTAATCGACGTGCAGACTTGCTGCTGGAATAATTCATTTCCCTGCTCTTCTCTGCTCTTGACCCTGCTGACTTTAGTTAAGACGAGTGTAATTGACTTTTTGTAATTTTCCACTCTCATCCCTCTTCCAGTCTTTCCTCCCAAATTTTCAAAATTTCGAACAATTCATGTGGGCCTGGTTCTTAACTATTCTTGTTTTTGTATTTTTTTTATCAACAAGGGCGTTTCCCATTTAAGCGGCCTCCCTGAAGTTCTGTCTTGTAATTGACAATCATTTGCTGATATGGTATTTGCAATAGACTTGCAACAATGAGTCACAATGAAGGTTCAAATCTTTTGGTAAAATCTGAAACTAACATCAAAAAGAATCTGCGAGCCACCGGGCGACGCATGACCCGTACTCGCCAAGCGGTATTGGCGTTATTGCAAAGGACTCGCCAACCAGTTAGTGCCAACGAAATTTTTGATCAATTGCAACAGGAAAAAGTGGCAATTGATTTGGTGACCGTATACCGAACCATGCACGTGCTGAAAGAACTGGGCTTGGTTCTCCAATTGGACCTTCATCAGGAAGGTCTCTCAAGGTATGAACTGAAAGAAGGGCGGGAACATCACCATCATATTCGTTGCCAGATCTGTGGTCTTATCGTGGACTTGTTGTTATGCCCATTAAAAAAAGTCACAAAATTGATTGAACAACAGACGCAATTTATCGTGGATGATCATACGTTGGAGTTCACGGGATTGTGTCCACAATGTCAATAATATGATCAACACTCTTGGACCGAGACTTTCAAAAGCTGGCTCTATCGCCTCTCTGGTGTGTGCCGTGCATTGTGCGTTAACGCCTCTGGCATTGATTGCCCTTCCCGTCATTGCCGCACATTCGTGGGATGGTCTTGATGGAATTTTAGGAGCCTTTTGGGCGGATACCACCGAATGGATGTTTTTAGGGGTGATAGCCTTATTGGCAGGTTTTGGATTGTTGGCGACCTATCCTAGGCACCGAGATAGCCGTCCTGCTCTTCTGACTGCTGGCGGACTCGTGGTGTTAATGGCTGCCCATCTCTTTTTTGAATCAGGCGGGGGTGTGGAGATAGTTCTTGATGTGATTGGAGCATCCATGATCGCACTGGCCGGGTTTTGGAATCGACGTTTATGCCACCATTTGGGTTGCCATACTCATGAGCATACGCATGAAGCTGGCAGTCCTAAAATTCAACCTCTTCCCGATTTATCCTCAAATTCTTAAGCTTTCATATCTCAAGTTCGGTTCCTGCCGGCGCCATTAAAGGCATTTTTATCTTGAAATTCTCGTGAGGCGCGTTGCGACCTTTTTATGCAAAGCTTTGCCATAAATAAGGGACAGCAGAAATGGCACTCTTATCATTTGAGGACAGGTGTCAGACCATGCCAGGAGGAATCATGAGAGGGTCTTTGATATTCGTTAAAGAGTATCAAATAAGTTAAGAAGTCAAAATCTTACTTTTAGCCGACTTATCCATTGTTTCAGCCAAATCATCAAGAAGCTGTTCGGTTTCTTCCCACCCGATACAGGCATCTGTAATTGATATTCCCCACTCCAGGGGTTTCCCCGCTTCCCATTTTTGATTGCCCGGCTTCAGATTACTTTCAATTAATAGGCCAAGGATAGCGTTTTGCCCATTGGTGAATTGCTCGACCACGGATCGAGCCACCGGAACCTGACGCGTATGATCTTTTTCTGAATTGCCATGAGAGCAGTCAACCATGATCGGGCGACGAATGCCTTCTTTCGTTAGACAACGCACCGCCTCGGAAATATCTTCCGGGTTATAGTTGACTCGGCCACCGCCACCACGAAGAACTAGGTGTCGGTCTGGATTGCCATTTGTTTTAATAATTGAAGTGAGACCGTCCGCATTTACCCCTATAAAGCTTTGAGGGTGTCGTGCGGCAATCATGGCATTGAGAGCGACTTGGAGCCCACCATCCGTTCCATTTTTCAGGCCAACAGGCATGGAGAGACCACTGGCCATTTCCCGGTGGGTTTGACTTTCGGTGGTTCGTGCTCCAATTGCCGCCCAGCTGATTAAGTCTGAAATATATTGGGGTGTGACAGGATCCAAAAACTCCGTCGCACAGGGCAACCCCAAGTTATTAATCCTGAGTAAAATAGAACGGGCCAGTTCAAATCCTCCTCCAATTTCGCAGGATCCATCTAAATGGGGATCGTTGATAAGGCCCTTCCAACCCACCGTCGTGCGAGGCTTTTCAAAATAGGTTCTAAGGACGATCAGGGCATGTTCCTGAATGCGGTCAGCGACCAGTTTGAGGCGTTCGGCATAAAGGATGGCCGCATCCGGATCATGTATTGAACACGGGCCAATAATAACTAGCAGGCGATGGGAGTCTTGCCCGTGAAGAATATCTCGAATGGCTTGCCGGGACTGAAGAACCATTTGTCCGGTGCTTTCAGGCAAGGGCAGTGAACTTTGCATCTGTTTTGGGGTAGGAAGTGGAGAAATATCGATAATGTTTCGGTTATTAATGGGTTCTGCCATGTGACACGTCCTGGGTAAAAAGAGAGAATATCTGAAACTGCAGAATGAAAGACCGTAAACAAATTATGCCGGAATAAGCGTCATTGTAATAAGAAACCCTATATCCAGGCAACCAGTTAATGGCAGTCTGTCATACTCCTATTGTGAACAGGGTTGGTAGATTTGCTATCAAGGCCGTGCAAAGAGGAAAAGAGTATGAATCATGTAAGAATCCTTGGGATTGGAATGGGAAGTTATTGGGAGCCCCGGGTTCTGTTTGGGGAATGAAAGAGTTCAATTGAGGCTTGATAGCATGTCAGGCAGTGGTGTTTATTAGACTGGCTTGTTGAGAGGTAAACCATCGCATGACATCTCGATTGGCGGGGTCCTGAAGAGAGCTAAATGAAAATTTGGTGCCAATAACTAATTCCGTTGTGGGGTCAACCCACTCAATAGATGCGGAAAATTTTGAAAAGTGGTCGAATCCCGGCAACCGACAACTTATGTGGAGATGTGCTGAAGAGACGAGTGGCCATGCGGAAGGGGAGACACGAAATTGACAGCCCGTTGGAGATAGATTGCAGAGCTGAACAGGCAGTACAGCGAGGATTCTGCCTTTGTCACTGAGAGGCCGGACGGCTCCAGTCATATTGACTGCCAAACGAGGAAATGAGCGAGGATGTTGTCGTGAAACGTTTTGTGGGGCAGCTAATCTAATGATCGGAGGCAATGTGAGTGTTTCTTGAATGACTGTTTCAAATTCATAAATGTCTCCATCGATACATGAACGACCTTTACAAGAGGTCCCACATTTTAGATTGAGGAGTGCCGGATCATTAGGCAGGGCACAGAGGAGGGAGTGATCGGCTCCCAGCCCCAATAAATAGGTTTGGATTAGGAATTTCTCTGGTGTTGAGAAAAAGGTCAACCAAATTGTGTTTGACCCTATTGCCAGGTAGGAATTAGACGTATTCATGAAATCCTTTTCGGTAGCGTGAGGTCATGTTACAAGCCCAAACTCCAGCCCGCAAGATGATATAGGGATAACAAAAAAATACCACCCACAATGTACAGGAACAGGTTGAAAATTTTACAATATTCTCCAAAAGTGCTCATGGGGCGACAGAGTTTTCCACCAGCTCGGGATGGGAATGAGTGAAGCACTAGGCCGTTAAGAGGCGAAAAAATTATGACTTGGTTGCCGGGCGAGTTTCTTGTGGGTGAGGATGAAGTTCCTGAATGAGTGAGTCTGCTAACTTTTCAGCAGCAATAGCATAGGTCTGTGAGTCAATGGCTTGTTGAATCTGTGCAATTCTGGCTTGTCGAACATCCGGAATCTGAGACATGCGCTCGAGGTAAGATAAGACCTCTGGGGGCGGAGTTAAAGATAATAGTCCCTCATCTTTGGCTGGATTTGATGCTATAGCGGATACATTGCTGTTCCCATCAGGAGATGACGAAATTGTGACTTTAGGAGGAAGTGATGGCCTCTCTCCTTGTACTTTTGGGGAGATGGAAGAAACTGGATCCATTATATTGGGTGGTCTCAGGTCGAGAAGAAATTTTAAAGAATATAAATGGAAGAATCAATGACATCGCTAACTCTGCTCTATTGGCGGTGAACTTCTCCCTATGAAATTACTCGTCACTTTTTGAGAGTTCTCATATAGGAATGAGCTGATCATGGAACATGTTGTGGGCGCTCGGATTCAGCAATTACGGACCATTGATCCAGGAGAAATCCGTTTGGTCCGGTTAGCACTGCCTGAGGAGATCGAGATAGCAGGGAAGCTATATGCGATCCGGGATACGATGCGCCCAGGAACAGCGTTTCTCGCCAAGCCCTGGGGAGACCGGACGGGCAAGTATCGAAGACGAATGTATACACGCTCAAACGCCTCCTTTAACGAGCCGCGCATGTTGGAGACCTTCATCAATTATACTCATCGAGAGCAATCGGATACCTCAGGCTGGTGGCAATCAGAAATGGCAACCGACTGGTTTGAGAAGGGAAAGACGGTGGAGGTGCGCCTCCAACTGGACGAGGAAAGGGGCGTCGCGTTGGTTTATGAAAACACCAAGGTTTGTACGCCTGCGAATCTTCGTTTGGAAGATGATGGGATATGGGAAGGGATGCGAATGGTCTGTGTGGCCTTCGGCACGGGAATTACGCCATTTTTATCCTATGCCCGTTATCTAAAAGCCAACAATTTCGGTCGAAAGGGGGCGAGAGTTGGAGCCCACATGACGCTGGTGGCGAGTGTTCGCCATGAGGGTCAGTTAATGCTTCATGAGGAGTTGGCCGATCTTGAACAACAATTTCCCCAACATTTTCGATATCAACCAGTGCTCACTCGATCCTGGCCGACTGCCTGGGCCTATCTGAAAGGACGAATCCTGCGAGTAGCGCAATCCGTGGAGGGGAAGGATCAAATCGATATTGTACCATTCCAAACTATTGTGCCGGATATCACCCAATCGCATCTTCGCGTATGTGGCAGCGTCACGGCCTGCCGACAGCTCACACTGGGCCTTGAACAGGAAGGGCTAATTCCGCTAACGGTGCGCACGGAGTCCTGGTAACAAAATCGTCATGACAAGCCGGAGAATTGGTGGGGATGATTCCCTATTCCCCTGCGGGCCTTGTAATGGAGTCTGGAATCGTGACATTAGGACGGCGTAATAAACGAATCACAGGGCGACCAAGGAAGGTGTAATGTCCACAGATCAGGCAGTGCAAGCTGAGTGTGACAAGAAGTTCCTGCTCCAACTGTTCTAAATGCACTGTTCTCGACCCACATCGAGAACAACGAGGATACTTTTCCGTGGAGGCCTTTTTTGTCAGGGTCTTTTTGGGAGAGTTTTTGGCTGTCCTGCCGATGGGTTGGTCTGGCTGTGCTGACTTTTTCATGAATGAATCCTTGGTCAAGTTATTAGAAGAACTCATCTGGATATAACCAATTCTTGTGCCAAACTTAAACAGGGAAAAGTAGCAGGAAAGTCAAAAAATAGCCTAGAAACAGGATGAAGGAAGCGGACACTGGGTAAAATTTTCCGAAAGAGCAGGGTCAAAAATGCTGACCTGGAGAGCCGTCGTCCGGCTAAATTTCATTGACTGGAAGAGGGAGGCGAGGTTTGAGCGAGGATGGCTTCAGAACGAAGAAGGAGATTCGCCGCTTCCGGTTGTCGGTTAGCTGCTTGCAGCAGTCGTGCATATCGTTGAAGGATGGCAGCCACGTCTGGATGGTTGGGGCCACTCGCGGCTTCTTTTAATTTGAGGGCCCGCTCATATTGAACAGCAGCTTTGTCATATTCTTTCCGATCTTCGTAATAGGTGGCCAGGCTATACAGACTACTTAAGAGCAGGGGGTTCCCCGGTCCTAAGCTTTCAGCATGTTTAACGGTGGCCAATAATTGATTTTCCAGGTCGGGGGTTTGTGACTCCCCGGTTATTGCAGGAAGCGAGGATCTAGAAGGGGGAGAGGGTTTTCTTGACGGGGAGGTACATGCGTTGAGCAGGACCATCAGAAGGATGAAGGTCCACATCATTCCAAAAACACATCGTATATTCCTGTTCATGGAACCCCCCGACCAACGCATTTCAAAAAAAAGACATGAAAAGAAAATCAGAGGTGATTCTATGAACTCTGAGGCTGTTCTCGCAAGTAAACTCCCCGGTTTGTATTTATCAAAATAAACCTTCTCATGGTGGTCTTAAAGGGAGAAGAATAAACAATGACGGTTCTGTGGTGTTCGATCTCGGCCCATGGCTTCGGGCATGCCGCGCAATTAATGCCAATCCTGAATGAATTAGGTGAGGCGGTTGATAACCTGCATGTAATTCTACGCACGAAAGTAGCGGCTGATTTCTTTCAACGGCATCTCCAGGAGATCAGCTGGGAGTTGCAAGATGTCCAACAAGATGTTGGCTGTGTCCAGCGAGGGCCCTTGGACATTGATGTGGCGCGCACATGGGAGGCCTACACCGAATTTCACACAGATTGGAAGTCAAGGGTCGAGAAAGAAGCTAAGGCCATTCGATTGGCCAAGGCGAGTCTGGTGATATCGAACATTTCGCCTCTTGCCATCGCTGGCGCTGCCCACGCGAAGTGCCCGGTGGTGGGGGTTGCCTCGCTATCCTGGGATCGGGTGTTAGAAGCATATGTGCAAGCGGATGTTCCCGGTCATTGTGTGATTCTCGAAACCATCCGTAACAGCTATGCGTTGGCAGACTCTCTCATCCGTCTTTATCCGGGTATTGAGATGCCGGCGTTTTGTTCGATAGTTGATGTGGGACCTTCTGCTCCCGTGAGGAAATCGAATGGTTATGATCTCCGGAAATCCTTGGAGGTGGGAGATCAGGAAGTGATTGTGCTTATTGCCTTTGGGGGTGTACCGCTCAACCATCTTCCGCTAGAGCAGATGGCCGCAATGTCCGGATTTCATTTTCTAGTGAGTGGGCTGCCATCTTCGATTTCTTATGCCCGTGTGCATCGTGTAGAAAATCTTGAGATGCCATTTGGGGAGATCAGTCAACAGGTAGACATCATTATGACCAAGCCGGGATATGGTACCGTGATTGCCGCAGTCCAGGATGAAACGGCCCTCGTCTATGTCCGTCGCAAAATTTTTATTGACGAACAGAGTTTAGTGGACTATACCCATCGACATGGCCGGGGCATGGAGTTATCCCGTGATGACTTTGAATCCGGCAATTGGGAAGCTACGCTTCGAGAGGTGCTTACGGTAGAGTTTCCGTCTGAGCCTCCCCCGTCACCGGGCACGGGTGACGTTGTTCGTCAGCTGAAAAGGTATTTGGCGTACTAAGGGATGCCTGTAGCTGATCTGGTCAAGCATTGTCTGGTACCAGGGAGGGATAGGGGGCGACCGTATGGGCTTCAATCGTATTGATAACGTGTGATCCATTCATTTCTCGATCTTTCCAAAAAACTCCGATCACTTCCACGGAAAGATCCAAGGAAATTGACGGTGGACCTTGCGTCCGATCGTGTTGACCAAAGATGACAATGGATTGTTCACCCTCGGCAAGGCGAAAGACAAAGCGCATGACTAACTCGGAGTCATCAATGTGCAACTCCGGTTGGGTGACTATTCCTCGAACGGCCACGAGTCGTTGATGATAGGAAGCTGGGTTACTGAGCAGCATGGCAATGGAGACCTGTTCGGGTGATGTGGTAAAAGTGGAGGAGGTGAGTGGAGGAGAAAGTGGCCAGAAGAGACTGGGTGTGGATGGTGCAGCGGTTGTGAACTCCTGGGTAGTTTCCCAAGGAATTGCCGGTATATCCGCATAACTCATCCTAACGAACAGGACAACAATCCATACTCCAAAGAACGGGAATTTTAAAAAAATGGTCATAAAAGAAAAATTGTTTTTTAAAAACCCGATGCAGGAGCCAGGGAAATTGAATGTTCCAAACAAACGGTACAAAAGCTCGGGAAAAGAATTTCTTCCTGTAAGGAATCATGTGAATGGCAGTCGTTGATTATTATGCGGTTCTTGGAATCGCGCTTCAAGCCTCGCAGGATGAGATTAAAAAAGCTTATCGCACATTGGCCCTTCAATATCATCCTGATCGCAATCGAGGGAGTCGTCAAGCTGAACAAAAAATTCGTGAAGTCAATGCGGCCTACGAAATCTTAGGAGATTCGGATGCCCGAAAAACGTACGATCGAATGCGACTGGGCTATGCGGAACCGATGGCGCATCGGAGAGATAGAGATCGGGAACCTGAGCCGGAAGAATCCGTTTCTCCTTCAGTGGTCTTGGAACGAATGGAAGGGACTCTCCGGGAAGAATCCCGCAAGCAACTCTTTATGGTGTTGATACGCAATACACAAAAAATCAAAGAAGAATTAGTCATTATTCGGGAACGGGTCATTCGTGCCCAGGGGTATGATACCTTTCTGGAAAAAATTGTCGTGCAGCGAGGCCGGGAAGTGGTAGATGAACTGGTAACCGAGGAGTTTAAGCAGCGTCAAGAGCGCCTTGTGGAGATAGCTGTGGAGATGGTGTGCTCGGCAGTTCCAGGTTCGATTCGAGGCTCAGATCAAATGGATCAGGTTCGACGAAGTTTAGCGCAGGCGTATCAGGAAGGATGGGTTGAAGGGTACGAACAAGCTTGTGAACTGCTATACGAGCGCAGGTAATCAGGCCGGATATATTGAGAAAATCGTCAAGGCATTAAGGAAAGGGGAATGATGGACTCATGAGGCAAGCCTTGTTCAAAGATCGGAGCCAGCAAACGGGATGCCCCATTTGCCGGGCGATCGCAGTTTCAGGAATTTCAGCGATCAAATGGAGATGGGGGCTGCTGAAATGAATTGCTTTTTGAGACCGGATTCCTTGATGTGGCCAATGCCTGAGCCTCACTCGATAAGGTCACCTGGTCCTGAATGGGTGAGGAGACGCCTCGTTCCCGATGGCTTTTTGATTGGCTACTCTCCTCATCAGAATTAAGGGCAGTCACCTGCTTACGTGAATGATCCCCTCCTGATGATGCGGGTTGCAGAAATTGAATAGCGCCTATTTCCGGTAATGTCATGGTCAGGACTCCTTCTCTCTGCCGAATTATTTGGCACACTTCCCTTTCATTACCCTTTGTCGGTAGGTAAACCAAATGCTTGCGAACTGGGCTTGGGCGAGAAAAGCAAAAAGACACGAAATAGAGGACTATCTTCAGAAAACCTGCATGAATCGGATAAAACGCACCCAAGGAAGTATCAGCATCAAATATCCCAAACCGGATAAAAGGCCCGTGTGGCAAAAAGAAACCGGTGAGCAGTGAAACTCCGCCCAGCTGGTTAGGGGAAGTTTCCTCTCTTTCTCCCCTTATTATATTTCCAGATGCATGAGTGCTCTTTGCCTTGCGAAATCAGCCAATGACGGGCAATTGTCATCATTGGTGTTTAGCGCGGCATTTTTCCATAAAATTTTGTATGGGGATTTTGGTTTAGTAATGTGTAATGTAGCTCTCTAGTGAGTGAGCTCAAACTGCAGGGTCCCGAAATAATGCAAGAGTTTAAGGCCCATGTCAGTCGAATCAAGGACCTGACCCCTGATGTCCGGGAGTTGGAACTCAACCTTACCGCTCCGGATTCAATTAAATTCAAGGCCGGGCAGTGGATCTCTCTGAACGTCTGGCATCCGGTTTTGAAACAGCATGTTGCACGTCAGTATTCAATTGCTTCGCCTCCGAGTCAGTCCCATCAGGTCAATCTCCTCTTTAACCGGGTACCCGATGGCCCGGCCTCCAGCTATTTGTTTGGGCTTCATGAAGGGGATCCCGTAACATTTCAAGGGCCCAATGGGTCGTTTTATCTCGAAGAGAAACCCGGACGAGACCTCGTTTTTGTGGCCACCGGCACCGGTATCGCCCCGTTTCGTTCGATGATCTCCACATTCCTAAAACAGCCGGAAGCTGGAATTCTGACGTTATTTTGGGGGTTGCGGAGCGAGCGAGACCTTTACTACCAAGATGAATTGGGAACCCTTGCAGAGCGGTATTCCAATTTCAGATTTATGACCACTCTCTCCCGTCCCCAAAATGTTTGGAAAGGATCGACCGGAAGAGTGACAACATTAGTGGAGAACCACATTGCATCAGTGAGCAATGTGACGTTTTATCTATGCGGAAATGGCGGCATGATACGAGACACGACCGCCATTGTGAGAAAAAAAGGCCTCTGTCCCATTCGCACTGAACAATACTATGACAAAGCCGGGGCCGGAACAGGCGATTGAATCTGGCCCGACTCTACGGATAAAACAGGTTGATGCCAATGATTGTTGAGCCAAACAACAAGAGGAGCTTTTCAGTAAGCTGCCCTGTCATTCCAGAGAGCGAATCCATGTGGTTTATATTGCTGACGGATCCACACCAATAAACACGAGTTTTGTTGAGATTTGGATCGGCCAGCTAACTCCAGAGGTTAAGCCCGTATATTTCGGAAGTTTGTTCTGAAGCAACTCTGGCGGCGTAGTTTGTTAAGCCACTGGGGTACACAACTTGGGCGTGTTCTTTTCTCTCATGAAGTATGTCAAAAAAGGACCCACGAACTCTTGAGTTTTGCCCACATTAGCGGATGTATATCAAGATCAAGGCAGGGATCTTATGGATTTATTTTCCGAGTGCCGGCGGCCTCAGATGTGGTCCGCAGAGGTTGGGAGGAAAGGCGGAAGACTAACCGTAAATTAATTCGAAAACTCATACCCCAGTGCCCAGATGAACGCATCATCCGATTTCTTTTTCCCCGGCTCCGGGTCACTGTTATACCGGTATTCGAACGCCACCTTCAAAAACAAATTTCCATACACTTCTATGCGAGCTCCTTGCTCCGCTGTCAACCGCAGAGCGGTACTTCCCCCTACTCCCAGATCGCGAAATCCTTTTTGGCGGTGATACACTCGTAATCGATCTGAAATCAGATCATAAGTCCAATCCACTCCCCACGCAGCGGTAGCGGTTTTGGTCGTCCCGGTCTCTTGAAATTTTTCGTAAACAAATGCCGGACCAATGGACCCACTTAAGCTATGGCTTGGGGTATCGAAAAATTGATACCCGAGACCCAGGCCGGTCGTACTCCGGAGATCCAATCCCTGAAACTTATCATATTCGAGGAATTCGTAACTGTTGGCAAACAACCTTTTGGTGAAAAAATAATCATAACCTAGTGTGCCTCTGGCATTCTTGGCTGTGTTATCTCCATCCGCCTGGGCAAAGGCATACTTGCCGCTCAAGAGGCCACGGTGTCGTTCTGTCCACACCGTATTGTCGGTTGAGGCGTTCACAGCCGTGGTGTCCGTATTCCCCTTCGTGCGGTTACCTCCCAGGTCGAAGTTTCCTTTATAGCGAAGTTCTGGAATATTGATGGTCTTCACACGCGCCGGCGATAAACCTCCACTTCCGCCTAACGCGTTCATAGTCGTACGGGAGGTTTTGAGAAAACCATCTCCATCGGAATCTTTCTCCTCTTCAAAAACTTGAACAGAAAACGGTGTTCGGGATTGGAGTTGTTCTACCTCATCCCACTGAACCAATATATCCCCCGCATAAGCAGTTTTGAGAGTAAGAGCTTTGTCTTCCATCGAGTCAATGGTTCCGACCAGATGTATGCCATTTTTGAGAGTGATCTCATCTAACTCTTCACTCTCTTCACCCGCCATGGCTTCCTCTTTTGAGCTTTTGATAGCCTTTACGGAATTAAGGGTGATCATCAGGGGATCCGAGTCCTGGTCTCTCAACACCTGGATTGTCCCGGACTCAGCCAATTGGAGTCGGCCTTCATAAATCTCGCCGGTATCCAGAACCACCCTGACCGGCTCTTCAGTCGTCAACCCTGTCACCTCTTTCCAACGAAGCGGAATAGGATTGTGCATACTCGCCGACGCTCTCACCCGGAGGACACCATTCGTCATGCCAAATATCTTGCCTTGGAGAATGGTGCCATCTTTGAGAGAAATCTGTCCTGAGACTGCTGCATAAAGAGGACCGCCCGCACTTATTAGCGTAATACTAAAAAGTACGATGAAGAGTTTCAATCTCAATGTCATGATTCTCCTTGGTAGAGAAAATAACCTTGTGCGTGATCAATCGGATGCTTCATCACAAATCACGGACAATCAATAATCACATCCTATTAAATGTGACTTCGGACTATGTTACGAAACACTGTGTAGAAATTGGGCCTGCAACTGAAAAAATTGGCATGAGCGGACGTTGAGATGGAGCCCACTAACAGTGCACAGTACCCGAAAAGTTTTGGGATTATAGCCACAGATTCACCATAAAGCTACCCTAAAATGGTGCCAGACCAGGTATATTGTATAGCGTGATAAAGAGATATTTCACTTCTATTCAAATGCAAAAAGGGGAAAATCTCTACTGACGACAGGTAGGGAAAACAGAAGGGGATATCGCCTGATGTATTGTGGAGAAATATAAGGGAAGCGTTTCCTTGTGGAGAGAATCTTTTCCTCTTCAGGATGAAGCTTAGGCGGGTTGTACCGGCGTGGTGTTTTTTTCTGAAGGATCCCTCCCTTCTTCAATCATTTTAAAATACCGCTAAAAAATCTTGATATTTTGCTGTCCCTTTTTAAAAAATCCCCCTCATTAAAATCCGCTCCAGTGGATGCCCTGAAATTCCTGATTGAATAAGACTGTCCAGACACGGAATCAATAATTTGTCAGACAAGAACAAAACTGTTAGCGCTTTTTTTTGAAAAGGTGGAGCCAAAGGGAATCAAGTCGGCATAGCGCAAGACTGGAATGGTTACAGCTGTGAATGGCCAAATGGTGCTCCGCCCCCCACTCAGCTGCGGACTCTGTTGACCAATATATGAACTTGACGCATCTGGCAAAATGTCGTACGTTAAATCGTACGCAAATTAATGGAGAAATCACGATGACAAGCATCACTGCCACGGAAGCCCGAAAGCAACTTTACGCGTTGCTTGACGATATAGCGGATTCCCATGAACCGATTCAAATTGCCGGTAAACGCAATTCCGCGGTCCTCGTATCGGAAGAGGATTGGCGTGCCATTCAGGAAACGCTGTATCTCACGTCGGTCCCTGGCATGCGCGAATCGATTGCCAAGGGATTAAAAACCCCGGTTGCGAAGTGCAAACCGGACCTTGATTGGTGAGTTGGACGCTTGTTTATACTAATCAGGCCCGGCGCGATGCGAAAAAGGTCTCGCGGGCGGGTCTTAAACCCCAAGCAGAAAGGCTCCTTGGGATTTTGTCCAAAGATCCCTACCAAACCCCACCGCGCTATGAGAAGCTTCTCGGTGACCTTGCGGGAGCATGCTCCCGAAGAATTAATATTCAACATCGTCTCGTCTACCAAGTTCTCGACGACATCAAAACCGTCAAAATCATCAGAATGTGGACACACTATGACTAAGACAGGGGAATTTCCGCTTGTAGCGGAACGTCGCCTAGGCGCCCCTTCTGAACCGCGTCCGCGTTTGGGACCTCTTCCCAGCCGACGATTCTGATGCATCCACCCGAATCGACACGGGTCACATGATCCTCAATACATTCAAAAAAGATGACGTGATACGGTCAGCCCGACAAGGGGTTTATAGTGATTCCAAGTTATTTCCCAAGGATTCCCCTCTTGGAATCAAGCCAATATAGGTCACCTTGTCTTTGGAATTCCCTGTCGTTTCTCTTTCTCCCATTGTCCGACGCCTGCCGTTCGGCTCTATGGGAGGATGCTCTTTTTCTTGGCGGGCCTTGTCTGAGTCTGGTGAGTTGGCCCGCCCTCTTCCCTGCATCCACCCAATCCACTGAGGCCGAACGGGGCGTCAATGATTTTGGGTCCTTTTGCCGAAACAAAAGGACCTCGGCTGCCGGGCCGAAACCCGGTAACACAGAACATCACGTTGACACGAGAGCTGGGTAGGCACCTGCGATGCTTTCACCTACCAGCGCTTTTTACTGGCAAACCCCAAGAAAGATTTCTGACGCACATCGTAAAGCTGTAAGGCCAGAACCATACATTCTAAATAATCCCTCCCTTCCTCAGAACCATTTGTACCAATACCCATCAAGTGTTTCTTGACATTTTTCCTTCCTTGTTAAAGAATCCCCTACATTGAGATCGTCAGGTTTTAAGCATCAATAACAATTTCTCGCAAAGTCATAGAGCAACTGGAAGTCTGCGCACCTGGCCGCTACGTTATTGTCGCGCTGCAAAAGCTTCTAACCAAGGATGTATACTTGCTCAAGGTCGATGCCAATGAACGCTCTATCTTCTACCGTTTTGGCATGTATTTGCAGCAAGAGCTAATCGACTATTCCGTTGACTGTGAGTACAACAGAGAAGGAATTAAGCCAAAGGGCATCGGCCATCTTGATCTGCGTCCGGACGCAGAGGACACAGAGGGTAAGACTGTGTTCCCTGACATTGTGGCTCACGTTCGTGGGCAGAAACAGAACTATCTGGTTATTGAGATCAAGAAAAGCACCAACAAGGTCAGTCGTACCGTCGATTTCCAGAAGCTTCGCGGGTAGGCTAAATTCAGGAGTTAGGCATTTTAATATAGAAGGGGAGGCAACATGCAGATTTATCGAATGCGTTTGCCACGAGCTGCCCTACAACAGCTGCCCGAAGCTGAGCGCGCGTTCTTTCTGTTGGCTGGACATATGCAGAACGAGCTCAATTCGCTACATAAGGTGTTTGCGTGGTGTTTGCAAAACCAAGCGAAAACTCCAATCGAAAGCTTAGTCAACGGGGTGCAGGCGCAACTCTATGCCCGTCTACTTGCCGGCAAGCTACTCGAAGCGTGGAATGCACTGAATACGTCGTTTTTTGGTACAAAAATTTCGCAACGGATCGAGGCGTCTTTGCATCCATCTGCTCAGGAAGCACTTGTAAGCCTGAAGGCTTACTTCCGCAAGTCAAACCTGATCCACCGCGTCCGCAATTCCTTCGCCTTTCATTATGCAGCTGAGGAGTTTGAGCACCATTGGTTGGAGGTTTCTGACGATCCGAATTTCGAGGTGGTTCTAGGTGGCACCGTTGGGAACAATATGACTTTGGCCTCTGAACTTGTCGTGAACACAGCAGTACTCAACTCCGCCAATCAAGGTGATCAATCAGCGGCGCTGCAAAAATTCCTTGAAGAAGTGCAGTTAACAGCTAACCATTTTACCAATTTTCTTGAAGGCGTGACCCTTGTATTCCTTACGTCCGTATACCCCTCCCCAATACGAGCACAAGGGAGCATTGAAGTCATTGATCCCCCGTTCCAGTTTGAGGGTATCGCCATTCCACATTTCTACGACCATGGCCTTTCGGACGATTAACCTGCGCATCAACATGGACATGTAAACAAGTGCGCTTCGTATTTCTGCGCCGCTGACTCTCCTCTTTCTGCTTTACCAAGCCGAAACAAAAAGGATCACCTATCCCCCAACACATTCAAAAAGATGACGTGATACGGTCAGCCAGACAAGGGGTTTATAGTGATTCCACTTTGTTTCCCGAGCATTCCCGTCTTGGAGTCAAGCCAATATAGGATATCTAGTAATATGGATTTTTCTGTAGTCTCCATTTTTTCTATTGTTCGAAGCCTGCCGTTCGGCTCCATGGGAGGATGCTCTTTTTCTTGGCGGGCCTTGTCTGAGCTTGGCGAGTTGGCCCGCCTTTTTCCCTGCATCCGCCCAATCTTATGAGGCCGAACGGGGCGTCGCTGGTTTGGGTCCTTTTGCCGAAACAAAAAACCTGTCCTGAGCCCTGCCGAAGGAGACCTCGGCTGCCTGGCCGAAACCCGGCACTTAAACGTTATTAGCATTCCGGAAAGGAAATGAGCGAGAATGGCCATTCAACGCCATTTTTCTTATTTTTTACAGAAATAGTTTGGCGTTGAGAGAGCATTCTCTTTTTCTTGCTCTGAAGCGTCATTGAAGGGGAGCTATGGCCAATCCGTGTCCACCATCGAAACCCAAAACACTTGTTCCTGCTGGAACCGGCTCAGATCTAAAATTTGCAAAGGCGCAGATTGGCCTCTTAAGACAAATGGCTCGGGATTTCAGGAGCAGGTTTAAGGTGGCTCTCTTTCGCAATAAAAAAGATGAGACCGTTCAAGGAACTCTGGCCCTTTTTTCGGGTCCAAGTGGCACTGGAAAAAAGATAGCAGCGGAAATCGTGGCCAAAGAGTTAAGACTTCCGATCTATCCCGTGAATCTCAACAAGGTCGTGAAAAAATATATCGGGGAGACGGAAAAGAATCTGGCGCGCGCGCTGAAGACTGCTGAAAACAAAAAGGCGGTCTTGCTGTTTGACGAAGCTGATGCCTTGTTTGGGAAACGGAGTGAGGTGAGAGATACCGCTGAGGGGTATGCGAATATCGAAGTCAGTTATTTTTTGAAAAAGTTGAAGGCCTATCCCGGACTGGTCATTTTGGTTTCCAACCAGAAGGCCGGCCTTGACCCTCAAACGGGATGTGGCTTGAAATATCATTTCAAGTTTTCCGCTCTGCGTTCCACATCTCCCTCAAAGAGAAGATGAACCGGAGAAAATAAATAGGGATTGGGTTCCACGTTTCACATCAAATACACTCGAAAGTTAGTGAAGGCTACATGTAAATGGGGACTGGTTGCTTTGAGGCCAACGTAACCCGAAAAAGATCCGATCCTGCCATCTTACATCACCCGACTGTGTCTACTTAACCGGGCGACTGACCGTTGCCGCAGCCCTGCCCTTTGGCTCGGATCTGAAGGAAGTCTTGATGTACGGGAATGCGATAGCCTCCACCGGGAATGGCAAAGTGGGCCTCAATATAGGCTTCGACGTCTTTTCGGCTGGGAGCATGCTCGATTTCGAGCAGATTGAGCATGAATTCGGCGACGGCATAGGTGGTGGAGAGGTCGGGGGTGTCGACATGTGCCGGATCGAGGGTAGTCATGACCTCGTACTGGTTGCCGTGGTTGGCCCGGAATTGTTCGGCGGTCCGGCGGAGTTCAAACCTGTGGGAGAAGAAATGATGAAACATGTTCATGCAGCCGCTCTCGCGATTCTGGAGGACGATGATGGTGACGCCCGTCGGGGACATCCAGGATACGAGGCGTTCGAGGTGCGCGAGCCATTCATCGGCACGGATGTAATAAAATGTATGGGAGGAGAGCACCAAATCGCCAGGGGTGGATGGCTGGGCGGACAGTATTGGCAGACTTATCGCTTCTGCAGTGGGAATGGCCTGTTGTAGTTGATTCAGCAGAAAGGCGTTTGGTTCGATGGCAATGGTGCGGTCGAAGGCGTCGGTGAAGGCGCGGGTGAGTTCGCCGTTCCCGGCCCCGGCATCGACGAACACCTGTCGCCCCGGCAGATTGTTTATGACTTGCTGCAGCCAACGCTTTGCGTTCCGTTTTTGGTCGGTATGATTTAAGAAAATTTGAAAGGCCTGCTTGTAGGCCTCCCCCTGGGAATCAAAGATGCGAATGTGTTCCTGGTCGGTCATCGTTGGGGCCTCCGGTGATCTTTCGCAATGAAGAGGTATTTCCTGCAGTTTCCTGGAAAACGAAAACATGGTCCTGTATTTTTTGGTTCCACATCCGTGAATAACAGATAGTTTGTGACCTGGAAAAATTACGCTCAAAAAAATCTCAACAACCGCGATGAAAAGAATGATATCAGGAACCAGGGAATTTAACATCCATGATTGGTTAAAGAAAAAACGAGGTTCAGTCATCCCACATACATATGGTCGAGTTGAATAACCGTGAAACAGACCCTCGACTCTTTTTCGTTAATGGCGGCCTTTATGAATATTCTTCCATTTATTCCCATTTTTTTGTAGGGTTGGGTTCAACCGGAAACTTCATAGGACCCAATTATGTGCGGTCGCTTCACACGCAAAGAGAATTTTCAGCATTTGGCGAAACAATTGGGGCTACAGGGCCTCCCACCAATGGGTCCTCGCTATAATATCGCTCCCTCGCAGTTCATAGCCTGTGTACGCACCAATTTTGAGACTCGACAACGAGAATGTACGGAATTGAAATGGGGACTAGTGCCCTCCTGGGCCAAGGATCCCGGCATCGGAAATAAGTTGATTAATGCCCGTGGAGAGACTGTGGCGGAGAAGCCAGCCTTCCGCAAAGCGTTCAAACACCAACGCTGCCTGGTCTTGGCCGACGGCTTTTATGAATGGAAACGGGAAGGGAAAACAAAGCAACCTTTTTACGTTCGCTTCAAAGATCATCGGCTCTTTGCGTTCGCAGGCTTGTGGGAACGGTGGAAGCAAAACGAGACGGATACTTTGGAAACCTGCACACTTATTACGACTACTCCCAATGCGGTTATGGAACCTATCCATCATCGTATGCCGGTTATATTATCTTCCAGGGACTTTGCTGACTGGCTTGATCCAACTGTGCAAGCTGTTGAGCGAGTCAATACGTTGCTCAGACCATTTCCTCCCGAAGAGATGGAAGCCTACCCCGTCAGTCAACTCGTGAATAATCCCAGAAATGATCGCCCCGAGTGTATAAACCCCATTTAGTCGCCCCACTGGTCAAATCCCCCTCTTTCTCATTCAGATGAAAGAGAGGAAATGACCAATCTTATTCTTGAAGGAAGTCTTTTTTTGTTTGCCCCCATGTGGAATGAACCCACTATCGCCAATCTGCATCCACTGTCTATCCAAACCATTTAGCTCCGTTTTGAAAAAACCGTCGGGTCATGGTGATGACACGTCACGATTCCCTGCCTCTTACGAATCCCTCCCATTTCGTGTAGACGGGCATTATACGATGCCGTTCCATTTTTAGGATCTTTTTTAAAGACCGGGAAAGCAAGGGTTTCTGTCAGTTGGTCTGAACATTCCCCCGTGGTACTCATAGGGTATACACAGTGTCACCCCCCGATCGGAATTAACCACAAATGTCAAGGATGGAGGTTTTATGAAAATGCATACGTCGAAGTCAGTTTGGTCGCTCACCATGTTTCTGGTGCTTTCATTGGGTATGTGGGGGACGTCTACCTCTGCTCAAGAATCTGAATCGAAAGAGTCGGCAGCATTTTCGGACGTGGGGCCTTCCCTGCAGGAACTAGGGGAAGCCCAACGGGACATTGATCGGTATGAAGAAGCACAGGACAATTTCAATGAAAATGTTGATCAATTTATGAATGACCGGATGCGGTACAACGAAGCCAGGGCAAAATTTGATCGATCGCGATCCATATATGAACAGGAAGAGCATCGGTTCAATAAAACCTATGAAAAATTCAGCCGAGACCGCGATCGGTATTTAGAGGCACGGGACAAATTTGTGGGTGCCCGAGAAAGATTTCAAGATGCCCGAAGTAATTTCTTTGGTAGTTCGATTAACGCATCCAGCCGGTCTAATGACGGACGCATGAAGGATAACCCGGTCGATAAGCGGTAACCTGTTTATCGAGGAACAGGGAAGGAACGAAGGAGTACTGATCTTACAAACTTTCAGCGAGACATTCTGATGAATTGTTTCATTCACGAATGAATTTAAAATAAGGAGTAAAGGTTTATGAAATATTCAATCAAGATGAAAATGGTTGCTTGTCTTTTCTTTGTATTTTTGGCGGTGGGATGCGCGGGTGGTCCTCAAAAGGAAAGTTTCGGGGAACATATTGACGACAGTGTCATCACGACCAAAGTCAAAACCGCTCTTCTCAGTGATCCCGAAGTGTCTGGCACGGATATCAATGTGACGACCTTCAAAGGTCGGGTACAATTAAACGGTCTTGTGAATGACGCTCAGCAAATTGATCAGGCTGTACAATTGGCACGGCGGGTCGGTGGGGTCCAGGCAGTCGAAAACAATCTGTCCATCAAGTAAATGAACCATGTCACGATGAGTTCAACTTGAATATCAAAGGTTTTTACTACGAGGAACCGTAGAAAATGCAAAATGGCCTGGTTATCGGCGGGATCACTTTCATGATGATGATGTCCATGGGATGTGCAAGCAGTCCTCTTCATGAAAGTACGGGAGAATACCTTGATGATAGCGTCATTACCACGAAAGTGAAGACCGCTCTTCTCCGATGTCCCCTGGTGTCGGGTACCGATGTTCATGTCGAAACATTTAAAAATCGTGTTCAACTCAGCGGGTTCGTGGATGAAATGAGGCAAATTGACCATGCGATCCTCTTATCGAGAGAGGTGGAGGGAGTGGGCCTGATTGAAAATCGAATGAGTGTTAAATGAAGAATACCTTTTCGGTTGAAATGGATTAAAAATATGCAGTGAGTGAAGGTGGCTCAGGAAGTAAAGGGGACCTTTGGTATTGTTCCTCTTATGGGAGTTTCCTTGGTCCTACATGAGAAGAAAAAATTGCTCGATGGACCTTGTTCATCTTTGCGTGCCCTTCGTTTTAAATCAAGGGATGGGGGCCTTCCCCCATCCTTAGGCAACAAATTTTAAACGCCTATTGCCAAATCCAGTGATATGCCGACAGGCTTTCCGGCGTGGCCCTGAATTCCAGATAGAACGTAGCAAACATAAAAAACAATACCCCAAAAACAATTAAAATTATACGTTCCGTGAAAGATGGGGGTTGTTTCCTCCATGAACGGACTAAATGTGTTTGAGATTCATTCCTTCGTTCAAGGAGGATTTTCCCGCGATCCTCCCGAAAAAAATAGTCCTCATACATAACTGTTTCCTCCATCAAAGAATTTGGAATTTCAGGCGATGCCTATAATTCAAAAATACGCGTGGTTGCCATACTGGGTGGTGTGATGACAGATCTCATCTTTTCTTTAAGGCATCTTAACGAAGAAACCCCGTCAGCTTGGTGCCGGGCTCTTCATTATGAATAGCATTTTCCAGGCCCAAAGAACCCACCATAAGGTATTAGCACAACATTCTAATATTTCATTGGTGGAATGACACGTTTTGAGAATTTCAAAAGAACCCGGAAATCATTCTCTAAGGGTCCACGCACTCAAATCCATTCATTATTGACCAGGATAAAATGGCAGACCATGCTGTTTAACTTAAAAAGTTGTTGCACCTGTGAACAAGTCCGAACCTCTTCCGGAAAATATTGTAATCATAAAAATTTATAAAGGGGCAGGGATGAGTTCCTCTGTTCCTTATAACGCGACCAAGAAATGTTTCTGGTCACGGACCAATCGTAAAAATATCACGGTGAGAAGGGGTTTCTGAGAGGCGGATCGAGCACTTATTGGATCAAAATCGCACAGTGTGCTCACTGCAAAATCAATCATCTCTTGAAATCAGGGTAGTGGGAATGAAGAATTTGGAAGGGGGAGAGTCGTGGCACCAGATGGTTGTCGGGGATGTCATGGAAGAAATGCCCTATTCTGAAGACGTGAAACGAGAATCAGTTGCTAGCATCCTGATTGTTTTCAGGTCTGAATGGAAAAAATACCGATTCAAAATCTTCGGAAATGTTTAATTTATTTTTGAGGCACCAGCTTTGATATGGTAGAATCAGGCCATGCGTCACTGGATTCTTAGTGGAGTATTGATTGCGAGTGGTCTTTTCTCAGGCCTTGAGGCGTGGGGATTGGAATTTACTGCAGATCAGATCGTGAAGGTTGGGCGGAAGACCCAAAAGGCCAACCTGTACTATCGGGATGACCGGTGGCGGTTAGAGCACCAGTCGATGGGTCCGGTCAACGTCACCATTGTGCGTAAAGACAAACAGGTGATGTGGCTGCTCCTCTCGCGAGTGAGGCACTTCAAGACCCTCCCCTATGATCCTGCACAGGAACCGAAATTGAGCGAGCATCTGGAGGGGGAAGTCTCGCGGGAAGAGATTGGAAGGGAGACGCGCGAAGACCACCCGACGATCTTATACGAGGTGACAGTGAAGGAGGGCGATCAGACCGATGTCTACTACCAATGGTTCGCCACCGACATTCAGTTCCCGATGCAGTTGACCAGGAAGGACGGGAGCTGGAGCGTGGAGTACCGACATGTGAGGTTGCGGCCGGTGACCGACTATTTATTTCAACTCCCACTGAATTTTCAGCCGCTGGAAGAGTTCGACCCGCCAAAGAAAGAAGAATCCTAACCGCATTCAATGTCCTCACCTATTCGTTCAAAGGCGAGGTAGCCTGCGCCGGCTGTAATATCTCCTGATCACTAATTTCTCTGTCCGGACACAAACCCTCCCTCGTTGGCGAAGGGTGATAATCTGTTGTGGCTTTTCCTGAGCCCGTAACGTTCGGTCCATGTTTGAATGCTGGAATGTATGTTTAGACAGATGAGGTGTTAACCGATCACTTGCATATGCTGCACGGTCAGTGTTGTCGCGGTAAAGTCTTCCTCCACCAAGCCCTCCAGAAGAAGTGGCCGTTCGTTTGTCAGTAGCGGTCCGTATCGTTGAAATATTTTCGGGAACAGCGTGGCGTCATAGAGCCCCGTGGTATCTTCGAGCGTGATAAATTCCATCGATTCGCCGTGTTTGGTCGATGCGGCTTTTTCCGTGATCAGCCAGCCAACCATCTTTACCCGACGGCCGATATGCATGGCCATCTCAGTCGCGCGGGTGATCTGCAGGTCTTGTAAGTGTTTCGCGTAGAGCGTTAATGGATGGCAACGGAGCGGAAAGCCGAAGAGCTCAATCTCATGCTGGATCAGCCGATCTGTGGCATATTCGTGGGGAATCGGGAGCAGACGGGCCGCAGGCAACAGTGGGGTGGCGTGTGGTGTCACTGCTCTGAGCGAGGAGATCCCGCCGGTTGGATGATCGGCGTAGACGCGCCAGAGGAGGCCGGGGCGAGTCACCTCACCGGCAATGGCATCGAAGCAACCTGCCAGAATCAATAGACGCGTTTGTGCCGGCTCGGGGTCGAGCCTACACAGAAAATCATGCAACGACTGAAACGTGCCGTGGCGATGGCGTTCTTCGAGAAGCCGATCAATGAATCCTCGTGCGATGTCTTTGATTTGCATCAAGCCCATGCGAATGGTCGTTCCCGCTCCCTCATATGCCCATGTGCTGGCATTGACGTCCGGGGAGAGAACGGTCAGCCCCATCCGGCGGGCTTCTGATACATAGGCGAAGGTGGAATAAAATCCACCCTGATTGCTGATGACGGCAGCCATGAATTCAGCAGGGTAATGGGCACGGAGATAGGCTGACTTACATGACACCTGCGCATAGCTGGCTGAATGAGGCTTGCAAAAGCTATAGCCCGCAAAACTCATCGTCATGGCCCACACCTGCTCAATGGTCCGGACATCCACCCCGCGCGCGCGCGCGCCGTCGATAAACTGCCGTTGATAATCACGAAGCCGTCGTTCTTTATGCTTTTTGCTGAGGATTTTCCGGAGTTGATCGCCATCTTCTACGGAAAACCCCGCCAGGCCCATGGCCACTTTGGTGACGTCTTCCTGATACACCATGATGCCGTGGGTTTCCACGAGCACGTCTTCCACTAACGAATGCAAGGGGCGATAAGCACCGCCATGCGCCCGCCGGACAAATTCTTGAATGAACCGGTTCGCGGCTGGACGAATCAATGATGAGACGATGATCAGATACTCAAAGACGTCGGCGCGCGCGCGCTGATCGGCGGGCATGCCTGTCCAGAGTTTTCTCAGAAGCAGGCGGGTGGCGGGTGATTCAATATAAAAACACCCGATCGTTTCGCCTCGTTGAATGAACTGTTGCGTCCGGTGATCGGTTAACGGGTCCCAGGTGGCATAGTCGATGTGTCGACCGGTATGTTCCGCAATTGCAGCAAGAGCATCCCGAATGACGGCTAAAGACCGATTGCCCAGGAGATCGATTTTGACCAGGCCGGCATCCTCCGTTTGATCCTTTTCCCATTGAATGACCGGAATACCCTTTGCCGCCACTTCCACCGGCACATAGCGGCGGATGTCGTCAGGGACAATCACGATACCCCCGCAATGCAGCGACAGGTGACGGAAGCGTCCCTGAAGTTGAAGAGCGAGTCTGACAATTTCCGGCCATGGCTCGCGCAAATCGGTGAACGCCGAGACTCCATCAAGGGGTGAATGTGGTCTTTTGCCATTAGGTGGCGTTGAAGACGTTGTGGATGGGGAAGCGCGAGGTTTTCCATTTTCTCGACTGGTAGGAGGACGGGGAGGCTGCCGGGTTCCAGATTGGGGGCAAGGGGATGCGGAGGACTGTTGAGCCGGCAAATCGGTGAGCGGGAGGCGGGTCAGCAGTCGACTCATCTGCTGAATTTCCGCCGGAGGCATGCCATAGACTTTAGCGACTTCCCGCACGGCCGCCCGGAGCGCGAGCGTATTTTGATTGGCCACCATGCCGGCCTGCTGGCTGCCATAGCGCGCGAAGACAAAATCTATAATGCGGTCCCGCTCATCCCAGGGAAAATCCACGTCGATATCCGGTGGATCGTGACGCCCGGGATTCAAAAATCGTTCAAAAAACAGATTGTGACGGATGGGATCCACATGGGTAATGCCCAGGCAATAGGACACGATGGATGCCGCAGCCGATCCTCTGCCGCAGGTGCGAGGCGCCTGGCGGACAATCTCGTCGACTACCAGAAAATAATGGGCGTAGCCTTTATCCCGGATGACGCTCAACTCGCGTTCGATTCGATCGATCACGACCGGTGTCAGTGAACCGTACCGCCATCGGGCTCCGTTGTAGGTCTTCTCGCGTAGCAGAGTGAAGGCATGTGGGTCGGAGAGTTGGCGAAAATTCGGAAAAATCGTCTCTTTGAACGACCACTCGGTCTGGCACTGTTGCGCGATTTTCGAGGTGTTGGCCATCGCGTGAGGCACATGGGGAAACTGGGGAGCCAGTATCGCAGGCGGCACCAACCAATGGTTGGGTGCACAGCAGGCGTCCGGCGGTAATTGAGAGAGAGTCGTGTTCAAGGCGATCGCGCGAAGGATTTGATGGAGAGGGAACTCCTGCGGGGTCACGAAATGCACCCGGTTGGTCGCGACGGGAGGAATGTGTGTGCGGCGGCTAAAGGCCAGGGCCTGGTGCATGAGTGCGCCAGGCGAGAGCTCTACGTATAGATCTTTAGGTGAGTGACGTTTCCAAGCGGTCAGTGCGGGAAGGTCATCAGAGAGAATGATCAGTCCTTTTCGGTGTTCCTGAACTGAGGCGATGCCGTCAAAGTCAGCATCGCAATGGCGTTGGGAGAGCAGGCGGCAGAGGTTGGTATAGCCAAAAGAATCTTTAACCAGGAGCACGGCGCGGTGCCGGTTGTGGGTCAGTTCGGCTCCCAGGATCGGGTGTAAGCCATGGGCCTGGGCGACTTCGATAAAGCGAATGGCGCCGTACAGTCCGTTCGTATCGGTCAGGGCGAGTGCCTCGGCTCCCTGTCCACTTGCCGTCTGGCACAAGGCTTCCAACGTGGACACTCCTTGCATTGGGGAGTACTCAGAATGAACGTGTAAATGGACAAAGGCTGACATGAGAAGTAGGGCTTCGACGATTAATTGCGCGCCTTTTTAATTAAAGCATCACTTTACTTTATGTGTATGTTGATAACTTGTTGATGAAAGTAAGGCTTTATTTTTTCTATCTGTGGGTAACTTTATAATTAATGCCATTGTTTATATTTTAGTGTTTAAAAATGTGAAAAGCCTATTATCCATTGGTTATTTTTCATGTTAAGCAATGCCATAAAAAAGGCGATGCTCTCGCCAGATAGGCGAGAGCATCGCTAGGGAATTCCTCAAGATTCGGATATTTAATCTAAACGAGAGGCCATGTGTGAGCGTCCCCATTGTATGACTTTCATGCCGAACCGGGTATGCAAACGATCAAGGGCTAATGCCAAGCGATGGGGACGGGGTGGTTCCTGAGGTTCTTCCTGGTCCTGTGATGGAAAGAGCGACAGTTGTTCGGGCGGGGGACGAAAGCTATTGCTTCGAATGGTCAGTGAGCGAACACGCACGCGTCGTTGGAAGCAACGACGGAATAAGGTCTGAGCTGATGGAAACATATCAACCTCCCAATGTGTGGGTGTGGATAAGATAGATGAGCGGTGAACCCTGAGCTGATCACTAGAGAGTAGTGTCAGTCTGAGGCGATGACACAGGCGCTGTTGCCGACGTAGATCATGGCAGAGAGCATCCAGAAGACATGACAGGCCTCCAAGGAGCCGGTCCTGGTCAATCGTATCCGGCTCAAAGCGATAGGAATGGGTCAACGATAGCGAGGTCTCAGGAGCCACGACCGGCAAGAAATCAATCCCGCGTGCCCACTGGTAGAGCCGATGGCCCCATCGACCGCAGACGGCTTCCAAGGCTTCCAAGCTCACGTCGCCCACATCGCCGATGGTCTGCAGATTCAAATCGGCCAAACGTGTCTGGAGTGCAGTCCCTCCAGGGCCTCGTAGGCCGGGAAGGATTGAGACCGGTAAAGGCGATAAAAAGTCCTGTTCGGAGCCTGCCCGGACATCACAGAGTTGAGGCGGCGTGAGGATGGAACTGGCCATTTGCGCGACAAGTTTGTTGGTTCCGATACCGGCGACGGCTTGGAGCCCAAGCCGTGATGTGACATCGCGCTCTAAGCGCATCGTGGTGTCACGGGTTGGGCCAAAGAGTCGAGTGGTCCCGGTCAAATCCAAATAAAAATGTCCCGGCCTGAACGACTCCCAAACGGGTGCGATCGGTGTCATGAACGACACGAGGGCATGATGGGCTTGGGCAACACGGGTAGGGTTGGGAGGCACGAGTCGAAGTGAGGGACAGCGTCGTCTGGCCCGGTCGGCCGGAAGTCCCGGTATCACTCCCGCGTCTTCGGCTTCGGGGGAAACTTCACGGATGATGGCGCGGGACGCATGCGCGGAAGCCACGGCGACAGGTCTGGTGCGTAAAGAGGGGGTATCGAGGCGCGCCAGGGCCACTTCGAATCGAGGAATACATAAACAGACAATCTGACGATCCATTATTTTTCATCTAGCCACAATGCCGAATGACCCCGATCACCACTCCTTCAATCGCAAATTCATCCTGCGGGGTCACCAGAATGGGAGCCATGGTCACGTTTGCCGGATGCAGTTCTATCTGCCCTTCTTTATTGTAATATTTCTTAATCGTCGCCTCCTGATTCACCAGCGCGACCACAGTTTGTCCATTTCGCGCCATTTTTTGCTTGTGTACAATCACCAGGTCGCCGGGGAGAATGCCTTCATCCCGCATCGATTCACCTTTCACGCGTAACGCGAAATTATCTCCCGTTCGCAGCATGGAGGGTGGAACCTCCACCAGTTCGGTTTGGGGTATGGGTTCAATCGGGTTGCCGGCAGCGACGATACCGGCCATGGGAATTTGTGTCGGAGAGTCCAGGTGGGAGAGGATGGCTTCGACCACTCCAGGAATCCGGCGCATCCCGCACTCATAGCGGGTAATGGTCATGCGGGTGGTGCGGAGGCGTTCAGCGAGTTGGTTTTGGGTTAAACCGAGGCGTTGCCGAATGTGTTTGAAGGTTTCAGGTGTCATGTAACCAATGGTTACATAGCGAGATGAGAAGTGTCAATGATGGTGGTCGGCCAGAGATACACTCAAATTGCGCCAAGTGTGAATCTCGTAACTAGTTAATTTATATATTAATATTTTCAAATATCTCTCATGCTGAATGTGGGGCTCTATCGGGTCATCTATGGACGGCTTTCGAGAATGTCACGCTTAGGACAGCTCATCGTGAGAAGACCCGTCAGCAATGTTTCCTGTTTACGAACCAAGAAGTGATCAAGATCTACCCTATGAAAAAAGCCCGCATGTTCATACCTGCGGATCCTGTACGGTCGTGTAACGTCGTGCAGGAATACGGCTATGGCTCAACACATTCGATGGTCACAAGAAAAAAGAGGAGAATCTGATGTTTGAATGGCTGACAAGTCCTGAAGCATGGATCGCATTAGGCACGTTAACCGCGTTAGAAATTGTCCTGGGGATCGATAATATTATCTTTATCTCCATCCTTGTCGGACGTCTTCCCGAGAGTCAGCGGACGTTTGCCAGAAGAGCAGGGCTTGGCCTTGCCATGGTGGCGCGCCTGGGATTGCTGTTTTCAATTTCCTGGGTCATGGGACTCACCGAACCGTTAGTGACCGTGTTCACCCAGGCGATTTCAGGGCGCGATATTATTCTGGTCGGCGGTGGGCTGTTTCTCATGGCAAAAGCTACGCATGAAATCCATAACAGTCTGGAAGGGCTAGAAGAAGAGAGCGGGCACGTAACTGTAGCGGCCAGCTTGGGAATGGTTCTCGTCCAGATTGCGGTTTTGGATATTGTGTTTTCACTGGATTCAGTCATTACGGCGGTCGGTCTGGTTGATCAGATTTCTCTTATGGCGATCGCCATTATCCTGGCCGTGCTCGTGATGCTGATGGCTGCAAAAGCGATTGGCGATTTTGTCGATGAGCATCCGACCATCAAAGTTCTTGCCCTCTCATTTCTCATTCTGGTGGGTGTGACCCTGATGGTGGAGGGGTTCGAGGTGCATGTCCCGAAGGGCTATATTTATTTTGCGATGGCGTTTTCCGTTACCGTGGAAATGCTCAATATTCGCATGCGGAAAAAACGGGCCCCGGTCAAACTGTTCAAGACGATTTCCGAATAGCCGGAAACAAGCGGATGCCGCAGGAAGCATTTAAAGTCTGCACACAAGAGGGGAGAGGATGTGTTTTGGCCCACCGTCTGTATGGGGAGAGGTCCCAGGTGATGTGGGGCAAGATGTGCTAATGCGGATATTGGTGCTCGCGGCAGATCAATTGAACGTCTTGCATGCTTAATGGTTCTCGTGTCAAACCGCAGACATACCCGTTCTTCCCATGATCTTCATTGAAACGACAGGTGTGGCAGGCACCAAAGGCTTTTCGTCCATTGGCCTGCTGCATCCCTCGCAGGATTGAGCGCAAAGCAGAAGTCAGTTCAGCGATTTTCATGGGGTCCGTCATCGCCAGTGCCGGTTCCAGGTTTCTGGCGAGAAGGGCCTTTTTGCTGAGATTGCTCCCTTTGGTAGTCGGCGCAAGGCGTACGATCCGTTTGTCCTCATTATCCGCCTGCTTCCGCAGGAATCCCTTCTGCTCTAAAACCTTGAGCGATTGTGAGACAGTTCCCTTCGTGAGCCCCAGATACTCCGCTACGGCTTGCGGCGTATTTGAATAGCGGTTGCATTGCGTCAGATATGTGAGGGCTTCCATCTGCACTGGCTGTAATCCGTAACGCAGACCAAACGCCCGTGCCTCCATCCGTTGCAGGTTGCACAATCGCTCTAAGACCTCATTGGCTTCTTGGGTGCTCATAGGCCAATTGTATCGCCTCGATACAGATTTGACAAATGAAAATATCGCTGCTAAATTCCATATAGTTTCGACTCAATACTAATTACTTTTTTTCAAAAGGAGGCAGGTTATGAAGAAAGCCGTGTTTTATCATGCAGGGTGCCCGGTCTGTGTGTCTGCAGAGACGATGGTGACTCAGGCCATTGATCGTCAGCAATACGATTTGGAAATCGTGCACTTTGCGCAAAAACCCGATCGGGTGGGTGAGGCCGAAACGGCAGGGGTGAAGTCTGTTCCGGCGCTGGTGTTAGAGGGGCAGGTGTTTCATGTGAATTTTGGTGCGTCCATGGGTGATGTGAAAGCCAGTCTTTAAGCCGAATGATTTAATTTTACAGAAGTGAGACGGATTGCGATAAATCGTCTGAACCGGATCTCAATTAGCAACGAAAGGAGAAAATAGTATGCGTGTGTGTGTGAAGGGCCTGTATCTCGGGTTAGCTGTGGGGCTGTTCCTGAGTGGGGTTGCCTGTTCAACGGTTGAACCCCCGTCCGGAAAAGTGACGCCATCGTTGTACGACCGGTTAGGAGGAAAGCCGGCGATCACAGCCGTTATCGATGAATTTGTCGGCAATGTTGCCGACGATCAGCGCATCAACGGTCGCTTTGCCACTACCGATATCCCGAAACTGAAGGGACATCTGGTGGATCAAGTCTGTGGAGCGACTGGTGGACCCTGCACCTATACGGGCAGGGATATGAAGACGACGCATGCGGGAATGCGCATCAGCAATGCCGACTTTACGGCGATGGTGGAGGACCTGGTTGCTGCCCTCGATACATTCAAGGTTCCGCAAGCGGAACAGAAGGAGCTGCTCGGGTTGCTCGGATCCATGAAGTCGGATATTGTCGAAATTCCATAACTCTACCTGGGGTAATGAGTTCTGTGATATTCTTGGGGGGATGTGTCTCATCCTCCCAAGTATCCTGGCTTATCCTTATACATTAGGAGCTTTGCTTCAGAGTCAGCGATATCTGTGAATGGCTGTGTCATTGCGCCGGGAGGTTACTATTCAACAAGGAGAATTCAACGTGAGGAATGTTTCGCAAACCGAAATAGGAGTCGTTCAGTCGTTGTGGCGCTATCCAGTCAAGTCGATGAGGGGAGAGGCCTTATCCCTTGCTCAGGTCACCGCCCACGGACTTCAAGGAGATCGGGTCTACGCCATTCTTGATGGGGCCGATGGCAAAGTGGCCACCGCCAAAAATCCCAAAAAATGGCCGAATCTTTTTGCCTTTCAGTCGAGCCTCATGGAGGGAGTCAGTGACAATGAATTGGTGCCTCGCGTCCGCATCACTTTGCCAGATGGCACGATTGTCACCAGCGAGCAAAAGGATTTATCTCAGGCCCTCTCTCAAGCCCTGAACCGTGAGGTCTCACTGGCAGTCATCGAAGAGGGCCGGGTGACCGGAGTTCAATCAGCCATGGCTGGAACCTGGATACCCCAGTCGGAAGAATACTGGCCCGATATGGATGGCCGGGAGAAGCGGGACACGGTGACGGACTTCTCGCTTCCGGCCGGCACGTTTTTCGACGCTGCCATGGTGCATCTACTGACCACCTCCACGCTCAACCAGCTTCGTGGTGCGTATCCGGAAGGGCGGTTCGAGGAGCCGCGATTTCGTCCGAACCTGGTAGTGGAATCTGCAGGGGATGGGCAGGAAGGGTTTATCGAACAAGGCTGGATCGATCATACACTGGGTATTGGGGACGAGGTGCGCCTGAAGATCACCGGCTCCTGCGGTCGTTGCGTGATGACGACATTAGCGCAAGGAGACCTTCCGAAGGACACAGGGATTCTTCGTACCGCTGTCCAACACAATTCCGGCAATGTTGGAGTGTATGCCTCAGTCACGCAGGGCGGTATGATCCACTGCGGTGACCGCATACGACTGGTGGACTAATCGGTCTCTGCATGGTGCTCATAGCCATACGTCCGATCTTCCACTCGTTCACCAATTCTGATTGACTCCTATGATTACTGAATTTGTCGTGACGGCGGGTGAAGCCCGCAAACGCCTTGATCAATTTTTAGTCAATCGGGAGCGGGACATATCCCGTTCCCGATTGCAACGATTGATCGAGTTGGGACGGATCCGTGTCAATGACAGGATGGTCAAACCGAGTCACACCATTCAACCAGGCGATCACATTACGATGGATGTTCCCCAGCCTGGACCGCTCCTGGTCAATGGGAAAGCCATGCCATTGGAAATTCTTCACGAAGATGAAGCCCTTCTGGTGATGAACAAGCCTGCGGGAGTGGTGGTGCATCCCACGTCAGGCAACTGGGTGGGCACCGTGCTCAATGCGCTGTTGGCCCATTTTCCAAATCATGGTGATACAGAAATGTCCAATGGGAATCCGACGCTACCAGGACTGGTGCACCGACTGGATAAGGATACCTCCGGAGTGATGGTGGTCGCCAAGACCGATCATGCCCATCGTATGCTGGCGGCACAGTTTGAAGCACACTCGATCGATCGAACGTACGAGGCACTTGTCTGGGGGGCACCCCGGAATGAGCAGGGAGTGATCGAGTTGCCCATCGGTCGGGATCGGGGAGAACCGAAAAAGGTTTCATCCAAGACCGCACATCCACAACGGGCCATCACGGAATATCGGACTGTGAGAAAATTGGGTGACCTGGCTTCACAAGTGACGTTAGCACCCCGCACTGGGCGGACACATCAGCTTCGAGTTCATCTGACGTCTCTAGGGTGCCCGATTTTGGGGGATGAGACGTATGGCGGTCAGCATGTCTGCCGGGTCGCGGAAACCGACATTCCACGGGTGATGCTTCATGCACGCACACTGGGATTTCAGCATCCCGTATCCGGGATACTTCAGGAATATTCAGTGGACCTTCCATTGGATATGCAAGGGATTTGTCAGTCGTTACTCCGTAGATAGTGTACTTTGACCTCTGCTCCTCTCCTGGATTTTTAGTTAATCCCCATTAAGTTTTTTCTCATCTGACCGTTACAATCGGAGAGCCTCCTTTGCATGAGCTGCCATGGGTTGGGAAAGATTGGGCTTCTAAGAATATCTACAATCAATAGGCATCAAGAAAGAATGAATCAGAATGTGGCGTAAAATCCTCCTGCTGTTGGTGGCGGTGATTGTCGGGTATGTGTCCAATGTGTCCAGTCAAGCCGCCTGTCTTGAGAATGCCACGTTCTGGTACTCCCATGTGATGATGTCGAGTCAGCCGTTTTTTCTGAAATTGGAGCCGGGACAGGATCACGTCCGT